>JBIQIB010000176.1:0-6058 GCA_044508265.1 Acidobacteriota bacterium
GCGACAGTCAGCGACGAACGGCTGGTGAACCGGGCAACGCCGCGCACGACCTCGATGCCCTGATCCTCGAATCCCTTCGTGCGCTGTGACGGCACAGGATCGGTGAACGTGCGCGTGAAGCGGGCGAGAGGGCCCCAGTCGACCTCGATGTTCGAGGCCACCACGCCTCGGCCGTCGAGCCGGCGTACGGACTCGGCCGCGTCCGCCACACCAACCATGACCTTCTTCGGCTCACACCCGCGATTCGCGCACGTCCCGCCGATCGGCTGCTTGTCGATGACGGCGACGCTCCACCCGGCCTTGCGCGCGCGGCGCGCCACGACGCCGGCGGCGGTTCCCGACCCGACGACGATCAAATCATGCGTGGGCATCCGGAGCCTTCACCGTACCATGCCCGGCTCCCACGTTCTGAAGCCGCCGCGTCCCGTGCGGCTCAGCTTTCAGATGGCGTGCGGCGCTGCGTCGCCTCCCGGCGCACCCACCAGGCCGCGAGGGCCGGCAGCAGCAGCACCTGCGCCGCCATCGCTGGCGCGCCGGGCACGAGCGCAAGGCGGAGGTAGTCGGTGAGGGGACCCGTGATCAGACCGCTCGCGAGCATCACGCCGACGAAGACGACGCGGCCGGCGATGACGGCGGCGAGCACGGCCTCGATGCCGCTGCGGCCCAGACGCTCGCGTACGAAGCCGGCGACGCATCCGTAGACGGCAAGCTCCGCGACCATTGGCGCGAGCACCGGGGGCGGGGGCATGCCCGAGAGCAGGTAGCTGGCGATGGGGGCGGACGCGCCGACCGCCAGGCCGGATCGCCAGCCGTAGCAGAGCCCGGCGAGCAGCACCGGCCAGTGCATCGGCAGCAGCGTGCCGACGGGCAGACCGGTGAGGTGCGCCAGGGCCGGCAGCGCCCACGCGGCGGCCACGACGAGCAGGGCCTGCGCGGTCAGGGCGCGCGGCGCGGCGGCGGGCAGTGTCAGGAGCGGAGACGAGGCAATCGACTGGGCAGACACGCCTCGATTGTGTCCGCTGAGGCCCGGGCTCGTCCAGTCGGCGGGGGCGCCACTGAGGTGCCGCACGCTATGATCGCGACACGATGGCAGACCGAGACCCGTCCGTTCCCCTTGCCACCAATCCGCACCTCCTTCGCTGGGTGGAGAAGATGCGGGCGCTGACCACGCCGGCTGCCGTGCACTGGGTGGACGGCTCGCAGGAGGAATACGACGCCCTCTGCGCGCAAATGGTCGAGACCGGCACGCTCATCAGACTCGACGAGGAGCTGTGGCCCGGGTGCTACTACGCGCGCTCGGACGCATCGGACGTCGCCCGTGTCGAGCAGCGCACGTTCGTCTGCTCGCTGTCGAAGGACAGCGCCGGCCCCACCAACAACTGGGTCAACCCCTACGAGATGCGGCGCACGCTGCGGGCGCGCTTCAAGGGGGCGATGGCGGGCCGCACGATGTACGTGCTCGCGTACAGCATGGGCGACATCGGATCGCCCATGTCGCAGATCGGCGTTCAGCTGACCGACTCGCCGTACGTCGTGGCGAACATGCGCATCATGGCGCGCATCGGCCTCCAGGTGCTGAAGGAGATCGACAGGGACGTCAAGCGCGTCGTGCCCTGCCTGCACAGCGTCGGCGCGCCGCTCGCGCCGGGGCAGCGCGACGTGCCCTGGCCCTGCAACGAAGAGAAGTACATCGTCCATTTCCCCGAGACACGCGAGATCTGGTCGTACGGATCGGGCTACGGCGGCAACGCCCTGCTCGGCAAGAAGTGCTTCGGCCTGCGCATCGCGTCGGCGATGGCGCGCGACGAAGGCTGGATGGCCGAGCACATGCTGATCCTCGGCGTCGAGGATCCGCAGGGGGAGAAGACCTACGTCGCGGCGGCGTTCCCGAGCGCCTGCGGCAAGACCAACCTGGCGATGCTGGTGCCGCCCGAGGCGATGGAGGGATGGAAGGTCACGACAGTCGGCGACGACATCGCGTGGCTGAAGCCCGACGCCGACGGCAGGCTGCGCGCGATCAACCCCGAGGCCGGCATGTTCGGCGTCGCGCCCGGGACGTCGATGAAGACCAACCCCAACGCGATGGCGACCATCGCGCGCAACACGATTTTCACCAACGTCGCGCTCACGCCCGACGGCGGCGTGTGGTGGGAAGGCATGACCGACGAGCCGCCTGCCGAGTGCCTCGACTGGCGAGGCAACAAATGGACGCCGGAGATCGGCCGCGCGCACGGCGTCACGGCGGCCCACCCGAACGCCCGTTTCACCGCGCCCATCACGCAGTGCCCGACGATCGACCCGGGCTTCCACGACCCGATGGGCGTACCCATCAGCGCCATCATCTTCGGCGGCCGGCGCGCGACGACGATTCCGCTCGTCTACCAGTCGTTCAACTGGACGTCGGGTGTGTACATGGGCGCGACGATGGGCTCGGAGACCACGGCGGCCGCCGCCGGCGCCGTCGGGCGCGTCCGGCGCGACCCCATGGCGATGCTGCCGTTCTGCGGCTATCACATGGGCGACTACTTCCGGCACTGGATCACGATGCAGCGCTCGCTGTCCGAGACGCCGAAGATCTTCCACGTGAACTGGTTCCGGAAGGACGCGGACGGCCGCTATCTCTGGCCCGGGTTCCGCGACAACATGCGCGTACTGCGATGGATCGTCGACCGCGTGCGCGGGCGCGTGCCGACCCTCGAGTCGGCGCTCGGCTGGATGCCACGCTACCAGGACATCGACTGGCGAGGGCTCGACTATCCGCAGGAGACGTTCGAGCAGGTGCAGGCGCTCGACCCCGCGGAGTGGCGGCGCGAGGTCATCGAGCACGAGGAGCTGTTCCTGGAACTGCACTCGCACCTGCCGAAGGAGATGATCTTCGAGCGCGAGCTGCTCATCTGCCGTCTATGAGAACGGGGCGGCAGACCCATGGCCTGCCGCCCCGCGATGAGGGGGTGCGAACGATGCCGCCTGGCGGCGGCTCGCCGCCCTAGTTCGCCTGGACTTCGGCACCCTCGGAGGCCGCGGCGTTGATACGCCCCTCGGCCAGCGTCGTCAGCTTCTTGTCGGTCGCTTCTTCCTCGTTGAGCGTCTCGCGGAGCACGTTCGCGACGTCGGACAGGCCCAGTTCCTCGGCCCACGCGCACGCGGTGCCGTACGCGGCAATCTCGTAGTGCTCCGCGCGCTGCGCCGCCGCGATGATCATCGCGTCGCGCACCGAGTCTTCGGCGTCTTCCTCGAGCATCTCCGAGCCTTCCTCGATGATGCCCGCCATGCCGGGACACGTCTTCGCCCGCGGCTTGAGGTCGAACAGCTCGAACACCCGTTCGAGGCGGCTGACCTGGTTCTCGGTCTCGGCAAGGTGGGCCTGCAGGGCGGCCCGCAGCTCCTCGTGTGAGGCGGCCTTCGCCATCTTCGGCAGCGCCTTCACCAGCTGCTTCTCGGCGTGATAGAGGTCGCGTACTTCGTCGATCAGTGCATCCTGCAGCGTGCGCATCTGTGGCATGAGTGGTCCTCCGTACGTTCGTGTATGTGAAAGGCGGGCCCCGATGCGCTCACGTCCGGAGCGGGCGTTGACCGCCCCGGGGCCTGCCGTGGTGGTGGTACTGCCTGTCCCGGCTACGACGAGCACGAAGCCGAGACGTGCTTCAGCGCGCTGACGTTGAACGTCGGCACGCTCATGGGCATCGACTGCGCCGAGCGGCCCGTCGTCGCGGTGCCGGTCGAGCCTGCCGTGCCCGTGCTGCTCTGCTGCGGTGAACCCTGGCTCGTCTGGTCCTTCGCGTCCAGCTTGCCGGTGAGCTGCACCTTGTGGTTCACGTGCTTGGAGAAGTCGACGTTGCCGCCCTCGGACATCAGCGCCAGCGTCTGATCGCCTGACGACGCGGCCCCTGAGGACGCCCCAGCCGCCGGCCGGGCGGGCGACGACGCTGATGACCCGGCGCCGCTGCGACCCTGCTGCATGCCCTCGCTGGAGACGTCGGTCAATACGTAACGCGGCGTGGCCGACGCACCCTGCTGCGCGGAACTGGCATCAGCGGTGCCGGAGCTGTCCTTCATCGAGCCATCCCAGGTCTTGAGGCAGCCCGTCACCGTCATGGTCCCGGCTTCGCCCATCTGGCCGCTGCGTGCCCTGTCGGTCTGTGGACGGTCGGGCTGCGGCCGCGTCTGGGGTGACTGCGTCGGCTGCTGCGTCGTGGGTTGCTGCGGGGCAGGTGATTGCGCGCCTACCGTGATGACGCCGGCTGCGAGCACGGCACAACACGCCGTGAGTGTCGTCTTCATGACTGAACTCCTTGTCTGCTGATCGCGGCACGCGATCCGTCGCCCTGCTGAGTGCACGATTCACGCCATGCGCTGACGGCG
The DNA here is from genome assembly GCA_044508265.1 of Acidobacteriota bacterium. Classification (GTDB taxonomy): domain Bacteria; phylum Acidobacteriota; class Vicinamibacteria; order Vicinamibacterales; family Vicinamibacteraceae; genus JAEZDP01. The sequence goes on from JBIQIB010000176.1 coordinate 4,363, forward strand.
CAGGTAGTCACGTCGCAGCCGATCGGCAACCCCATCCGCCGCGGGTGTGGGTATTCGCGCTCTCACACTGAGTCGAGCGTGCACCCTGGCCCGTCGGGGAATCAGTAGGGCGTTCGGCCACCGGTCACGCCGTACACCTCGCCCGTCACGTAGCGCGACTCCTCCGACGCGAGGAAGACGTACACCGGGGCGATCTCGACCGGCTGAGCCGGACGGTTGTACGAGGTGTTGCTTCCGAATGTGGCGACGTGATCCTCGGGCATCGTGGACGGGATGAGCGGCGTCCACACCGGGCCCGGCGCAACGGCGTTCACGCGGACGCCCTGCTTCATGGCCATCTCCGACAGGGCCTTGGTGAAGTTGACGATCGCCGCCTTCGTCGCGGCATAGGCCAGCAGCTGCGCGCTCGGGTCGAACGCCTGGATCGACGCCGTGTTGATGATCACGCTGCCAGGCTCCAGGCGCGGCAGCGCTGCACGGCAGAGCCAGAACATCGCGTAGACGTTCGTCCGGAAGCTCCGGTCGATCTCGGCGGTGGTGTAGTCGGCGATCGACTCGTGCGTCAGCTGGTAGGCCGCGTTGTTGACGAGGATGTCGAGGCCGCCGAGCTCGTCGAAGGCCGTATCGACGAGCTGCTGGCAGAGCGACTCGTCCTGGATGTCGCCGGGTACGGCAATGGCCCGTCGCCCCGCCTCTTCGATCAGCCGGCACGTGTCGGCCGCGTCCGACGCTTCTTCCGGCAGATGGCTGATCAGCACGTCGGCCCCTTCGCGTGCGAAGGCAATGGCGGTGGCGCGGCCGATGCCGCTGTCGCCGCCGGTGATGAGCGCATGGCGCCCGGTGAGCCGGCCCAGGCCGCGATACGACTCCTCGCCGTGATCCGCGGCCGGGTTCATCTCGTCGATACTGCCCGGCGGCTCGATGGGCTCCTGCGCGAACTCGGGTGAAGGCCCCTGGGGCCGGGGATCGCTCGGGCCGTTGGTCGACTTCGACATGAAGAGTGCTCCTCGCGGCCGCGCTCTGCGGCCGCCGATGCGGGGCGCCCGGGGGCGCCTCATGGTTGAACGGCGGCCTGCGCGCTGGCAGGCTGTGGGTCCTGTTCAGGGATGATCGAGATGCCGCCGCTGCGTTCGAGCACGGCGTAGCGAATCTCGTTGAGGTGCATGACGCCGTGCAGCGTCCGGCTCGCAGCGAGGATGTCGTCGAGATCGACGCCTTCACGCTCGGCCCGGTCTGCGAGGAACCGGCCCTCGCTGACGAGGAGCAAGGGGCGGCTCTCGAGCAGCGGGTCCGCGAGCGGCACACGGCTCTTGACGAACGACAGCCCGTAGTCGAGCAGCAACAGCGTGGCGATGACGATCCACGCGTTGATCACGGAGAAGTCGTTACCCAGCAGGGCCTGCTGCGTCGATTCGCCGATGATCAGCAGCAGCACGAAGTCGAACGTCGTGATCTGGCTCAGGGCGCGCTTGCCGCTGATCCGGAAGACCACCAGGACGAACACGTAGACGGCAACCGTGCGCAGGACGGATTCCATCGAGCCCTCCTGTCAGAAGATCGCCAGCGGCGAGAAGGCCACCGCACCATGGCCGGCGAGTGCCGCCCACGCGTCGATGCGGCCCGGACCCGTGGCGACCGCGTCGATCGTCACGCTCGAACCGTCAGCCAGCGGTGCCGCAAACCGCAGGTGCACGCC
>JBIQIB010000177.1:0-1321 GCA_044508265.1 Acidobacteriota bacterium
CTCACCCGATCACGGTACGTGTGCTCGCGCAGCACGCGCCGGCGGGCGGCGCTGCCGATCCGGCGCGCACGTTCGGGCGTGAGCGACTCAAGATGACGTGCGACGTCCGCGCCGTTGCTGGCGACGAGCACTTCGTGCTCCGGCTCGAGGAACTGCTCGATGCCGCGCCAGGCATCCGTGATCAGGCAGGCCCCGGCACCGGCAGCCTCGAAGACGCGGGTCGCCGGCGAGAAGCCCGTCGCCGCCATGCTCTCGCGGCTCACGTTCAATACGGCCACGGCGCTGCAGTTGAAGACGTTATGGTCGCGCGTGTACACGTGCCCCACCGTGCGGACGTTCGCAGGCGCCGGCCAGTCGTCCCAACCGCTGCCGCCGAGCAGGAACGATCGGTCAGACAGCGCCTCGGCCGCATCGCGGAAGAACATGCCGATGCGCGCCTCGCGATCGGGCAGCCGGTTGGCCAGCAGGCTGAGGTCGGCCCGGTACCGCGGGTCGGGCTCGACCGGATGGTGCGTCTCCGGATCGACGGCGTTGTACACCGGGATGCAGTCGCGCGCGCCGAGCTCCCGGTAGGCGTCCACGACGGGACGCCCGCCACCGTAGGTCAGGACGAGGTCATAGCGCGCCAGCGCCGTTGCGAGGGCCGCATCCGGATGGCTGCGCAGGTGCGCGAGCGTCGCGGGCGCGTCGACGTCCCAGAAGAGACAGGCCTGTCCCGCGCGTCGCACCTCGGGCAGCGCGCGCTCGAGTTCGTCGTCGAACACGCCGACGCCGCTGGCCTTGGCCAGCATGTCTGCCGACTGCGCCTGCTCCAGTGCCTGCGCCACGCCCGTCTCCGTCGCCTCGTACACGACGACGGTGGCCCACGTGGGATCGTCGATGTCGCGCCGCTCCTGGCGGCCGTACGCGTCGGGCTCGTAGAAGGTGATGCGCCAGCCGCGCGCGTGCATCTCGCGGAACAGACCGCGGTAGTACGTCGCGGCGCCGTTCCAGTACGACGACACCAGGCTCGACCCGAAGAATGCCAGGTGCGGCCCCGTCATGCGACCTCCGTGACGTTCGGGCGCTGGAGGCTGCCGACGATGGCCAGCAGCTCCGCCGCCCGGTGCGTGCATGTATGCCGTGCGCTGATGGTCTCGAGTCCGCTCGCCGCGAGCGAGCGCGCGAGGTCCGCGTCGTGCAGCACGTCGTGCAGCGCCCGCGTCATCCCGTCGCCGGTGTCGACGCGCAGGTAGTCGGCGCCCGGCCGGAACAGGCCTTCCGCGTCGTGCCAGCGGCTCACGACGAGGGGGATGCCGCACGCGAGGGCCTCGAACACACG
>JBIQIB010000177.1:1421-6052 GCA_044508265.1 Acidobacteriota bacterium
TCGTGCCAGGTCCACACCCGTCTGTGCCAGCCCTCGCGGAGATAGCGTTCGCGCACGACCTCACCGAAGGCGAGAACGCCGTCATAGCCGTCGAGGTCGAGGGCGGCCAGCGTCGATGGCGCGGACGCGCTCCGGTGATGCGTGTCGTGGAACAGCAGCTGGAAGCGCGCGCCGCCGGCGCGCATCGCGCCTAGACGGGCCACGAGCGCGGGCTCGGTCCACTCGTGCACCAGCACGAGGTCGGCGCCGTCCACGAGGCGCTCGAGGTCCGGGCAGCCGGACGGATACGTTTCGACATGCAGGTGCGGGTACGCCTCACGCCATCCGTCGAGCGCCGCGGCACCGTGTTCGCGCCGGAGGTTCGTGGCACTCCAGCCGTCGGCCGGCTCTCGTGCGACCACGTCGTGACCGAGATCGAGCAGGGCTGCGGCCACACCGCGCAGGAAGTGGGCGTTGCCGTGGTTCCAGTCCGAGCGGAGCGAGTGGCAGAACAGCGCTATGCGCACGGCTGCCCCACGTCGCCGCGGGCCGTGGCGAGCGCAGACGCCGGCCGGTCCACCAGGGCCGCATAGACCTGCGCGTACCCGCGCGCGAACGCCGCCACGCTGTACGCGGCCGAACGCCGCGCCGCGCGCTCCGCCCACATCCGGACGGCGGCGGGATCCTCGCAGAGCGCCACGAGCGCGCGCCGCCACCGTGTCGCGTCGTCCGGCGGGACGAAGATGGCGGCATCCTGCCACAGCTCGCGGAACGTCGGAATGTCACCCAGCACGAGCGCGCATCGCGCCGACGCCGCCTCGAGCACCGACAGGCCGAACGGCTCGTACCTCGCGGGCAGCGCGTAGATGGAGGCCTGCCGCATGCGTGCATGCACCTCCTGCTCGGAGCACACGCCGAGCCGGAGCATCGACGCCGGCAGGCGCAGCGTCGTCGCGTCCGGCGCGACCGTCTCCCCGGCCACCCACACCGGCCAGGGCAGCGCGTCGGCGACCTGCGCCAGCATCGCGATGTTCTTGCCGGCGTCCCAGAGCCGGCCCACGGCCAGCACGGCGTCCGCCTTCGGCGCCACGCCGATCACGGGAGCCAGGCCGTTGTGCACGACGACGACGGGCGCGGGACAGCGATGCTCCGCGGAGAACGCGTCGCGCATCGAGGCAGAGGGAGCAGTCACGAGATCGGCCGCGCGCAGGCCGCGCTCGACCTCGCGCGCGTAGGTGCGCCAGGTCGGTGGCGGCCGGCGCCCGTAGACGGCCCGCCACCAGGAATGCACGCACGAGTGCGCGGTGATACAGGTCGGGACGTCCTGGCCGGCAGACGCGTACGCGTAGCCATTCACGTGCACGACGTCCGGACGCGACGCCCGGACGCGCGCAGCCAGCCAGCGGCGGGCGTCGGCCACGTCGGGCCCTGCGTCGGGCATCCATTCGAGGCGCCCGTCGTGGTGGTGCAGGTCGACGCCCGGTGTGCGTCGCAGTTGCTCGCACTCGGCGGCACGCGCCGCCGCAATCGGCCCGAGCACCGCCACCGTGAAGCGCGCGCCGTGGCTGGCGAGTGCCGTGACCAGCGTCCGCGTGAACGTCCATACGCCGCCCACGGCATCGGTCGTCACGAAGACGTGCAGGCCGCGTACGGAGGGCACGTCAACGCTCACAGCGTCAGCCCTCGGCGGTCGAGCTCGGCCTTGGCGACGAGCACGGCGTCCGTGGGACGCTGGCCCTGGAGCCAGGCCACCAGTTCGAGCAGGCCGTCCGGCAACGCGACGGCAGGCTCGTACGCGAGCAGCCGGCGTGCGGCCGTGATGTCTGCAAAGCAGTGGCGGATGTCGCCGACGCGGCCGGAGCCGGTGACCTCTGGCGGAATCGGCAACTGCAGGGCGCCGGCAAGCTGCAGCGCGACGTCGGCAACGCTCCACGCCACACCGCCGCCGACGTTGAACGGGCGCCCCGCCACGAGATCAGCTGGCCGCTCGAGCGCCAGCCGGCAGGCTCGCGCGACGTCGTGCACGCTCACGAAGTCGCGCCGCTGCTGGCCGTCCTCGAACAGCAGGGGCGGGCGCCCGTTCAGCAGTCGTGACGCGAACACGGCGAGCACGCCCGTGTACGGGTTCGACAACGACTGCCGTGTGCCGTACACATTGAAGAAGCGGAGCGCCACGGTAGGAATCCCATAGGCACCGCCGACGATCAGCGCAAGCCGCTCCTGGTCGTACTTGTTCAGCGCGTAGACCGACGCGACATCGGGTCTCTTCTCCTCCGGCGTCGGCACCGGCTGCAGCGGACGGCCGTCTTCGTCGAGCGGATCCCACTGCTTTTCGCGCAACTGCGTGACGGTACGGAAGGCGCCGTCGTGCGGCGTACCGTCCACGCGTGTGTACCGCCCCTCGCCGTACACGCTCATGCTCGACGCGACGACGAGCCGGCCCACGGGGCGGTTCGCGAGGACGCCGAGCAGCACCGCGGTGCCGTGCGTGTTGGCCGACACGTACTCGCCGATCTCGTACATGCTCTGCCCGACACCGACGCGGGCGGCGAGGTGCACGACGCCGTCGACGCCGTCGAGCGCCAGTTCGGCGGCGCGGGCATCGCGGACGTCGCCCACCATCAACTCGACCTGCGGGTCGAGATAGTCGGGAGGCCCGTCGGGATGGACCTGCCCGACGAGGCTGTCGAGCACGCGGACCTCGTAACCGTGCGCCAGCAACTCATCGGCAAGATGCGATCCGATGAAGCCGGCCCCTCCAGTGATCAGAATCCGCATGGCAGCTCATCCGCAGGGTGCCGCGCCTGTTGCGCAGCCGCAGCCCTGCGTCCGTGGCAGATTGCAAACGGCACACCAGCAGCCGCTCAGCAGCAGGACCCACGCGTTCCATGAGGAAGCACTCGATTACGTGGAGGGGGCGCAGGCGAGGTGCCGTCCGTCGGGGGCCGCCCCGGTGCTCACTCTGAGGCACGCGATGCCTACTCACTGGCCCGCGCAGGCCGGGGCCCGCCGCGACGGTCGCATATCCGGTGGCAATCGGCTTGCTTGGACATCCCGCAATGAGCGGGAACGACCATCCTGCCCCGCGAGCGCCAGACGCCACGGCGCTGCAGGAGGAGATCGAGCGTCTCGGGCCCTGGTTCCAGAACCTCGATCTGGGCGGCGTGCTCACCGCCCCGGAGCACTTCCTCGGTGACTATCCCCGCAGCAAGTGGCAGCGTTTCGCGCACGTCGTCCCGGAACGGCTCGACGGCCTCTCGGTCCTCGAGGTGGGCTGCAACGCCGGCTTCTACGCGATGGAGATGAAGCGCCGCGGCGCCACGCGCGTCGTGGGCATCGACTCCGACGAGCGCTACGTCGCGCAGGCGCGGCTCGCCACGCGCCGCCTGGGCGTGGACGTGGACGTCAGGCTCATGTCGGTCTACGCGGTAGGCAGTCTGCGCGAGCGGTTCGATCTCGTGCTGTGCCTGGGCGTCCTGTACCACCTGCGCCATCCGCTGCTCGCCCTCGAGCTCCTGCACGAGCACGTCGTCGGCGACCGGCTGCTGGTGCAGTGCCTGCTCCGCGGCAGCGAAGACGTGCTGCCGCTGCAGCCCGACTACCCGTTCGAGGAGCGCGCGATCTTCGAGGAGCCCGGTTTCCCGCGCCTGCACTTCGTCGAGCGGCGCTACTCGCACGACCCCACCAACTGGTGGATCCCGAACAAGGCCTGCTTCGACGCGATGGTGCGGAGTGCCGGGTTCGACATCCTGGCGAGTCCGCAAAGCGACGTGCTCCTCTGCCGGCGTGCGGCGAGGCCGCCGCACGTCCCGCCGCCGCCGGAGGAACTGCCGCGTGGTTGAAGCGGTGATGTTCTGGAACGAGCCGAACAACATGTCGCACTGGGACGCGTCAGTCGACCCTGACTGGTCGCGCTACGCCGAACTGGTGCGCGTCGCCTCGGCTCGACTGGCGGAGACCTGCCCCGGCACCACCCGGGTGCTCGGCGGCATCTCGCCGATCGACCCGGCATTCCTGACCAACGTCGCCGGCAAGGGCGCCCTGGACCACCTCGATGCGGTAGCCGTCCACGGCTTTCCTCTTGACTGGAACCACTGGTGCATCGACGAGTGGCCGGAGCAGCTCGCGTCCGTGCAGCGCGTCACGCCGCTGCCGGTGTGGGTGTCGGAAGCGGGCGCCTCGAGCTTCGGTGCCGAGGAGGTCCAGGACTTCGGACTGGCACGTACCGCCGAACTGCTGATCGGGCGGGCGCCACGCATCCACTGGTACAGCCTGTTCGACCTGCCTCGCGCGTGGCCGGCGACCACGCGTCATCGTGAGGCGGAAGGCTCGTCGTACTACAGGCACTTCTACATGGGCCTCCTGCGCGAGGACGGCACGCCGAAGGCCGCCGCCCGGCGCTTTGCCGAATACACGCCGGCGATGGGGCTGTGCCAGTGGTTCCATTTCGAGGATCCGCGTCTCGACGACGCCGTGCGCTGGCTCGAGCGGCTGGGCGTGACCTACCTGCGCACCGGACTCAGCTGGGCCGACAGCCTGCGCCCCGGCGCCGACGCCTGGTTCGACAGACAGATGCGCGCGCTCGAGAAGTTCCGCGTCACCGTGACCTACTGCTTCACCCCGGAGTCGTGCGGGCTCGTGCCGCACCACTC
>JBIQIB010000178.1:0-6001 GCA_044508265.1 Acidobacteriota bacterium
GCGTCTACACTGTGGCGCATGGCCAAGGACCGTCGCTACCCGATTGGCGAGTTCGTGTTCAACCCGGCCGTGACGCCCGACACCCGGGCCGAGGCCATCCGGAGGATCGCCGAGCTGCCGCGGCTGATGCGGGCTGCCGTCGCGCCGATGACAGACGCGCAGGTGGACACGGCCTATCGGCCCGGCGGCTGGACGGTGCGTCAGGTGGTGCACCACGTGGTGGACAGCCACATCAACGCGTACGTCCGGTTCCGGTGGGCGCTCACCGAAGACGCGCCGACCTTGAAGGCCTACGACGAGAAGGCATGGGCCGAACTGCCGGACGCGAAGGCCGGCCGCGTGGCCATCTCGCTCGACCTCCTGTCGGCCCTCCACTCGCGCTGGGTGGCACTGCTCGAGCGGATGACGCCTGACGACTTCGCCCGTCGAATCGTCCACCCCGAGTCGGGCGAGCAGCCGCTCGATCGGTTCCTCCAGCTCTATGCCTGGCACGGCCGGCACCATCTCGGGCACGTGCACCTGGTGGCAGATCCGACGGGCGAGCAGGCCGCACGGGCCGACGCCGCGGACGCCGCGAAGGAATATGGCGAGCCAGCGTGAGCTGATGCTCGCGGGCGAGCTGTACGACCCGCTCGATCCCGAGCTGACGGCGGCGCGCGACCGCGCGCGCGACCTGTGCCAGGCGCTCAACGCCACCGCCGAACGCGAGCGCGATCGGCGGGCGGCGATCCTGCACGAGCTGTTCGGAAGCGCTGGGAGCGACCTCTGGGTACAGCCGCCCTTCTACTGCGACTACGGCGCCAACATCAGCGTCGGCGACCGCGTCTTCTTCAACTTCAATTGCGTGGTGCTCGACGTGTGCCGGGTGACGATCGGCAGCTACACGATGTTCGGGCCGGCGGTGCAGATCTACACGCCGATGCACCCGCTCGACGCGATGGAGCGCCGCGGCCGTGAGTACGGCACGCCCGTGACGATCGGCGACGACGTCTGGGTGGGGGGCGGGGCCATCATCTGCCCCGGCGTGACCATCGGCTCCAGGTCGGTGCTCGGCGCCGGCAGCGTCGTCACGCGGGACGTCCCCGATGACGTCTTCGCTGCCGGCAACCCCTGCCGCGTCATACGGCAGCTGCGCTAGCCGGCCGTCCTCACACGAGCTTCGCGTCGAGCGTGATCTCGACGCTTTTGAGCGCCTTCGACACGGGACAGTTCGTCTTCGCGGTTTCCGCGTGCTGGCGGAACGTGGCCTCGTCGATGCCGGGCACCTCGCCCTCGGTGATCAGCTCGATACGCGGGATGCTGAAGCCGTCGGCCGTCTTCTCGAGGTGCACCTTCGCCTGCGTGGCAATGCGGGTCGGGGTGAACCCGGCGGTCCCGAGAATCAGCGAGAAGGCCATCGAGAAGCAGCCCGCGTGCGCCGCGGCGATGAGTTCCTCGGGGTTGGTGCCGGTGCCGCTCTCGAAGCGCGACGCGAACGAGTACTGGCCCGCGTACGCCCCGCTGCCGAGGGCTACCGTGCCGCCGCCGTCCTTCAGCGTCCCCTTCCACTCCGCCTTTGATGTGCGAACCATGCCACTCTCCTTTTTCGGGAACGGACGGCCTGACGCCGTCCCGGTGATTGCCTGCCAGCGATCATCGCTCATCTGCGTCAGGCGCTCCGCCCCGACGCATCGGCCATGGCGCGCAGCACCGCCGCACGCGCACGGCCGTGGTCGTGCGCCGGCAGCTGATCCACCCGGATGGACGGCACCCACGTCCAGTTGTGCTCGCCGACGGACGCCGGCACGTTCACGCGATCGCGCCACCCGAAGACGTCCTGCAACGGCAGGATGACGAGGTTCGATCCGCTGTGCATGAGCAGGTCGAGCAGCGCGTCGAGCAGGGTGTCGTCGAATGCGGCGTCGGGCGTGAGGCCACGGTCCGCGAGCGCGGGCAGCGCCAGGATGGCAGCGCGTTCGTCGTGAGGCGCTGCGTCCCACCAGGCCGCCAGCATGTCCGTGTCGTGCGTGCCCGTCGTCGCGAGCGAGACGGGCGGATAGCTGCGGGGCTCGATGAACGGCTGTCCTGGCGCGTGCCAGTCGCGCTCCCATCGCAGGACGCGGTACCCCGGCACCGCCAGCCGATCGAGCGACTCGCGCACGAAATCGGGCACGGTGCCGAGGTCTTCGGCGATGATCCCGGCGCCGGCGCTGCGGAACACGTCGAGCACCGTCTCGCCGAGCTCCCGCTGCTCGTGCTCCTCGGAAGGCACGAAGTAGGGCGTGCTGCCGTCGAGCGGGCGCGTGTACGTCCGGTAGAAGCCGACGAGGTGGTCCACGCGGAACGCGTCGAACATCGAGGCGGCCCGGCGCGCGCGCGCACGCAGCCACTCGAAGCCCTCCCGCCGCATCTCGTCCCAGCGATAGACGGGAAGGCCCCAGTCCTGCCCCGTCGCCGAGAACGCATCCGGGGGCGTGCCGACAGTCGCGTCGAGCCGGAAGAGATGCTGCCGGGCCCACACGTCGGCGCTGTCGCTGCTCACCATGAACGGCAGGTCGCCTATCAGGTCGATGCCACGGAGCGCGTCGCGTGAGGCGGTCCACTGCGACTGCGCCTGCCACTGGAGCCAGCAGGTGAACCGCAGCGCGTCGGCGTGCGTCGTCTGCGCCTCGGCCAGCGCGTCCGGGTGGCGGGCGGCGAGGCCCTGGGGCCAATCCCACCACGGCCGGGCGTCGTGTGCGTCGTGCAGCACGCGGAACAACGCGTAGTCGTCGAGCCACCAGCGCTCGTCGGCGACGAAGCGCTCGAAGGCGTGAGCGGCCGCGGTTCCCTGCGTGAGGTCGTGTGCCGCGAAGTGCCTGAACGCGCGGTCGAGCACGGCCATCTTCAGCTCGCGGACCGTGTCGTAATCGACGTACGGCTTGCCGCGTGCCGCGTCGAGACGCGCCTGCTCGCCTGCGTCCAGCGTCACGACGCCAGCCTCGTACTCGGGAAGCCGGTCCACCGCCATGTAGATGGGATCGGTGGCCATCGCGCTGAGCGCGGAGTACGGCGAGCTCTGGCCGGTTGCCATGTCGAGCACCGGCAGCACCTGCAGCGCGCGCATGCCGGCGGCGTGCAGCCACGGCGCGAACTCGGCGAGGTCTGCGATGTCGCCGATGCCCCAGCTCCGCGACGAGGCCATCGAGAAGAGCGGCAGCAGGATGCCGGCGCGGCGCGACGAGGACGACCCGTACGGCGGGCTGGACATGGATGCTGTCATCGCGTCACGCACGCCGACACAGAAGCGATTGCCTCGAGCCCGGCGGCAAAGGCGTCAGGCGGCGTCAGAAGGCTGACGGCGACGTAGCCGTCATGTGTGAAGTCGTGAAAGTAGCCTGGGTAGACGAGCACGCCCTCGGCAAGCAGCGCGTCGGCGACGGCGTCTGGCGTCTCCGGTGGCGCGGTCCGTACGACGGCCGACCATCCGCCCTGCGGCAGGCGCACCGACAGCGCGTCCTCGCGGGCGAACCTGTCGACGAGCGTGGCGAGATTCCCGGCGAGCCGCGTCCGGATGGCGTCGCGGACGGCGCTCCCCTCGTGAAGCAGCACCGGCAGCGCGTGCTGCACGGCCGTTGACACCGACAGGTACGTGTCGGCGATGATCTCGAGCCGCGTCATCGCTGCCGACACGGCCTCGACGGGGCCGTCGGCCACGAGCCATCCGAGCTTCGCCTGCGGCAGGCCCACGAGCTTCGACAGCCCGTTCAGGCGGAAGCGCAGGCACGACACGTCCGCCGGTGCGCCGCTGCCGGGCAGCCCGTCGAAGCGATAGGGCGCGAAGACTTCGTCCACTACCAGCGCCAGGTCGCGCTGCCTGCAGATGTCCCCGAGCGCCGCCCACTCGAACGCGTCGGGGACGGACCCGGTCGGGTTGTTCGGCGCCACGACGACGATGGCGCGCGTCCGCTGTGTAATCGACGCTTCGAGCGCGCCGAGGTCGATGGTCCAGCGTCCTGCGTCGTGGACCGGATAGTGCGCCACCTCCACGCCGTCGAGGGCGGCCAGGTGGTCGAGCAGTGGATAACTCGGTGCAGGGATGAGGATCCGGTCGCCGGGATCGCAGAGCAGCTTGAACAGGTAAGCGTACGCTTCGCTCGTGCTCGCGGTCAGGACCACGCGATCGGGCGACGGGGTCCAGGCGCCCTCGGCGACGGCAGCGGCGACGGCCTCACGCGCTTCCGGCAGGCCCAGGCTTCGCGGCTCGTAGCGCAGCGCGGCGACGTTCGACCAGGCTGCGGCAAGCGTTTCGGGATAGAGAATGTCCGCGGCCGTCGGGTTCGACAGCGTCAGGTCTGCGCGGATGCGACCCAGGCGCTTCGCCTCGTCCATCCGTGCTGAAAGCGGCGTCGGCGCGACCGACTCGGGAAGGCGGGCAGAGAACATGAACCCCCGAGGCAGCTTATCATCGGGCGCGAGTGCGGGCCGGCGGATGGCCCGGGAGAACATCATGCGAATGCTTCGGGTAATGGCGCTGCTGGCTGCCACGGCCGTGATGGCCGGCTGCCTTTCGGTCGACTCCAACATCAAGGTGAAGCCGGACGGCACCGGAACCATCGAGCAGACGATGCTCGTGAACTCGTCGGCGATGGGGATGATGGCGATGATGGGCGAGCCCGCCGAGGGGTCGGAGGCGCCGACGGCCGAGACGATGTTCAGCGAGGAGAAGTTGAGGGCCGACGCCGCGAAGCTGGGCGAGGGCGTGACCTACGTGTCGAGCACGCCGGTGGCACAGGGCGAGATGAAGGGCGTCACGGCCATCTACGCGTTCACCGACTTCAACAAGCTCAACATCAACACGTCGCCCGACCTCGATACCGGCGACGGCGACGACGACGAGGGGAGCTCCGGCGACACGCTCGACATGGCGCTCTCGAAGCGTGGCGGTTCGTCGCTCATCTCGTTCAACCTGTTTGGCAAGGACGAACCGCCTGCCGCGACAGAGGACGCGGCCGACCCCGGCGAGAGCCCGTTCGGCGACATGCCGAAGGAGATGATGGGCATGCTCGCGCCCATGTTCAAGGACATGCGCGTCGCTGTGTCGGTGGAGCCGCAGGGCGAGCTCGTGCGGACGAACGCGACACACGTGAACGGTCAAAGGGTGACCATCCTCGACATCGCGTTCGGCGAGCTCTTCGCCGACCCGGCCGGCCTCGAGAAACTCGAGAAGCTCGGCAAGAAGCCCTCGCTCGAGCAGCTCCGCACCGCGCTTGCCGGCGTGAAGGGGATCAAGCTGAACGAAGCCGACCCCCTCGAGATCGAGTTCAGGTAATAGCGCGCATCACACGGGCGCCGTGGGCAGGAACCGCGGCGCCCGTCGTGCGTGTGTGGCCTGCTCGTACGCAAAGGCCATCGCGATGAGCGACTCTTCGGACCACGCCGGTCCGATGAACGACAGCCCGATCGGCAGCCCCATCACGAAGCCCGCAGGCACCGTGATGCTCGGATAGCCCGCTACAGCGGCAGGCTGCGAACTGCCGCCCGTCGAGTAGTCGCCGTTCACGAGGTCGGTCAGGGCGGCCGGCCCGCCGCTCGGCGCGATGACGGCGTCCACGCGATGCGTGCGGAACACCGCATCGAGCCCCTCGTCGCGTGACAGCCGCCGCGCCTTTTCCTTCGCCTCCAGATAGGCCTTGTCGGTGAGCGGCCCCTTCGACTGGGCCTCGATGAAGAGGTCCTGCCCGAAGTACGGCATCTCACGCGCCGCGTTCGCTTCGTTGAACGCGATCACGTCGGCCAGCGATTTCATGGGCGACGTGTCGCCGAGTGTGCGCAGGTAGGCGTTGATCCCGTCCTTGAACTCGTACAGCAGCACCTCCAGTTCGGGTTGCCCGAACCGGCCCCGCGTCGGCAGGTCCGTCGGATCGACGACCTCGGCCCCGGCCTCGCGAATCGCCGCGATCGACGCTTTGACACAGGCGTCGACACGCTCGTCGAATCCCATGTAGTTGCGCAGGACGCCCACGCGACGTCCCGAGAGGCC
>JBIQIB010000179.1:0-5835 GCA_044508265.1 Acidobacteriota bacterium
CGCCGGCGCATGGTCGAGCTCCTCGGCGACCTGACCTCCGGTGAAGGGCTTCGCCGAACGGTGCTCGATGGCGTCAGCCTCGGACGCGCCAACCGCACGTACGAGAGGGCGCCGGTCCTCTACGAGTCGAGCATCTACATCGTCGCCAGCGGCCGCAAAATCGGCTTCGTCGGCGGTCGCCGGTTCGTCTACGACCCGAACAACTACCTGATCCTCGCCGCGCCGCTCCCGTTCGAATGCCGCACGGAAGCCGACGCGCATGGACCGATGCTGGGCCTGTCGGTGCGCGTCACGCCCAGCGTCGTGAGCGAGCTTGCCGTCCAGATGCCCACGCGGCCGCGGCAGGCGCACACCGACGTCGCAATCTGCGTCGAGGCGACGCGACTCGATCTGCCAATGAGCGACGCCGCCGTGCGTCTGCTCGAGTGTCTGCGTCAGCCCGTGGACGCCCGCGTGCTCGGGCCGTCCATCGTCCGGGAGCTCGTCTATCGCGCGCTCAGTGGTCCGCAGAGCCACCTGCTCATGTCGATGGTCGAGCGGCACGGACAGATGTCGCAGATCAACGCCGCGCTGCAGTGGATGCACAGTCGCTACGCCGAGCCGTTCAGCGTGGCACGCATTGCCGACGACGTGGCGATGAGCGTCTCGGCGTTCCATCACCAGTTCAAGGCCGTGACCGGGAACTCCCCAGTGCAGTACCTGAAGTCGCTGCGCCTCCACAAGGCGCGCGCGCTCATCGTGGACGAGGGCGCCGGCGCGGCGGCTGCCGCAGGCGCCGTCGGCTACGAGAGCGCGTCCCAGTTCAGCCGCGAGTTCAAGCGCTTCTTCGGCGCCAGTCCCTCCGAAGAGGCGAAGCGGGTGCGTTCCCTGCTGGCACACCCGGCGACGGCGAACATGCACTCCATCCACGGCGGAGGCCAGCCGGCACTCCGCCACGTATCAGAACTCATTCGTTCGAAGGAGACATGATGTCCACCATCGTTACACCCTCGACTGAATCGGCCCGGCCGCCGGTTCGTCACGTGCGGGCCTGGGCAGCACAGAGCCCGACGTCACCGCTCGCGCCGGCCTCGATCGACCGTCGCGAGCCGCAGCCCGACGATGTCGTCATCGACATCCTGTACTGCGGCGTCTGTCATTCCGACCTGCACCAGGTGCGCGACGAATGGCACGGGTCGATGTATCCGATCGTGCCCGGGCACGAAATCGTCGGCCGCGTGGCACGGGTCGGCAGCCAGGTGACCCGGTTCAAGGAAGGCGACATCGCCGGCGTCGGCTGCATGGTCGACTCGTGCCAGCACTGCTCGTCATGCACCGACGGGCTCGAGCAGTACTGCACGAGCGGCGCGACGTTCACCTACAACAGCCCCGACCCGATCCTCGGCGGCCCCACGTTCGGCGGCTACTCCGAGAGCATCACGGTGAAGGAGTCCTTCACCCTCAAGCTGTCACCGGCGCTCGATCCGGCCGGCGCCGCGCCGCTGCTCTGCGCCGGCATCACCACGTACTCGCCCCTCCGGCACTGGAGAGTCGGCCCCGGCATGCGGGTGGGCATCATCGGACTGGGGGGCCTCGGACACATGGGCGTGAAGTTCGCGCACGCCTTCGGCGCTCACGTCGTCCTGTTCACGACATCGGAGGGCAAGGTGCAGGACGGCCTGCGGCTGGGCGCCCACGAGGTCGTCGTGACCAGAGATCCAGAGGCGATGAAGCCGTTCGCGTCGTCGCTGGACTTCGTGCTCGACACGGTGTCTGCGGATCACGACATCAACGCATACCTGCAGCTGGTGAGGCTCGACGGCACGCTGACGCTCGTCGGCGCACCGGAGAAGCCGCTGGCGCTCAACCCGTTCAGCGTGGAGATGCCACGCCGGAGCCTGGCCGGTTCCGGCATCGGCGGGATCAAGGAAACCCAGGAGATGCTGGACTTCTGCGCCACGCACGGGATCGTCAGCGACATCGAGCTGATTCGCATGGACCAGATCAACGAGGCCTACGAGCGGATGCTTCGCAACGACGTGCGGTACCGCTTCGTGATCGACATGGCGACGCTCCGCGCCTGAAGGCGACCGTCCACTCCACACGGTGTCAGGAAGCCGCCTCGACGCGGCTCCTGCCCCCGGTGATGGGGAGCTCGAGAGTGACGAGCAGCCCGCCTTCGGCCCTGTTGCGGGCCGTCGCTCTTCCGTGATGCGCGAGCATCGCCTGCCGCACGATGGCCAGCCCGAGTCCCGCACCGCCGGACGAACGCTCCCGCGCGTCGTCCACACGGAAGAACGGGTCGAACAGGTGGGGCAGCGCGTCGGCCGGCACGCCGGGGCCGTCGTCCTGAACGAGCACGGCAAGGGCGCGTCCGTTGCCGGACTGCTCCATCCGGATCGTCACCGTCGTGTGCGCGGGCGTGTGCCTGATCGCGTTGCGAACGACGTTCTCGATCGCACTCCTGAGCAGGCTGCGGTCGCCTCGCACCGTGGCATCGCACGCGTGAGCCAAGACGACGTGGCGGTTCGCCGCCTCGGCTTCAAACTGCGCGTCCGTGGCGATCTCGTGGATCAGATCCCGCACCTGGACGTCCTGCAGTTGCAGGCGGTCGCCGTGGCTCTCGAGCCTGGCAAGCGTCAGCAGCTGGCCGATCAGCGTGTCCAGCCGCGAGACCTCGGTCGCGATGCGGTCGTGCTCAGGAACGCCTTCGCCGACGCGGCGCCGCGCGAGGTCGAGGGCGAGCGACAGGCGCGCCAGCGGCGACCTCAGCTCGTGGGAGATGTCGGCAAGCAGCCGCTGCCGGCCGCGGATCGACGCCTCGATCCTATCGGCCATCCTGTCGAACTCACCCGCGAGCTCCGACAGCTCGCCCTTGCGCTGCAGCTCCGGGCGATCGCTCACGCGGACCGACAGCTCACCTGCCCCGAGGTGCCTCGCCGCTTCGCGCAGGGCCCGGACGGGCCTGGTGATATGCCACGCCAGCAGGAAGCAGATCGCCGCGCTCGCGAGGAGCGGCGCGAGCAGCCTGATCAGGCGCGCAGACCTCAGGTCGCTCGCCCACCGCAGCGGCCGTGGCGCTTCCCAGACGACGACGTACCGCGCGCCGGAGTCGCTCGTGGTGCTGCGTGCAAGCAGCGTCACGTCCCTGCCGACCACGCGCTCGAAGTCGTCTGACGCCATGGCGCGATTGACGATGTCGCCGGCATTCGCGAGCGGTGCCCGGCCCGCGACGAGCCGGCCGTCGGCGCCGTACACCCAGACAGGAAGCCGGCCGTCCTGCGTGACGTCCTGGAGAACGGCCGCGGCACGCTCGTGGCCGTCGCGTTCATACGCGCTCGCTACCTGCGAGCCGACCGAGCCCATCGCCGTGCGGCCGATGAAGCGCCAGTTGGTGACGACGTCCGGCTGCGTGACCGCGAGACTGACGGCGAAGACCACGGCCACACAGAGCGACCCTGCCCAGAACCAGAGAAAGAACCGGATGAACAGACGGTTCATGGCCCGGAGTCACTCTCGCGCGGAGTTCGCGCGTACATGTAGCCGGCGTTGCGCACCGCCTTGATCCGCTCGACGTCGCCAACCCGTGCACCGAGCTTCTTCCGCAGGCTGCTGACGTGGTTGTCGATGCTCCTGTCGAAGGCCGAGTGGTCGCGTTGAAGCGCTTGCCTGAACAGATCCTCGCGTGACACCACCTCACCAGCAGCCGCGAGGAGCACACGGAGGACGTCGAACTCGACCGAGGTCAGGGCGACTACCTGCCCTGCGCGCCGCACGGTCCTCGCGTGGACGTCCATGACCACGTCACCAACGGCAAAGACGTCTCCGGATGTCGCCGGCTGGGTGCGGGTGCGTCGCAGCACGGCGTTCATGCGGGCGAGCAGTTCACGGGCGCTGAACGGCTTCGCGAGGTAGTCGTCCGCGCCGACCTCGAGGCCGACGATGCGGTCAACCTCCTGCCCGCGGGCGGTGAGCATGATCACCGGACACTGCGAGTGCGTCCTCAGCTGGCGGAGGACGTCCAGGCCGTTGAGTCCCGGAAGCATGACGTCCAGGATGACCAGGTCGTAGTCCGTCGCCAGTGCGCGAGCCAGCCCGTCGTCGCCAGCCGCCGCAGTCTCGACACTGAAGCCTTCCGGTGTGAAGTAGTCCACCAGCATCGCCGTCAGTTCCCTGTCGTCATCGATCACGAGTACTCGCGGCATACAGCAACACTCTCGCACGGCCGTACTCCAGCAGGGCCCTCGGATTCGTCTGGATTTGTCAGTGCATGGCAATGACAGATCCGGACAAGACCTGACGGCACACCGCGCGTGCCGCGGCTAGAGTCGACGCAGTGGTCGCACGCGCCTGCCGACCACAGGAGAAGGACTCATGACACTCGCAACGATGGCCCTCGCGCTGCTGCTCACCTCGTTCGCTTCGGCTTTCGCGTCGCAGGACGCCTCCGCGCCACGCCGGGCGGAGGTCCAGCAGCGGATCGACGAACTGAAGGAGCGGCTGGCGCTTACCCCACAGCAGGTCGACCAGATACGGCCCGTGCTCGAGGACGAGCTCGACAAGCTGAAGGCCCTGCGCGACAGGTACGCCGACGGCGGCCAGGGTCGTCGGCAGCGCCGTGCCATGGCCCGAGAGTTCCGCGAGATTCAGCGGGCGGCCGACCAGCGGCTGCGCGACATCCTCACGAAGGAACAGATGAGCGAGCTCCAGAAGGTCCGCGAGGAGCGCCGGGAGAAGCTTCGCGGCGTACGCAGATCACGCTGACGCGCCCAAACCCGATCGGGCACAACCACGGGACGTGACCACCATGACACCGATGAAGCTCATCCTGTCGAAAGGTGTAGCTGCGATCACCCTTGCCGCCAGCACATTGCACCCTGCGACGCCAACGTCACCAGGTCAAGCGCTCGAGGGGCCGGGCGGCAGCGCCTACCTTCACGACGGCGTCAGGACGACGCGACGTGGCGTTGGCGCGGAGGAGGTGCATGTCTTCGAGCCCGCCAACCCGGCGCCGGCGAGCGCGCCCGTGGTCGTATTCGGCCACGGGTGGGGGGCCGTCGATCCCGACATCTACGGTGCGTGGATCGTGCACGTCGTCAGGCGCGGATCGACGGTGATCTATCCACGCTATCAGGCTGACCTGCGGACGCCGGTGAGGCACTTCACGCCGAATGCGCTTGCGGCCGTGAGGCGTGGTCTCGAGGTCCTTCGGTCTCCGGGCCACGTCCAGGCGCACGAGTCAGGCCTGGTGTTCGTCGGACATTCGATGGGCGGCCTGGTCGCGGCCAACCTCGCCATCCGCGCCGCGCAGGGTGACCTGCCGCCACCACTCGCGCTGATGGCCGTCGAGCCGGGAAAAACGTGGCCGGACGCGTCACCCGTCGCGTTCGAACTGGAAAACCTCTCGCAGTTGCCGTCGAGCATGCTGCTGCTCACCGTCGTAGGCGACGACGACGACTTCGTGTTCGAGATAGACGCACGGAAGATCTACACGGGTGCGACAGCGATCCCGCTGGAGAACAAGGACTACGTCAGGATGTTCTCGGACCACCATGGTGCGCCGAGCGTCGTCGCCGATCATCGAGCGCCAACGGCACCCGGGACGCTCATCGACGGCGCGCTGCCGGGATGGCTCAGCCTGGCGGAGCCTCCAGCGACCGTCCAGTTCGGGCGGCGCGGCCCGATGGTCACCGACGCGCTGGACTACTACGGCACGTGGAAGCTGCTCGACGGGCTCGTCGACGCGGTCTTCCACGGGAAGCACCGCGAGTACGCACTGGGCAACACGCCGGAGCAGCGCTTCATGGGGCTGTGGAGCGACCGTGTGCCCGTCCGGGAGCTTCACGTGGAGGAGCC
>JBIQIB010000033.1:0-6139 GCA_044508265.1 Acidobacteriota bacterium
CCCATCCCTTCGAGCCGGCGGGTCAGGTCTGACGCCTTCGCGTCGGATCCGCTCACTCGATAGCCAAGTGTCACCAGCAGCTCGGCAAGTCCGCTCATGCCGATGCCGCCGATGCCCACGAAGTGCACGCCACGTGTTCGTCCGAGCACGTCTCCCAGTCCATTCCTCATGCCGCGTCACCCGCCATCAGGGCGAATGCGCGGTCTGCAATCCGCTCGGCCGCGTCCGGCCGGGCCAGGCTGCGTGCCGCGGCGGCCATCGCCGCGCGGCGCGCGTCGTCGCCAAGCAGCGCCACGATGCGTTCGGCGAGCCTGGCGGGCGTCAGCGACGCCTGGTCCAGCAGTTCGGCGGCGCCCACGGCCGCCAGCACCTCGGCGTTGCGGCGCTGGTGGTCGTCGGTCGCCCCCGGCAGCGGGATCAGGATCGACGCGCGGCCGGCGGCCGTGATCTCTGCCAGCGTCGTCGCCCCGGCCCGGCAGATCACCAGGTCGGCCTCCGCCATCCTCGCGGGCATGTCGTCGAGGAAGGCGTGCACCTCGGCCGCGACACCCGCCTTTTGATAGCCCTCCCTTACCGATTCCTCGTCGGCGTTCCCCGTCTGATGGACGATCGCCAGTTCACCCTGTACACCACGTAGCGCCGTCGCCGCCGCCACCATCGCCTGATTGATCGCTCGTGCACCCTGCGACCCCCCGAAGACGAGAAGAGAACGCCGCTGCCTGCCACCCTCGCGGGCGGGCACCGACAGGAACGCGTCCCGCACGGGGTTGCCCGTGACCACCCCGTGCCCGTGAAACCACGGCAGTGACGCCTCGTAGGTCACCGCCGCGGCGTCGACCATGCGCGCCAGCAGCCTGTTGGTCAGACCCGGCATCGCGTTCTGCTCGAGCAGCAGCGTGGGCGTGCCGCGCAGCGCCGCAAGCGCGACCACGGGCCCCGAGCTGTAGCCGCCGACGCCAATCACCAGCGCGGGCCGGCGTCGCGTCAGCACCTGCCACGCGTCGACGGCGCTCAGCGGCAGCACTCCGACCCCGCGCGCCACGGCGCCCGCACTCTTGCCCTTCAGGCCGGCGCTCCGGATCAGATCCAGCTCGAACCCCTCGGCTGGCACCACCCGCTGCTCGATCCCCCGCGCGGTCCCCACGAAGCTCACCTGCAGCGTCGGGTCGCGGCGCAGCAGCGCGCGCGCCACGGCGATGCCCGGATACAGGTGTCCCCCCGTGCCGCCACCGGCGACGACCACGCGCCGTGCGCGTGCCGGAGGAGACGCTGGCACGTCGTTCACACTTCGACCGAGGCATGCTGTGAGACGTTGAGCAGGATGCCCAATCCCACCAGGTTGACGATCATCGACGAACCACCGGAGCTGACGAAGGGCAGCGGCAACCCCTTGGTCGGCAGCAGGCCGAGCACCACGCTGATGTTGATGAGCGCCTGGACGGCAATCATCGCGGTCACGCCGACGGCCAGCATCGAGCCGAACCGGTCCTGCGCATTGGCGGCGACGCGGAACCCGCGCCACGCGATCACCAGGAAGCAGAGCAGCACCGTCAGCGCCCCGAGAAGCCCGAACTCCTCGGCAATCACGGCATAGATGAAGTCGGTGTGCGGCTCGGGCAGGAAGCGCAGCTTCTGCAGCCCGTCCATCAGCCCCCTGCCCACGATGCCGCCGGTGCCGACGGCGATGAGCGACTGGATGATCTGGAAGCCCGTGTTCAGCGGGTCGGCCCAGGGATCGAGGAACGCCAGGACGCGGGCGCGCCTGTACGGCTCGTTCCAGACGAGCACGTAGAAGAGCAGCGGTGCCGCGGCCGCGAGCATGGCGATGAAGCGCACGTGCAGCCCGGCGGCAAAGAGCATGACGCCGGCGACCAGCGCGATGGAGATCGTGGTGCCGAGGTCGGGCTGGTACAGGATGAGCAGGGCCAGCCCGGCAATCACCGCGCCCACCGGCGCGAGCACCGCGCGCAGGTCGTTGACCTTGTCCACGTGGCGCGCGAGCCGGTCGGCGACGAAGAGGATGACGGCCAGCTTCGCGAACTCGGACGGCTGGACGCCCACGCCGCCGATGCCGATCCACCGCGACGCGCCTTTCACCGTGTCTGCCGCGCCGACGAGCTTCATCACCGCGAGCATCAGCAGCGCCGCGAAGACGGTCCCGAGCATGATCAACACGACGCCGGGCTGCTGCCACGAGCGGTAGTCGATCCGCATGACCACGACCATCAGGAAGAACCCGAGGGTCGCCCAGGTCAGCTGGCGCATCATGATCTCGGTCGGCAGCCCGTCTCCGTCGAGCGATCGGCCGGCCAGGGCGGAGTACACCATGACCACGCTCACGCACACGAGAAAGAAGGCCGCGACGAACAGCCAGCGATCAGACTTCAGCTTTCGAGCCATGTCGCTCCGCTCCGCCCTCTAAAGCTGCCGGGGCCTTCACCCGAAACGTTGAGGTGCGGGATGATGGATGAACAGCCAACAGTCATCAGCAGGCCGACGGGCCAAGACACCGACCTCGCAAGCCGGGGCAGCCTGCGTTCCCAGCGGACGGCTCTTGACCGCGCCGAACCGGCTGATGACTGTTCACTGTTCATCCGTACCCGCACTCCCCTCACGACGGCCGCGCCGCGCCTCGACGGCGGCCTTGAACGCACGACCACGCTCGGCGTAGTCGCGAAACATGTCGAAGCTCGAACAGGCCGGCGCCAGCAGCAGCACGTCGCCCGCGCGCGCCTGCCCGAACCCGATCCGTACGGCCTCGTCCATCGACGCCGCCCGCACCACGGGCACGCGGCCGGCAAAGGCCGCCTCGATGCGATCGGCTGCCTCGCCGATGAGCACGGCCGCGCCCTGATGCCGCGCGAGCGCCTCGGCCAGCAGGCCGAAGTCGCCGCCCTTGTAGACGCCACCGACGATGGCCACCACACGCGCGTCGAAGGCCTCGATCCCCTTCAGCGCGGCTGCCACGTTGGTCGCCTTCGAGTCGTTGAACACGCGCACGCCGTCGATGTCGCCGACGTGCTCGAGGGCATGCTCCAGCCCGGTGAAGCCGGCGAGCGCCTGGCGCATGGCGTCGGGCGCGATGCCGACGAGGTCGGCGACGGCGCACGCGGCCAGCACGTTGGTCAGCATGTGACCGCCCGTCAGCTCGACAGCCGCGACAGGCAGCAGCGGCACGTCGTCGCGACCAGGCTCACGCCGGACGATCACGCCGCCCACGTGGGTGACGCCGTCGGTGACGGCAGCGGCCCGTCCGAACTGACGGATCCGCGCCCGCCCGCCGTGCGCCGCCTGCATCCCTGCCGCGTCGTCCACGTCCACGACAGCCCAGTCGTCGGGCTGCTGCCGGCGGAACACGCGCGCCTTGGCGGCGGCATAGCGCTCGATGGTCTGGTGCCGGTCCAGGTGATCGGGCGAGAAGTTCAGCCACACCGCGATCTCCGGGCGGAACTCGTCGGTCGTCTCGAGCTGGAAGCTGCTCGTCTCGACCACGTGCCACGTGTCGGCGCGGCTCAGTGCGACCTGCCCGCTCAGCGCGACGCCGATGTTGCCGCCCACCTGTACGTCGAGCCCTGCGGCCTTCAGCATCCGGCCGATGAGCGTCGTCGTCGTCGACTTCCCCTTCGAGCCGGTGACGGCGATCACGCGGCCCGCAAGGTGACGCCACGCGAGCTCGAGCTCGCCGATCACCTCGAGGCCTCGGGCGATGGCGGCCGCGACAGCCGGATGCTCCACCGCGACGCCAGGGCTCACCACCACGAGATCTGCACCATCGGTGACCGCTGGTGACATGGCCCCGGTGATCACCTCCACGCCCATCGCCTTCAGCGCGTCCGCCTCGCGCACCGCCGGCTGCTCGTCCACGAGGGTCACGCGTGCCGCGCGCGTCGCGAGCAGCTCGCTCGCGGCCACGCCGCTGCGTCCGGCGCCGAGCACCACCACGTGCCGCCGATCGAGGTCCATGGCGTCGCGTGTCATCGCAGCTTCAGCGTCGTGAGGCTGAACAGGGCACACACGATCGCGATGATGAGGAAACGGGTGATCACTTTCGGCTCGCTCCAGCCAACGAGCTCGAAGTGATGGTGAAGCGGCGCCATCCGGAAGATGCGCTGCCCGCGCAGCTTGTAGGAGCCGACCTGCAGGATGACCGAGGCCGCCTCGAGCACGAACACGCCGCCGACGACCACGAGCAGCAGTTCCTGCTTGATCAGGATGGCCACCGTGCCGAGCGCGCCGCCGAGAGCGAGCGACCCGACGTCGCCCATGAAGACCTCGGCCGGATACGAGTTGAACCAGAGAAAACCCAGGCTCGCGCCCACGAGCGCGCCGCAGAACACCGTCAACTCGGCCGCCGGCGCGAACCGCACGAGCAGCAGGTAATCGGCCAGCACCCGGTGGCCGGTGACGTACGACAGCGCGGTGAACGTGGCCGCCGCCACGGCGAAGCAGCTGATCGCCAGCCCGTCGAGGCCGTCGGTGAGGTTCACCGCGTTGGATGCCCCCACAAGGACGAGCACGGCAAACGGGACGTACATCCAGCCGAGATCGGGAATGAGGTCCTTGAAGAACGGGAAGATCAGCCGCGTGTTGTACAGGCCGTTCTGCGCGAGCACCATCAGCGACACGCCGACCGCCAGCGCGACGACGATCTGGCCGCCCATCTTGTAGCGCGGGCGCAGGCCGTGATGGTCGCGGCGCGTGATCTTCAGGTAGTCGTCGGCGAACCCGATCGCGCCGAACGCCGCCGTCGACAGCACCGCGATCCACACGTACGGGTTGGTGAGGTCCGCCCAGAGCAGCGTCGGGACGATGGCCGCCGCGAGGATCAGCAGCCCGCCCATCGTCGGCGTGCCGGCCTTGGGGCGGTGGCTCTCCGGTCCTTCGTGCCGGACGACCTGCCCGATCTGGAACTCGCGCAGCTTGCGGATCATCCATGACCCGAGCAGCAGGCTGACGGCCAGCGCCGTGATGCTGGCGGCGGCGGTGCGGAACGTGATGTAGCGCGTCACGTTGAGCAGCGAGATCTGCTCGTGGAACTGGAAGAGGAGGTGATAGAGCATCAGGCCTCCCCCATCAGCGCGCGCACGACACGGTCCATGCCTATGCCGCGTGACCCCTTCACCAGGACGACGTCGCCCGGCCGTACCAGCGAAACGACGCGCTTCGCGAGCGTCTCACTCGTGGCCTCGTGCGCCAGGCGTTCCGGATCCACGCCGGCGGCGTTGGCGGCCCGCCCCAGCGCTGCTGCCGCGGAGCCACCGACGGTCACGAGCCGCGCGAGGTCTGCCGATGCGGCGATTCGTCCGCAGCGCTCGTGCAGCGCGATGGACGCCGGGCCGAGTTCGAGCATCTCTCCGAGCAGGGCCACGCGACGCCCCTCGGAGGCGGCCAGCGTCTTCAGCGCACGCTCGAGCGCCTCCGGGCTCGAGTTGTAGGCATCGTCGATGACCGTCCACCCGCCCGGGGCGCGGCGGACCTGCCCGCGTCCCGCCGGCGGCGCGAGCGTGCCGATGGCGCCGACGACGGCGTCGAAGGGCACGCCGATCTCGAGAGCGATGGCCGCCGCGGCCGCGATGTTGGACAGGCTGCCCTCGCCGAGCAGCCTCGTCTCGAAGGAGGCGGTGCGCCCGCCGGCCACGAGCCGGGCCCGCGCGCCGAACACGCCGCGCAGTACGACGTCGCGTACCTGCACGTCGGCCGATGGTCCTTCGACGCTGAAGGTGACTGTGCGTCCGGGGAACGCCGCGGCGTGCCGCATCACCAGCGGGTCGTCGGCGTTAACCACCAGCACGTCGCCAGCCGCGGCGTGCGACAGGATCTCCGCCTTGGCCTCGGCGATCGCGTCAACCGACGCGAAGTTGCCGAGATGCGCGGAGCCCACGTTGAGCCACGCCCTGACGTCGGGCTCGGCAATCTCCACGAGCCTGCGAATCTCGCCCGCGCCGCTCATTCCGAGCTCCACGACGGCCACTTGGGGTGCCGTGCGCAGCCCGAACAGCGTGAGCGGCAGGCCGATGTGGTTGTTGAGATTGCCCGCGGTGCGGAATGTCGTGAAGTGCGCGCTCAGCAGCGACGCCGCAATCTCCTTCGTGGTCGTCTTGCCGGCGCTGCCGGTAATCGCGACGACGCGCGTGCCGGA
>JBIQIB010000033.1:6239-34381 GCA_044508265.1 Acidobacteriota bacterium
GTCGTGCCGGCGCCGGCCACGAGCGTGCCGCCGAACGCTTCGGCCATCTCGGCCGCCGTCAGGACGAAGGACGTGCCGCTCATCCCGACACCGACGCCTGACGGCGCTTGAGCAGGGCCGCCTTCGCGGCGACCACGTCGTCGAACGACACCGTGCGCGTGCCGATGGTCTGCGTCGTCTCGTGGCCCTTGCCGGCGATGACGACGACGTCGCCCGGCCGCGCTTCGGCAATGGCGCGCGTGATGGCTTCCTCGCGGTCCGGGATGGCCAGCCACGGCGTGGCCTGCACCGGCGGCAACGCAACGCCCCTGCTGCGGGCCGGACGGTCATCGGGCGGGACGAAGCCCCGCTTGATGTCGTCGATGATGGCCAGCGGATCCTCCGACCGCGGGTTGTCGGACGTGAGCACGACCAGATCGCTCAGGCGCGCAGCGACGGCGCCCATGAGCGGCCGCTTCGACGCGTCGCGATCGCCGCCGCAGCCGAACACCGTCACCACACGCTGGCGGGTCAGGGAGCGTGTGGTCTCGAGCAGGTTCTTCAGCGCGTCGTCGGTGTGCGCGTAGTCCACGACGACCGACACGTCGTCGGCGGCCGACGAGACCAGCTGGAACCGGCCGGGCACCGCCTGGACGTCGGCCAGGCCGTCTTCGATCGCGCGCAAGGGCAGCTGCAGGCCGATGGCCACGGCCGCGGCGCCCAGCGCGTTGTAGGCGTTCGGCCGGCCGGGAAGGGCCAGACGCAGCCGGAAGCTGCCTGCAGGCGACTCGACGCGCCCTTCAATGCCGTCGAGCGACATGGAGAGGTCGAGCGGACGCACAGCGGCGTTGGCGGCAAAGCCGTAGGTCACCGGCGTCGCGACGAGCGACACGAGACGCGGCGCCCGCGGATCGTCCGCGTTGATGGCGGCAGGCGCGTGCGCTGGCAGGCGTTCGAACAGCTTCCGCTTCGCGGCGAAGTAGGCCTCCATGTCGCCATGGAAGTCGAGGTGGTCGCGCGTCAGGTTCGTGAAGACCGCCGCAGCGAAGCGGACGAAGTCGACCCGTCCGAGCTCGAGGGCATGGGACGACACTTCGATGGCGCATGCCGCCGCCCCGCGATCGACCATCTCGCGGAGCATCCGCTGAAGATCCGGCGCCTCCGGCGTCGTCCGGGGTGCGGGCCGGTCTTCGTCGCCGATGCGGTAGCCGACGGTCCCGATCCGTCCGCAGGGCAGGCCCGCGCGCTCGAAGATCGACGTGAGCAGGTACGTTGTCGTCGTCTTGCCGTTGGTGCCCGTCACGCCGACGACGATCAGATCCTCGCCGGGCCGGCCGAAGAACTCGGCGGCCAGCGCCGCCAGCGCGGTGCGGCCGTCGGCGACGATCACCGCAGGCAGCCCTTCGGGCACCTGAGTGCCGACGACCGCGACGGCGCCGCGCGCCACGGCGTCGGCGGCGTAGCGCGTCCCGTCCTCCTTCGCCCCCTGCAGCGCGACGAAGATCTGGCCCGGGGCGACGGTCCGCGAGTCGTATGCGATGCCTGATACCGGCGCGTCGAGCGCCCCGGCGGGCAGGCGGGACACGTCCAGCGGGACGGCCGTGCCGACGCGGGCCAGCAGCGCGCTCAGCGCCGGCGCCTTCACTGCGTCTCCTCCGCGCGCGGGGGCGGCGTCCGCGACAGCCGCACACGGCACGTCTCGCCGGGCATGACGTCCGATTCCGGCGGGATGCTCTGGGCGACCACCTGACCGTCGCCTTCGAGCTGCACTTCGAGCCCGAGTTCGGCCACGACGCGCACCACGGCACGCGCGCTCAGGCCGGTGAGATCGGGCATGCCCTCCGCGGGCGAGCTGACGACGGCAGCGCGGGGACGGCGATCGACGACGGGCACGGCGGTCACCGCAGGTGGCGTGTCGTGCCGGGCCACCATCAGGGGCGGCCGCCTGTCGATGTTCGGCGGGATCGCGAGATGCCGCAGCGTCGCCTCCGCGATCTTCTTGAAGACCGGCGCGGCGACGACGCCGCCGTAGTAGCCCTTTCGCCTGGGCGCGTCGAGCACGACGATGATCGCGACAGCCGGATTGCGGGACGGGAAGAAGCCCGCAAACGACGACATGTACTCCTGCTGGTAGCCGCGACCGTTCTCGTTCAGCTTCCGTGCCGTCCCCGTCTTGCCGGCGATGGTGTAGCCGTCGATGCGCGCGGCGCCGGCCGTCCCGTCGGCGACGACCTCCTCGAGCAGCGCCGTCAGGCGAGCCGACGTCTCGGGTGACACGGCGCGCCGCACCACCTCGCGCTCGAACACGCGGCGCGAGCCGCGGCTCGTCACCGCCCTGACGATGCGCGGCTTCAGCAGCTCGCCGCCGTTGGCGACGGCGCTCATCGCGGTCACCATCTGCAGCGGCGTCACCGCGACCGTGTAGCCGATCGCCATGCGCGCCAGGTCGTGCTCCTTGAGGTTCGCCGGCCGGTGCACGATGCCGCCGCTCTCGGCCGGGAAGTCGTGCGTCGCACGCACGCCGAAGCCGAAGCGGTTCACGTAGCGCACGAGCCGCTCGGTGCCGAGGCGCGAGACGGCGACGCGCGCCATGCCGCAGTTGCTCGACTTGGCGAACACGCGCTCGAACGACGTGACGCCCACCTGCTTCACGTCCGTGATCGGACGTGCCGTGCCGAAGTGACACGGCATCGTGGCGTCGACGGTGTCACGCGGGTTGACGACGTGCTCCTCGAGCGCCGCCGCGGCCGTGAAGGTCTTGAACGTGGAGCCGGGCTCGTAGATCGTCTCGACCGCGCGGTTCACCCTGTTGCGCCGATCCACGTGGCTCGAGTCGTTGGGGTTGAAGTCCGGCACGCTCACCATCGCGAGAATCTCGCCGGTGTGCGGGTCCATCATCACCACGGTGCCGCCCTCGGCGCCGTGCTCGTCGACGGCGGCCTGGAGCTCGCGTTCGGCGATGTACTGGAGCCGGCTGTCGATGGTCAGCTCCAGGTTTGCACCTGCGGTCGGCTGATCCTTGACGCGGGTCTGGATGACGCGCCGCTGCGCGTCGTACTGCACGATGAGCGCGCCCGGACGTCCCGACACGAGGTCGTCGTGAATGAGCTCGAGGCCGCCGACGCCGACGTTGCGCGCGTCGACGAAGCCGAGCAGCGACGCGGCCAGGGAGCGATTCGGGTAGTAGCGGCGGCTCTCCTTCAGGAAACCCACCGAGTCGAGATCGAGGGCGGCGACGCGCTGCGCCTCGGCCGGCGTCGCACGCTTGCGGATGTAGACGAAGTCCTTCTTGCCGGCCAGCCGCTTGATGAGCGTCTCGCGCGTGTCTTCGTCGCAGCGATCGAGCGCGCCGCAGATCGCGTCGGCCGTCGCGTCGATGTCGTTGCCGAGCTCACGCGTCACGACGCTGATGAGGCTCGAGCGCCCGCTCGCCACGTGCACCTGGATGCCGGGGAGGTCGAGCGCCTCCACGCGCCTGGCGACCTCGGTCGGGATGTTGCCGAGCACCGGCGCCCTGTCGCGGCGGCTGTGCAGGCGATCCTCGATGCGCGCCTGCTCAGCGGCGTCGCACTCGTCGAGCGCCGCGCACAGCTTCGCGGCGACGGCGGCCGGGTCGGCGACGTCGCTCGGCACTGCATAGATGACGTCGCCGTCCACGCTGTAGGCGAGCACGCGTCCGTGGCGATCGACGATCTGCCCGCGCCTCGCGTTGATCTCGATCGTCTGGCTCTGCTGGCTTTCGGCCTGCGCGACCAGGGCGGCGTACTGCACGACCTGCAGGTGCACGAGGCGCGCGACGATCCCGCATGCCCAGAGCGAGATCACGACCCCGGCCACGACGATCCGCCGGCGCAGCATGACCCGCCAGGCGTCCGGATCGAACGGCTCCGCCTCCGCGCCCTGCGCTTCGCGCACGAGCCGCGGATTGTTCAGCGACGACGTCGCCGATCGGAGCCTCTTGAACAGGTCTGCCACGTCCTCCCCCGACGCGCTCAGCGAGCCGCGACGACCGATGGCGCCGGTGACGGCGCCGACAACACGCGTTCGACGATCGCCGCCGTGCGGCGATCGGGTGCCTGCATCTTCAGTTGCTGTACGGCGATGCGCTCGATGCGCTCGGGCGCCGACAGCGACGCGAGCTCGAGCTGCAGGTGCCGGCCGACCTGGAGCGCGGCGGCACGCTGGGCCTGCAGCGCGGCATGGCGGGCCTCGAGCCGCCAGTTCACGTGGTGCTGCCACGCCGTGAACAGGACACAACAGAGGACGGCCACGCCGAGCCAGACGAGCCGGAACAGCTCGCGCTGTCGCTGCTCGTCCACCTCGCGGACGATCGCCTGGTTCCTCACCCGCGTGCGGACGACGTAGTCGCGGTCCATGTCAGGCCAGCCTCTCGGCCACCCGCAGCTTCGCGCTGCGGGCACGCGGATTGCGCGCCACCTCGTCGTCGGACGCGACGATCGGGCGGCGGGTGACGAGGCCCAGCCGCTGCAGCGGATCCTGGGCGAGCTCGCGGAACGTGTGCTTGACGATGCGATCCTCGAGCGAGTGGAACGCGATGATCGCGAGGCGGGCGCCGGCGTCGAGCCGCGCCACCGCCCCGCGCAGGAACGCGGCCAGATCGTCGAGCTCGCGGTTCACCCAGATGCGCAGCGCCTGGAACGTCCGTGTCGCAGGATCGATGCGCTGCCAGCCACGGGTTGGAATGGCCCGACGTACGATGGCGGCGAGCTGGCCCGTCGACGTGATGGGTTCGGCGCTGCGCGCCGCGACGATCGCGCGTGCGATCCGCCGTGAATGGCGCTCTTCGCCGTACTGGTAGATCGCGTCGGCGATCTCGCGCTCGTCGGCGGTCGCGAGCAGGTCGGCGGCCGTCTCGCCCTGGCTGCGGTCCATCCGCATGTCGAGCGGCGCGTCCTCGCGGAAGCTGAAGCCGCGCCCGGGCGTGTCGAGCTGCATCGAGGACACGCCGAGATCGGCAAGGATGCCCTGCACCACGCCGATGCCGCGCGCGTCGAGGAGCTGCGGCAGCGTCCGGTAGTCGGCGTGCACGAGCTCCACCCTGTCGGCCCAGGGCGCGAGCGTCTGGCGCGCGACGGCCAACGCGTCGGCGTCGCGGTCGCAGCCCAGGAGCCGCGTCGCGCCCTGCTCGAGGAGCGCACGCGCATGGCCGCCGGCGCCGAGCGTGCAGTCCACGTACAGGCCCCCGCGTGCGGGCGCCAGGTGGGCAGTGACTTCCGCAAGCAGTACCGGTTCGTGCATTGCGCGGCTAGATCCCGAGGGTTTCCAGATGTTCGTCGGTGAGGCCTGTGCCTTCGACCTTGAGCTTCAGGCGCTCGCTGTTCCAGATTTCGAGGCAGTTCTGCAGCCCCAGCACCTCCACGTCGCCCACCGCGCCCGCGGCAGTCCGCAGCTGCGGGGGCAACACCACCCGTCCCTGCGAATCCAGTTCGGCCTGCTGCCCCCAATAAGAGGTGGTCATTTCGAAGGCCTTGCGTGCAGGATTCAGCGAGGGACGCGAACGGAGTCGTTCTTCAATGTCTTCCCAGACCTTGATGGGGTACAGGCGGACGCACTCCCCCGAGGACGACAGGCTGGTGAGATACAGCGCAGTCCCCCATTCGGCTTCGATGAAGGTCCGGAAGGCGCTTGGCACCTTGAGTCGGCCCTTGTCATCGATCTTGGCTGACACACGTCCACGGAGCACCACAAGACTCCATTCTGCTCCACTTTGCTCCACGCGGAGGATACCCCATTCCGCGTTCCGGGTGTCAACCAAACTTCAGAGCCGTAACGAGTTCGCTGTATCTTCGCTTGATCCGGAGAACTGGATCCAACCTGCTGGAGCACGCCACAGCGGTCTTCGGGTAGCATCTCCGCCCGTGGCCACCATCGTCGTCTGCGAGGCGCAGGTTCCGTTCGTCAGGGGAGGCGCCGAGGCGCTCACCCGGGAACTGGTGACGCAGCTGCGGAGGGCCGGCCACCGTGTGGAGCTCATCAGTGTGCCGTTCAAGTGGTACCCAAAGGACGAGCTGATGGCGCACGCCGCCGCCTGGCGGCTTCTGGACCTGTCGGAGAGCTGCGGCATTCCCATCGACCTGCTGATCGCCACGAAGTTCCCCACGTACGCCGCGCGCCACCCGAACAAGGTGGTGTGGCTGATGCACCAGTACCGCGCCGCATTCGACCTGTCCGGCACGGAGTACGCCGACTTCGACCACCGCGAGGTCGACACGGAAGTCCGCGAGCGCCTGCGCGTACTCGACCGCGACATGCTCGGGGAGTGCCGGGAGGTGTTCACCATCTCGCAGACCATTACCGATCGCCTGCAGCGCTACACCGCGGTCGACTCGACCCCGCTGTATCACCCCTCTCCGCTGGCGAGCCGGCTGCACCCCGGACCGGACGAGGGCTATTTCCTGTCGGTGGGGCGGCTCGAGACGGTGAAGCGGGTGGAACTCGCGATCGAGGGGCTCGCACGCGTGCCGGGCGACGCGCGGCTGGTCGTCGTCGGCACGGGCACGTTCCGCCACGGCCTCGACCGCCGGGTCGAGGAACTGGGCCTCGGCAGTCGCGTCACCTTCCTGGGTGCCGTCGACGACGACCGTCTGGTGGAGTTGTACGCCCGGGCCCGCGCGGTCGTGTTCGCGCCATTCGACGAGGACTACGGCTACGTCACGCTCGAGGCGTTCGCGGCGCAGCGTCCGGTGGTGACCGCCACCGACAGCGGCGGCGTGCTCGAGTTCGTGGAGCACGAGGCCAGCGGGCTCGTCGCCGAGCCGACCGGCGACGGCATCGGCGAGGCCATGGCGCGCCTGGCGGCCGACCCCGGCCTGGCGTCGCGGCTCGGGCGGGCAGGTTACGATAGGACCCGCGCCATCTCCTGGGACGGCGTCATCGATGCCCTCACGCGCGGCATCACCAGCCACTGACCCGACACCCGCACGTCTGCCGTGGCCACGCCCGACACCGTCAGCATCCTGATCCCGGCCTACAACGAAGGGCCAGTCGTCGCGGAGGTGGTGACGGCCCTGCAGGCCGCCGGGCCGTGGCGCGAGATCATCGTGGTGGACGACGGGTCGAGCGACGAGACCGGCGCGCATGCCGCCGCGGCCGGCGCGCGGGTGGTGCGCCACCCGTACAACAAGGGGAACGGCGCTGCCGTCAAGAGCGGCATCAGGGCCGCCCGCGGTGAGTTCGTCCTGCAGCTCGACGGCGACGGACAGCATCGTCCCGAGGACGCGCTGCGGATGATCGAGCGGCTCGGCGAGTTCGACCTCGTGGTGGGCGCCCGCGCCGGCCACACGCAGGCATCGGGCCTGCGTCGCGTCGGCAACGGCGTGTTGAACGCGTTTGCCTCGTACATGACCGGACGGCCCATCCCCGACCTCACCTCGGGCTTCCGCGGCGCACGTACGTCATGCCTGCGCGAGTTCCTGCACCTCATGCCGAACGGCTTCTCGACGCCCACGACGACGACGCTGGCCTTCGTGAAGGCGGGCTATAACGTGTGGTTCGAGCCGGTGGAAGCCCGACAGCGCTCCGGGCAGTCGAAGATCCGCCTGGCCCGCGACGGCGCCAGCTTCTTTCTGATCATCCTGCGGGTGGTGACCATCTTCAGCCCGCTCAAGATCTTCGTGCCGATCAGCGGCCTGGCGGCCGTGGTCGGCATCGCCTACGGTGCCTACACCGTCGCCATGGAGTCGAAGATCCCCAACGGCTCGGTGCTGTTGCTGATGTTTGCCGTGGTGGTGTTTCTCGTCGGGCTGGTCTCCGAGCAGATCACCACGCTGCGATTCGGGGGACGGGAATGAACGCGACTTCGCCGCGGGTGCTCGTCGTCGTGCCGACGTACAACGAGCGCGACAACATCGCGACGCTGGTCGAGCAGCTGCTCGCGTGCGGTCCGTCCTACGGCGTCCTCGTCGTGGACGACCAGTCGCCCGACGGCACGGGCGAGGTCGTCGATGCCCTGGCGGCCCGCTACCCGGGCCGCGTCGAGGCCATGCACCGGACGGGCAAGCGGGGCCTCGGCCGCTCGTACGTGGACGCGCTGTCGGTGGCGATCACCCGCGACGTGGACGTCATCTGCCAGATGGACGCCGACTTCTCGCACGATCCGGCGTACCTGCCGCGGCTCGTCAGCGCCCTCGAGACGGGCGGCTTCGACCTCGTCATCGGCTCGCGCTATCTCCACGGCGTCAGCGTGGTCAACTGGCCGCTGCGCCGCCTGATTCTCAGCGCGTTCGCCAACAGGTACGTCCGCGCCGTGACGGGCCTGCCGGCGCGCGACTGCACCAGCGGCTACCGCTGCTGGCGGAAGGAGGCGCTCGCGCGTCTGCCCCTGCAGCGCTTCGTCTCGGACGGCTACGCGTTCCTCGTCGAGATGCTCTACGAAGCGATGGGCGCGGGCTGCCGCATCGGCGAAGAGCCCATCATCTACGTGGAACGTCGTGAAGGGCAGTCGAAGATGTCCAGGGGCGTCATCTTCGAGTCGGTGCTGATGCCCTGGCAGGTCGTGCTGCGCAATCCGGGCGCGCGCCGGCGCCGCGGCTGACGCCACGGCGCTGTGCTAGTGTTTCCAGTTCCTTCCATGAGTCAGGTCCCTCCGCACGCGCCACCCGGCCTCAGCATCTTCTTCCCGGCCTACAACGACGGCGGCACGATCGCCTCGATGGTCATCACGGCGCTGCTCGCGGCACGGACACTGACCCCCGACCACGAGGTGATTGTGGTCGACGACGGCAGCCGCGACGCGACGCCGCAGGTCCTCGACGAGCTCGCCCGCCTCTACCCCGAGGTGCGCATCGTCCGCCACGAGGTCAACCGCGGGTATGGCGGTGCCCTGCGCAGCGGCTTCGCCGCCGCGACCAAGGAACTGGTGTTCTACACCGACGGGGACGCCCAGTACGACCCGCGCGAGATGGTGCAGCTCTGGGCACAGATGACCCACGAGGTGGACCTGGTCAACGGCTACAAGATCAGCCGCTCCGACCCGCTGCACCGCATCGTCATCGGCCGCGTCTACCATCACACGGTGAAGCTGCTGTTCGGCCTGAAGGTGCGCGACGTCGACTGCGACTTCCGCCTGATGCGCCGCTCGATCTTCGACACCATCACGCTCACGAAGAACAGCGGGGTGATCTGCCTCGAGCTGATGAAGAAGGTGACCGACGCGCGGTTCCGCATCGCGGAGGTGCCGGTGCACCACTTCCATCGCGCCTACGGACGCTCGCAGTTCTTCAACTTCCGGCGCATCTTCCGGACGGGCATCGACGTGCTGCAGCTGTGGTTCGCGCTCGTCGTCCGCGGTGAGCACCGGCGGGCAGCCGGAGACGCGCCGCGATGACCGGCTACCGCGAGTTCTACCGCGGCCGGCGCGTGATGATCACCGGCGGACTCGGGTTCATCGGCAGCAACCTCGCCCGTCGGCTCGCAGACCTCGGCGCCGACGTGCTGCTCGTCGACTCGCTGATCCCGGAGTACGGCGGCTCGCTCGTCAACATCCGCGGCATCGAGGACCGCGTGCGTGTCAACGTCGCCGACATCCGGCAGCAGACCACGATGAACTACCTGGTGAGCGACCGCGAGGTGATCTTCAACCTCGCGGGCCAGGTGAGCCACATCGACAGCATGCGCGATCCGTACACCGACCTCGAGATCAACTGCCGCAGCCAGTTGACCGTGCTAGAGGCCT
This sequence comes from Acidobacteriota bacterium, assembly GCA_044508265.1. Taxonomy (GTDB): domain Bacteria; phylum Acidobacteriota; class Vicinamibacteria; order Vicinamibacterales; family Vicinamibacteraceae; genus JAEZDP01. The sequence goes on from JBIQIB010000033.1 coordinate 15,913, forward strand.
GCCGCCGCAACAACCCGGACGTGAAGGTGGTGTTTGCCGGCACGCGTCAGGTGTACGGGCGGCCCGACTACCTGCCGGTGGACGAAAAGCACCTGGTGCGGCCCACCGACGTCAACGGCATCAACAAGGTCGCCGGCGAGTACTACCACCTCGTCTACAACAACGTCTTCGGCATCCGCGGCTGCTCGCTGAGGCTGACGAACGTCTACGGTCCCCGCCAGCTGATTCGCCACAATCGGCAAGGCTTCATCGGCTGGTTCATCCGGAAGATCGTCGAGGACGGCGAGATCGAGATCTTCGGCGACGGCTCGCAGGTGCGCGACTTCGTGTTCGTGGACGATGCGGCGGACGCGTTCCTGCGGGCCGGTGCCAACGACGCCTGCAACGGCGAGGTGTTCAACGTGGGCGGCACCGAGCCCATCAGCCATCGCGACCTCGTAGACCTGATGATCGAGGTTGCCGGCAGCGGGCGGCGGCGCTTCGTGGACTGGCCGGCCGAGAAGAAGGCGATCGACATCGGCAGTTTCTACGCGGACTCGTCCCGGTTCACCGCCATCACCGGCTGGCGGCCGCTGGTGCCCCTGCGTGAGGGGCTGACGACGACGTTCGCGTACTACCGCGAACATCTGGCCGACTACCTGTGACCACTACGCGCGTTCCCTTCCTCTCGCTGCGCCCGGGCGACGACGACGCCGTCGTGCGCGCCGCGGTGGCCCGCGTCATCGACCGGGGATGGTTCGTGCTCGGCCCGGAGCTCGAAGCCTTCGAAGCGGAGTTTGCCGCGGCCAGCGGCGCGGCGCACGCTGTCGGCGTGGGCAACGGCACCGACGCCCTCGCGCTCCTGCTGCGTGCGCTCGGCATCGGCCCCGGCGACGAGGTGATCACCGCGCCGCTGTCGGCCGCGTACACGGCGCTCGCCGTGATGATGGCCGGCGCGCGCCCCGTGTTTGCCGACATCGACCCGCGCCGCCACACGGTAGATCCCGCTCATGTCGAGGCGGCGATCACGCCAAGAACGGCAGCTATCATGCCGGTGCACCTCTACGGCCAGGCTGCCGACATGCCGTCCCTGCAGCGCATCGCAGACCGCCACGGCCTCGCTCTCGTCGAGGACGCCGCCCAGGCCCATCTCTGCACCTGCGAGGGACGTCCGGTCGGCAGCTTCGGCCAGGGCGCCGGCTTCAGCTTCTACCCCACGAAGAACCTCGGCGCGCTGGGCGACGGTGGCGCCGTCACCACCAACGACGCCGCGCTGGCCGACAGGCTGCGGCGCCTGCGCAATGGCGGTCAGACGGAACGCTACAGCCACGTCGAGTTCGGCGTGAACTCGCGTCTCGACGAGATCCAGGCGGCGGTCCTGAGGGAGCGTCTGGCCCTGCTGCCCGCCTGGACGACGCGGCGGCGGGCACTCGCGTCGGCCTACAGGAAGGCGCTGGCCGAGGCTGAGGTCGACGTCCCTCCGGAACTCGACGCGGGACACGTCTACCACCTGTTCGTCGTGCGCACGCCGCGGCGCGACGCGTTCCAGACACACCTGCGGACCGCCGGGGTCGAGACGCTCGTCCATTACCCCATTGCGATACCGCTGCAGCAGGCGCTCGCCTCCGAGCAGCCCGCCCGGTGTCCTCGCGCCGAGGAGGCCGCTGCCGAGGTGTGCTCGCTGCCGCTGTACCCGTCGCTCACCGACGAGGCGGTCGAGCACGTGGCACAAGCCGTCGGCTCGTTCTGAGCACGGTCGGGATGGGCTGGGCTCGCGAGTCGGTAGTGCCGACGCCGCGTATACTGGTAGCTTGATCCACGTCGATGCGCAGGCCCGGCCGGTCCCGGTCGCTGCGCGTCCGACGGGATGGAGGTTTCCCATGCACGTCCGTGCCCTGCTGCCCGTCGCGCTCGTCGCCCTGCTCGTGCCTGCCGCACAGGCCAGTGCGCAGCAGGTGCACCTGTCGCTGTCGAACGGCCGTGCGACGCTCAACGCCGTGAACGCCACACCCGCGGCGATCCTCGCCGAATGGGCGAGGCTCGGCGGCACCCGCGTCGTGGACGCGGAGCGGCTGACAGGCGCACCGCTCACGCTGACGCTCGAGAACGTGCCGGAGCGCGAGGCGCTCGACATCGTGCTGCGCAACGCGGCCGGCTACATCGCCGCCGCCCGCCCGGCCGGTTCGTCCGGCGCTTCTGCATTCGACCGCATCGTCGTCATGCCTGTCTCCGTGAACGCGGCCGCCGCGCGCTCCGGGCCGGCGCCGGCACCGGCCGCAGCGCCGATGATGCCCCAGCAGACCGAGCCGCTGATGCAGGACGACGGGCAGCAGGACGGCGGCGTGGCCGAGATGAATGCCGACGGCGTGGAGCAGCCTGTGTCGTCCACGGAGTTCGACTACGCCAATCCGCAGCGGTACTTCGCTGCGCGCGCTGCCCAGCAGCGTGCTGCCGCCGCCGAGGCCGCCGCGCAGGATGGCAGCGTCCAGGATGGCAGCACGCCCGACGCCGGTGCCACGCAGGCCACGCCGGGCCCCGCAGGGCTGTCGATGGGTACGCTGCTCGACAAGCCGGGGACCATTCCGACTCCGCCGGAGGAGCCGCAGCAGGCGCCCGCGCCGCAGCAGGGCCAGGGGCTGAACCCGTACGGGCTGCCGTCCGACGCAGCACCCGGCACGTCCACCGCGCCGCCGATGGAGCCGGATCGCTCGAAGTACTTCAACCCGTACGCGCCAACACCGCGTCCCAACCAGTAACTCCGACCGCATGGCCGGCCCGTCGTCCCTGATTGAAACCGTCAACGCCGACCTGGCGGCCGCCATGCGTGCGCGCGACCAGCAGACGCTGGACGCCCTCCGCATGCTCAAGGCCGCGCTGATGAACAAGCGCGTCGAGCTGAAGCGCGTTCCTGCGGACGTGGAGGCGCAGCAGGTCGTCGCCTCGCTCGTGAAGCAGCGCCGTGACAGCATCGAGCAGTTCACCGCCGCCGGCCGTGACGAGCTGGCGAACAAGGAACGCGAGGAACTGGCGGTGCTCGAGCGCTACCTGCCGCCGCCGATCGACGCCGCGGCCCTCGACGCCGCCGTGGCGGAGGTCGTCGCCGAGACCGGCGCCACCTCGATCAAGGACATGGGACGCGTCATGAAGGGCGTCATGGCCCGCTTCAGCGGGCAGCTCGTCGACGGCAAGCTCGTCAACGAGCGAGTCAGGGCCGCCCTCGACAAGGGCTAAACCTTTTCCACGCGAGGTTCGTCTTAGGAGAGGAAGGCTTCTGGCTCCGACCAAGCCTCTCATCCATCCTCCTTCACGGCCTCGTCCCTCAACGAGGCCGTATTTTTTTGCGCATATCGACCTCACCCGCTCCAGTTTCCGCACTTGCCGCCGCGGCCGTCCTCGTCCTGGGCCTCACAGCCGTCTCCTCGGCGACACAGCGCCCGCCTGCCGGTACGCCGGACGCTGGACCGCGGCTCGAGCGGCTGGCCGACGCCGGCGGCATCGACTTCGTCCTGAACAACGGCGCCACGCCCGACAAGCGGATCATCGAGACGATGCCCGGAGGCCTCGCAGCCTTCGACTTCGACGGCGACGGGCTGACGGACCTCTTCTTCGCCAACGGCGTCGACCCGGCGACGGGCGAGAAGACTGCGGCGCCCTACTGGAACAGGCTCTACAGGAACCTGGGGCAACTGCGGTTCGAGGACGTGACGAAGAAGGCCGGGCTCGAGGGCCGGGGCTTCGGGATGGGCGCTGCCGCGGCGGATTACGACAACGACGGCCACGTTGACCTTTTCGTCCCCGGCGTCGGCACTCACACGCTGTACAGGAACCGGGGCGACGGCACCTTCGAGGACGTCACCGCGGCGGCCGGCATCGCGCCGCCGGTCTGGTCGGTCGCGGCCGCGTGGGTGGACGTCGACCGTGACGGCCTGCTCGACCTGTTCATCGTCAACTACCTCGACTGGGCACCCGACAAGGAGCGTTTCTGCGGCGACCGCGCCCGGAACCTGCGCGTCTACTGCCACCCGCGCCACTACGGCGGACAGCCGAACGCGCTCTATCGCAATCGCGGGGACGGCACGTTCGAGGACGTCTCGGCACGCAGCGGCATCGCCGCGCACGTCGGCAAGGGGATGAGCGTGGCGGCGGCCGACCTCGACGCCGACGGCTGGCCCGACCTCGTGGTCACCAACGACGCGGTGCCGAACTTCTACTTCCGCAACAAGGGCGACGGGACGTTCGAAGAGTTCGGGCTGCTCGGCGGGCTCGCGCTGCCAGGCTTCGGCCGCCCGGTGTCGAGCATGGGCGTCGAGGCGCGCGACCTGACCAACGACGGCCGTCCCGACGTCGTCATCACGGCATTGAGCGGCGAGACGTTCCCGCTCTTCACGAATGAGGGCGGCGGGATGTTCCGCGACGCGACGCACCAGGCCGGCCTCGCGACGGCGACGCTCGGGCGGAGCGGCTGGGGCGTGGCGCTTGCCGATCTCGACAACGACGGCTGGAAGGACATCGCCACGGCGAACTCGCACGTCAACGACGAAGTGGACCGTTTCGAGGCGTCGCGCTACAGGGAGCCGAACGCGATCTTCCGCAATGCCGGCGGGCGGTTCGAGGACGTGTCGCCGCAGGCGGGCGGCGGGTTCACCGACGTCGTGGCCGCGCACCGCGGCCTCGTGGCCGTCGACCTCGACAACGACGGCCTGCTCGACCTGGTGACGACGCGCCTCGGCGAGGGGGTGGTGGTGTGGCGGAACGTGAGCCCGCCGCGACGCTGGCTCAGGCTTCAGCTCGTCGGCCGCGCGTCGAACCGAGACGCCGTCGGCGCCATCGTCCGGGCGGGCGACGTCACCAACGTCATGACGTCCGCCGCGGGCTACGCCTCGTCGGTCGTGGCGCCCGTGCACCTGGGGCTGGGCGACGCCGAGCAGGTGGACGTCGAGGTCACCTGGCCCAGCGGGCGTACCCAGCGCCTCGGCAGCGTGACGACCAACCAGACGATCGTCGTTACGGAGCCGGAGGCCTGATCGTCGACGGGGCCGCCGAGCCGTCCTCAGCAGGCGGCGCCGGCGCCGCCTGCTGCAGTTCCTGGTATTTGGCGAGCATGGCCTTGGCGCGATCCGCCTGCCCCGTCCGCTGATAGGCCTGCGCCAGCTGGTAGTGCAGGCTGCCGTCGCCGTCGGTCGGCAGTGCCTTCTCGAGGTGCGGCACGGCCGCCGCCGCATCGCCTTTGGCCAGCAGGGCGCGCCCGAGCGCCGAATGCCCGGGCAGCAGATCGGGGCGAGATTCCAGCGCGCGGGTCAGCACCGGCACGGCCTCGTCCATCTGCTGCGTCTGTACCAGCATCTCGCCGTATCCCACTGCGAGCTCGGCGTCGCCCGGTGTTGCAGCAAGGAGCTTCTTCAGCAAGGGCAGGGCCTCGTCGGTCTTGCGCGCGGCAAACAGCGCACCGGCGAGGTCGCGCTCGATGCGCGGATCGCCGGGGGCGAGCGCGAGCGCCTTGCGCAGTTCGTCAGCCGCGGGCAGCGCCTCACCCTGCCCGCGGTAGATGTCGGCGCGCACGAGATGCCGCTCCACCGACGGTGGCAGTCGATCGAGCGCCGCGAACGTCTGCGACGCGAGGTCGTTGGCGGCGCGCGCGCGCCAGTAGAGCGCCGCGGCCGACGTGGCGCCGCGCGTCCGGCTCAGCGCGTCGGCGTACTTCCCCTCGAGATAGGCGCACGCGACGGGCAGCGTCTTGCAGTCTGGCGGAGCGGCCTCGGCCTTCCGACGCTCCGCCGCGGCCCACTCGTCGTGTCCGGAAGCCGCATAGACACGGGCCACGCTCTCGTGGATGCCCGGGAATCCGGGCAACGCGGCTTCCGCCTTCCGCAGCAGGTCGAAGGCCTGTGGATACCGCTCCTGCACCGTGAGCACGTCGGCCACGAGCAGCCACACGTGGGGCGAATCGGGGTCGAGCTCCTGCAGGGCCGCGAAGGCGGAACGCGCCACGTCTTCGTAGGCCCGTCCCGTCGCGGCGAGCACCTGCGGATCGTTCGGATGCGCACGGCGGAGGGCTTCGTACTGCTCCACCGCGCGATCGGGCTGCTCGAGCATGGCAAACGCCTGTGCCAGGGCCTCCCGCGCGTACCGGTTGTCACGATCGAGCGAGATGACCTTCTCGAGCGGAGCGACGGCCTTGTCCGGTGCGCCCGACTCGATGTACGCCAGGCCGAGGAACAGGCTCGCCGGCAGCAGGTCGGGGTCACCCTTGACGGCACGCTGCAGCGGCGCAAGGGCCTTGCCGGGTTGCCCGCTGAGCGTCAGGGCCATGCCGAGGTTCAGGTGAATTCCCGTTTCAGCCGGCAGCTCGCGCGCGAGCACTTCGAGCAGCGGGATGGCCTCGTCGTACCGGCCCGCCTGGAGGGCCTCCTGCGCCCTGGTGAGGCGCGCCTGGAGGTCTGCCGGCGGCGCCTGCTGCGCCGACGCGGCAGCGGCGGGGGCCATCAGGACGACGACGATCAGGCGGCACGCCGCACGAAGAAGCCAGTTGCGCACACAGCCACTTGTAGTGGCGGGAGGCCGCCGAGTCAATGCCGCGAGCGCCCGGGCACCCCTGCCGCCCCATGCGATGATGTCGGGATGGACGCGCCACGCGGGAGCTCCCTGATGAAGTCGGCCGGCCTGGCCGGGAGCGCCACGATGGCCAGCCGGCTGCTCGGGCTGGTGCGCGAGCAGGTGATGGCCCACCTGTTCGGCGCGAGCGACCGCATGGACGCCTTCAACGTGGCGTTCCGCCTGCCCAACCTCGTCCGCGACCTCTTCGCCGAAGGCGCGATGAGCGCCGCGTTCGTCCCGACGTTCACCCGCCACCTGCAGATGCACGGCCGTGACGCCGCGTGGACGCTGGGGCGACGCGCGATCACCGGCCTCGTGGTCGTCACGGGCGTCATCGCCGCCCTCGGCGTGGTCTTCGCGCCGGAGATGACCCGCCTCTTCGCCAGCGGCTTCGAGAGCGTACCCGGGAAGCTCGAGCTGACGATCGACCTGACGCGGCTGATGTTCCCCTTCCTCGTGCTCGTCGCCGTCGCCGTGGCGATGATGGGGATGCTCAACGCGCTGGGCCGCTTCTTCATCCCGGCGCTGTCGCCGGCGATGTTCAACGTCGCGTGGATCGCCACGGCTGTCGCGCTCGTCCCGGTGATGCCCAGGTTCGGGCTCGACCCGGTCACCGGGCTGGCGATAGGCGTGCTGCTCGGCGGCGCGGGCCAGGTGCTGCTGCAGTGGCCGCTGCTGCGCCGTGAAGGCTTCAGGTTGCGGCCCGAGTTCGCGCCCCGGGATCCTGCGCTGCACGAGATTCTCGTCATGATGGGACCGGGCACCGTGGGGCTCGCCGCCACGCAGTTCAACGTGTACGTGAACACCGTGCTGGCGACGTCGCAGGAATCCGGCGCCGTGTCGTGGCTGAACTACGCGTTCCGGCTGCTGTACCTGCCGGTGGGCATCTTCGGCGTCTCGGTTGCGACGGCCGCCGTACCGCTGCTGTCGAGGCAGGCCGCGGCACGCGACATGCCCGCGGTACGCAGCACCGTGGGCCATGCCTCGCGCATGATGCTGATGCTCAACATCCCCGCGATGTTCGGCCTGGTGGTCCTGGCCGAGCCCATCGTGCGGCTGATCTTCGAGCGTGGCGAGTTCCGGCCGAGCGACACGGCCGCCGTCGCCGCCGCCCTCATCGCGTACGCGCCGGGCCTCATCGGCTACTCGCTCGTCAAGGTGCTTTCGCCCACCTTCTACGCGATGCGCGACGCCCGAACGCCCGTGCTCGTGAGCGTCGCCTCGGTCGTGACCAACGCCGCCCTCAACATCGTGCTCGTGCGCGTGATGGGCTACATCGGCCTGGGCGTCGGCACGGCGGTCGCCTCGCTGCTCAATGCGGGGCTGCTGTTCTGGCTGCTGCGCCGCCGCCTCCACGGCATCGAGGGGCGACGGCTCCTCTCGGCCGTCACACGGATGACCGTGGCGAGCCTCGTGATGGCGGCCTGCGCCTGGGGCACCCACCGGTGGCTCACGAGCCTCTGGCCGGGCACGGAAATGGTCGCTCAGCTCGTGCAGGTCGGGCTCTCGATTGCCGCGGCGCTCGTCGTGCTCGTCGGCCTCTCTCGGCTCCTGCACATCGACGAGTTCGACGAGGCGTTCGGGCGACTCGTGCGGCGGCTGCGCGGGGCGCCCGCAGGAGGAGCCACGCGATGACCAACGTCGAGCCACCGGTGACGCCGTCGGGACCGAAGCCTGAACTCGACGTCCGCCCGCTCGCTGCCGTCTCGTCGGCGCATTTCGTCGTGGACGCCTACTCGAACATGTACGCGCCGCTGCTGCCGCTGCTGATGCCGAAGCTCTCGCTCGGGCTGCAGGGCGCCGGCACGCTGATGATGGTGTTCCAGGCCGCGGCGTCGCTGTCGCAGCTGCTGTTTGGACGGATGGCCGACCGCGGGCACGCCCGGCTGCTGCTGATGGGCGGACCGCTGATCGCAGCCGTCACGCTGAGCCTGCTCGGCTACGTCACCACCACGGGGATGCTCGCCGCGGTGCTGGTCATTGGCGGCCTCGGAATCGCGGCGTTTCACCCGCCCGGCGCCATGGTCGCCCACACCACGGGTCACCGGAAGCCCGGCACGGCGATGAGCGTCTTCATCACCAGCGGCACGCTCGGCTTCGCCGTCGCGCCCCTCGTCGTGGCGACGGCCGCCGACTACTACGGGCTGGCGTCCACGGCCTGGTTCCTGCTGCCGGGGGTGGCCTTCAGCCTGCTGTTTGCGCGGACCGTTCCCGCGCTGCCGCTCGGCCCCATCAGGCGCAGCGGCGGGGGCCTGGCGGCCCTGCGCCCGCAGATGCGCCCGCTGTTCATCCTCTATGTCCTCGTCGTGCTGCGCACGCTGGTCTCGCTGTCGTTCGGCACGTTCGTCCCGGTGCTGCTGACGCAACAGGGCATGAGCGTGTCGGGGGCCGGGGCGGCGATGGCGCTGTACCTCTTTGCCAGCGGCATCGGCGGATTCTGGGGCGGCACGCTCGCCGACAGGTTCGGCCCGCGCCGCGTGATCACGGCGTCGCTGCTGCTGTCGACACCGTTCCTGCTCGGCGCGCCGCAGTTCTCCGGGTGGACGTTCGCCGTCCTGCTCGCGTGCGGCGGCCTGTTCCTGCAGTCGACCCTGCCCGTGAACGTGAGCTTCGGCCAGGCCCTGGCGCCTCACAGCGCCGCGACGGTGTCGTCGCTGATGATGGGCGTCGCCTGGGGCTCGGGCGGCATGCTCGTGCCCGCGACGGGCAAGATCGCCGACATCTTCGGCCTGCCCGTCACGCTGACCGGGCTCGCGCTGGTGCCGCTGGCCGCCGCTGCCCTCTCCACGCGGCTGCCCGCGGGGCCGCCCATGCCGCTCCACGTCGAAATGGTGGAGGCCAACGTGCCGGCGATTGATCCGCACGCGGATGAGCTGACTCCGCCGCGTCCCTGACACGCAGAGGAGGCGGAGAGGGCGGAGAGGATCACGCGGAGGGGCGGAAAGGCGCGGAGGACGCGGAGCCGCTACACTGTGGGACGTGGCCCGCTCGCCCTATACGCAGGTGTCGTACCGCATCGGACCCGGCCCGCTGACGCCGGCCGTCAAGGCCCTGATCATCGGCAACGTCGTCGTGTTCCTGGTGTCGCTCGTGATGCCGATGCTCACGGCGTATCTCGGCCTGACGCCGGCGGCGGTCCTCGAGTCGTTCTGGCTCTGGCAGCCGGTGACCTACATGTTCGTGCACGCGTCGCTGACGCATCTCGTGCTGAACATGCTGATGCTGTGGATGTTCGGCGTCGAGATCGAGCGGCTGTGGGGCACCGAGGCGTTCGCACGCTTCTATGCGTTCTGCGGCCTCGGCGCGGCCGCCACGACCATCATCGCGGCGCTGCTGCCCTTCGGCTACGCGTCGTTCATGTACATCACGACGACGGTCGGCGCGTCGGGGGCCATCTATGGCGTCCTGCTGGCCTACGGCCTGACCTTCCCGGATCGCCCGATCTACATGTACCTGCTGTTCCCGGTTCCGGCGAAGTACTTCGTGATGATCACCGGCGCCATCACGCTGCTGTTGTCGATGAACGCCGGCGGCGGCCGCGTCGCGCACCTGGCGCACCTCGGCGGACTCCTCACAGGCTGGCTGCTGCTGAACCGCGGGCGCGGCGGCCTCGCGGCAGAGCTGAAGTATCGCTACACGAAGTGGCGGCTGAACCGCGCGCGGCGCCGGTTCGGTGTGCACCCCGGCGGACGCGGCAGCGGCGGCTGGAACGTGCACTGACCAGGAACTGGTCGGGCCGGCGCACCCGCTAGGACGGCGCCTGGCTGAAGATGCTCAGCACGAACGTGTCGTCGAGCGCGACGACCTGGTGCGGCACACCCGGCGGCACCAGCAGTACCTCGCCTTCCTCCACCCGGACGTGCTCGCCCGCCACGAGCGACTGCAGCGCGCCCTGCAGCACATAGGTCATCTGCTCCTCGGCGTGCGTGTGCAGCGGCACCAGCGCGCCTCGCTTCAGGTAGACCTGCGCGATACGCTGGCGCTCGCCCGTGACGACCTTGCGCGAGATCATCTCGGTGACCTTTTCGAGCGCGATCTCATCCCACCGAAAGAGCGGCACGAGGGCCATTCTCCCGGATCGCGCCGCCACCGTCACCCCTGCTACAGTAGGGGGCGCGTATGAAGGCGACGGTCGCTTCCTCCTCGACTCGCGCGCAGGCTGCGGCCATGCCCGATCGTGAGACCCTGCTCGACGGCTATCGGCTGATGCTCCTGTCGCGGAAGCTCGACGACAAGGAGATCCAGCTCAAGAACCAGAGCCACATCTTCTTCCAGATCAGCGCCGCCGGCCACGAAGCCATCCAGGTCGCTGCCGCGCAGCACATGCGGCCCGGCATCGACTGGGCCTATCCTTACTACCGCGATCGCGCCTTCTGCCTCGGTCTCGGCGTGACGCCGCTCGAGATGTTGCTGCAGGGCGTCGGCGCGAAGGACGACCCGGCGTCTGGCGGCCGGCAGATGCCGTCACACTGGGGCCACACGCGCTGGAACATCGTGTCGTCGTCGAGCCCGACGGGCACGCAGTGCCTCCAGGCGGCGGGCTGCGCCGAGGCGACGCGCCTGCTCGCGACGCTGCCGGACCTGCCCGACGACGAGCGCGACGACCCGGACGCGGTGACGTACGTCTCCGTCGGCGACGGCACGACGAGCGAGGGCGAGTTCTGGGAGATGCTCAACTCGGCGTGCCAGCTGCGCCTGCCGCTCGTCATCCTCGTCGAGGACAACGGCTACGCGATCTCGGTGCCCGTCGAGGTGCAGACGCCCGGCGGCGACATCTCGCGCCTCGTGGAGGGCTTCCCGTCGCTCGGCATCTTCCGCGTGGACGGCACCGACTACGTCGAGAGCTGGCAGACGATGCGGGAGGCGGTGGCGTACGCGCGTGAGGGACACGGGCCGGCCTTCGTGCATGCGAGCGTCGCGCGGCTCTACTCGCACTCCCTCTCCGACGACGAGCGGCTGTACAGGACGGCGGAGGAACGCGCCGCGGAGCTCGCGCGGGATCCGGTGAAGAAGCATGCCGCGTGGCTCGTCGAGCACGACATCGCGTCGCAGGACGAGCTCGACGCCATCGCCAGGACCCTCGATCGCGAGGTGGCCGAGGCCGTCGACACCGCGCTGGTGGCCGAGCGCGCGCATCCCGACACCGCCGAGCTGTACGTCTACTCGCCGGACGTCGACCCGACGTCGGACGCGTTCGTCACCACGCCCGAAACCGAGGGCAAGCCCGACACGATGGTGGCGGCCATCAACCGCACGCTGCACGACGAGATGAAGCGGAACCCGCGGATCGTCGTGTTCGGCCAGGACGTCGCCGACGCGAGCCGCGAAGACGCGCTGGCGGAGGTGTCGGGCAAGGGCGGCGTGTTCAAGGTGACGCACGGCCTGCAGCGCACGTTCGGGAGCACGCGCGTCTTCAACTCGCCGCTCGCCGAAGCGAACATCGTCGGCCGCGCGACAGGCATGGCGACACGCGGCCTGAAGCCTGTCGTCGAGATCCAGTTCTTCGACTACATCTGGCCGGCAATGATGCAGATTCGTGACGAGCTCACGATGCTGCGTTACCGGTCCAACAACACGTTCAGCTGCCCTGTCGTGATTCGGACGCCGATTGGCGGCTACCTGCGCGGCGGCGCGCCGTACCACAGCCAGTCGGGCGAGAGCATCTTCGCCCACTGCCCCGGTATCCGCGTCGTGTTCCCGAGCAACGCCGTCGATGCGGCCGGCCTGCTGCGCACGTCCATTCGCTGCGACGACCCGGTGCTGTTCCTCGAGCACAAGCACCTCTACCGGCAGACGTACAACAAGGGTGTCTACCCCGGCCCCGAGTACACGATCCCGATGGGTCGCGCCGCCGTCCGCCGTGACGGGACGGACGTGACCGTCATCACGTGGGGCGCGCTCGTGCAGCGTTCGCTGCTGGCCGCCCAGCAGGCCGAGAAGGACGGCATCTCGGTGCGCGTCATCGACCTGCGCACCATCGTGCCGTGCGACTGGGACACGATTGGCACCGCCGTCCGCGAGACCAACCGCATCGTCGTGGCGCACGAAGACCAGCTGACGGCCGGCTTCGGCGCCGAGGTTGCCGCGCACATCGCGGAGCACTACTTCGACTTCCTGGACGCGCCCGTGCTGCGCGTGGCTGCGCTCGACACCCCTGTCGCGTACGCACCCGACCTCGAGGAAGCGATTCTTCCGCAGTCGTCCGACGTCCTCGCGGCGATCCGCAAGGCTGCCGCGTACTGAGGGCCATGCCGTCGCGCATAGCGGCCGGCGCCCTGGTGGTGGCGGCGATGCTGCCTGCGCTCGACGCCGCCGTGCAGTCGCCAGGCGCGGTCGTCCGCCTCGAGTCTGCCCGCGCCCTGCCCGCGCACCTGGCGGGTGAGTTCGAGGAGCCTGCCGGCTTCGCCCGTCAGCCCGACGGCCGGTACCTCGTGTTCGACAGGCGCCGCCACGGCGTATTCGCCGTGGACGCGGCGCGCACCACGGTGACGCGTGTCGTGGAGATCGGCTCGGAGACGGGCCGCCTGCTGCGACCGCGCGCGTTCGACGTGCACCAGGACGGCCGCTTCGTGGTGGCCGACGCGCCCGGCCTCAGGCCCCGTGTGTCGGTGTTCAGGCCGGACGGGCGGCTCTTCAACTACTTCGAGATCGGCGGTACGTCACGTCCGCGCGTCGCCATCGGCAACGTGGTGCTCGACGGAATCGCCTCCACCCGCCTGCTCGACGACACGGTGCTCTTCAGCCTGCCGGAGCAGGGCGGCCTCGTCAGCGAGTACAGCCTCGCCGGCACGCCGGTGCGTACATTCGGCGAGTTGCGACCGACGGGACACGAGGCCAACCGCGACGTCCACCTGGCGCTCAACGCCGCGCTGCCCGTGCCGGCGCCCGACGGCCATGTCTTCGTGGTCTTTCTCGCGGGCATGCCCGCGTTCCGCAAGTACACGCCGGATGGACGGCTGCTGTTCGAGCGGGCCATCCAGAGCCGGATGCTCGACCCGCACGTGCAGACGCTGCCAACCGAATGGCCGCTGCGGTCGGTGGACGGGCTCACGTTCCCGATGGTCGTGCCCATGGTCCGCGCTGCCGCGTCCGACCCGCAGGGACGGCTGTGGATCGCGACACTCACGTCGCACGTGTACGTGTTCGACGCCGACGGCGAGAAGGTGGCGACGTATCAGCTGATCGGCGCCGGCCCGATCCTGCCGGAGTCGCTGTGGTTCACCGGGGACGGACGACTGCTCGTCTCCCCCGGCCTGTACGAATTCGACCTCCGGTAGGGACGGCTGGTAGGGACGGCTCTCCGAGCCGTCCTCCCTTCCTCCCCTTCCTCATCCTCCATTCCTTCCCTCCTCCATTCCTCCAGTCCTCGTCCGTTCGTCGCCCTTCATCCACTCCGAAACACGAAGTACACGGCGCCGAGCATGCAGCACGCCGCCCAGAGGTAGTCGAGCTTGATCGGCTGGCGCATGTAGATCAGCACGAACGGGACGAACACCGTCAGCGTGATGACCTCCTGCAGGATCTTCAGCTGCGGCAGCGTCAGCGTGCTGTAGCCAAGGCGGTTGGCCGGTACCTGCAGCAGGTACTCGAAGAGCGCAATGCCCCAACTCACCAGTGCGGCGACGATCCAGGGCTTGTGGTTCAGGTGCTTGAGATGCGCGTACCACGCGAACGTCATGAAGACGTTGGAGGCCGTGAGCAGCAGCACGGTCTTGACGAGGACGGACATGAAGAGCCCGGCAGGAAGGAAGGGTTATCGACGAGCGGCCGGAATCGCCCTGGAGGGCTGGCCACACCTCGTCTTCAATGAGGGGATGTTCAGGACGCTGACGTTGAAGGGCGATGTTCGTGAGGTGAGCAGATACGCGTCCTGTACCAGAACGAGTATGCACTACATCATGCAGAGATGATCTGAGGCGCGGCGCAGTAGGCCGCGGGCGGCGGCGGGAATCCGACCGGGTAATCGGGTCGCGGATGGACGGCTCGGGGAGCCGTCCCTACCTATCCATCTGCTGCAGGAGGGCGGCACGACGCTCCCGGCTCTCCTCGCCCTCCCAGACGTCCATGAACTCGTCGACCATCCCGTCGAGTTCCTCGTCGGTGTACGGCGGCCCGCCGGTGAGTTCGACGAGGATGCGCTTGTGCGCGGCAAACGCACGCGGCGGCTTGTTGCCGAGGTCGCGGGCGCGGGTGGCGGCACGGAACGCCACGTTGCCGGCGGGGACGAGTTCATCCACCAGGCCTGCGCCGATGGCGTCGTTCGCCTTGAACACGTGGCCTTCGAGGAACATCGACAGGCCCGTCTGCAGCGGCACCTCGGAGGCGAGCGCGCGAACGAGGCGCGCGGGCATCACCACGCCGAGGTTCACCTCGTTCAGGGCGAACCCGAAGTCGCCTTCGCTCATCACCCGGATGTCACAGAGCAGCGCCATGGCGGCACCGGCAGCGTACGTGTGGCCCGTCAGCGCGGCGACGACCGGCCGGGGCATGCAGCGCAACGTGTCGAGCACGCGGAAGAACGCGCGCGAGAACGCGCGCATCCGCGCCGTGTCGTAGGCGAACACCTCACGGACGTCGAACCCGGCGCTGAACATCCTCGGCAGGGCGCTCGTGAGCACGACGGCCCGCGCGTGCGGATCCTGCGCGGCGTGATTGAGCGCCTGCTGCAGTTCGGCGACCAGCTCGTCGTTCAGCGCGTTGGCCTTGCCGCGCGCCAGGGTGATCACGAGCAGGTCGTCTTCCCGTTCGAGTCGAAGGTGTCGCATGTGGCCGCAGTGTAGCGCAGCACCGGCAAGGCGCCGGTGTCACCTCGCCGGCGCAGCGGCACCGCGGCTTACGAACGTCTGCATCCCATCCTCGGAGACGACCTCGTAGAGACGCGAGCTGCCGGCGTCGCGCAGGCGCACCGTCACGCGGGGCGACGGCCCGCCCGCGCCATGGACGACGCTGCTCGCGATCGTGAAGCGGGGCAGCGTCACGCCGTCGGCCCTGGCGGAAGAGAGCACGGCGTCGGAGGCGCGCAGCAGCACCTCGAATGACCGCTGCACGAGCCCGCGGGCGGCGATCAGCTGCGCCTCCTCGGGTTCGTTCACGGCTTCGATGAAGAGGTCACCGGCGCCGGCCGCCGGCTCCAGCAACCGCCATCCGCCCGAGGCATCGTCGCGCCGGAACGTTCCCAGCATGGGGGCCGTGAGCGTCCTGCCGGAGCTCGAGACGCGCGGCACAGAAGACGGTCCCTGGTGCGACGGCTGTTCGGCGCGCGACGCGTCCGCGTGACCTGCGTGGCCGCCACCACGGGCCTTCTCGCGCCGGCCCGATCGCCGCCGCTGACGACGGTGACCGGTCGTCGCTCCGCCCTCCGCGGGAGCCACGTCGGGCCGGCGTCCGACGGCACGCAGCATCAGCAGCACGGCCGACACCACGAGGAACCCGGCCAGGTACGGCGCGGGGTCGGCAGCGACGTCCCGAAGCGCCACGCTCGCCTGCTCCAGCGCCACGCGGGCCGGGTGCGCCGGGTCGTCGCCCGTGAGGCCGGCAAACACCCAATCCGCGCGCTCGCCGACGACCATGGCGATCACCAGGGCACCGACGAGCGTCGCCACGCAGCCGATGCTGGCGAGCACGCCCTGGCGGGTGCTCACCTTGCCGCGCTCACGCGCTGCGGCCGGCACATAGGGACGCCGCACGATCCCGTGCTTGACGTAATGCCAGGTGGCGCCCAGCAGCCACACCGCGGCGATACCCCGCGTGATGTACGCGGGCACGACGGCGTCCGAGTCCTGGAGCGCGAACAGGTACGCGGAGACCAGGAACAGGCCGAGCGAGAGCACCGCGTTGAACAGCCACGCGAGGGTAGCTCCGATGAGGCGCGACAGCCAGCGCAGGACGGACATGGGGAAGCGGGGGAAGGATAGCAGTAAGGGAGGAGGACTGGAGGAAGGGAGGGGGGAGGAATGGAGGAAGAGGACTGGAGGAAAAGGAGGGGGGAGGAAAGGAGGAAGAGGACTGGAGGAAGGACGGATGACGTGCTTGCTGATTCCGCATACGCGGGCGAGGCGAGGCTCGATGATTCTGCGATCCGCGTCGCACGCACCCGCGAAAACACTCGTATAAGCCCGCTTACGCATATGGCCGCGCGCTTGCCCACCCCCATTGCGGGAGGTGTGCGATGCGTGCTCGTGCGGGTGTGGCGTGGCTGGTCGGTCTGGTGGTGTGCGGGACGTCATCGTCCCGGGTGGCGGGACAGGCATGCCAGCCGTCGCCGCCCCAGCTCGTGGCAAGCCGGGGTGGCAACCAGATGGTGCTGCAGGTACCTGGCAACTACGAGTACGTGCCGTCGATCATGCTCGATGGCAGTTACCGCATGTGGTTCTGCCATGGACGCGTGGAGGGCCAGTCGCCGTGGCAGACGTTCCGCGGAGATCAGATCGTCCACGCGACGGCGCCTTCACCGGCAGGTCCGTGGAGCCAGCCGGTCCCCGTGTTCCGCGCGTCTGGCGACAGCACGCGGTTCGACGCCGTGCACGCGTGCGATCCCTCGGTCATCCGGGTCAACGGCGTGTACTACATGTACTACGGCGGGCACAACGACATCTCGTACCCGCACGCCGGCCACAAGGTGACCGCCATCGGCGTGGCCATGAGCCGCGACGGGCTCACGTGGACACGCCTGCATGGCGGACAGCCGATCGTCACTGCCACGCGTGGCCCGGGACACCCGGAGTTCCCGCTGCTCGCCGCCACGCGCGGGTATGGCGCCGGACAGCCGAGCGTGACCTTCGTGGACGGCTACTTCTATCTCGCGTACACCGACACGACCGGCCATGCCAGCAACCCCGGCAACGGCGCCGGCATCTACGTGATGCGGTCGCCCGACCCGACGTTCCAGCAGCAGGTCGAGGCGCTCGTCGCGCCGGGCACGTTCGCCCCGCGGACGGCTGCGAACCAGACGCAGTTCCGCCTGCTCGAAGCCTTCTCCATCGACTGGCAGTACGTCGACATGCTCGAGGCCTTCGCCGTGGCCGACGTCACCATCCCGTCCTCCGGCCAGCAGGTGAGGCTGACGCTCTGGGACAGGGCCCTGCGTGCGCAGCTCGGGTCCGTCTCGCGCGTCGCCGACTGGAGTGAAGGGCCCGGCCTCGTGTCGAGGCCCGACAAGCACGCGGTGCCCTCCACGACGACGTGCGGGGCGGTGCCCATCGACATCGTGCGGTCCGTCGGACCGGCCGGCCGGTTCACGGAATGGGGCCTCGCACACGTGGGCTTCGACCTCGCGACGGGCCTGTCGTGCGGGTGCTCACGGCTCGGGGCGGTGTTCGAGGGAACGGCCGTCGCCACCAGCGGCCAGCCCTGGGCGCTCGTCGTCGGGGGCAGGCGCCTGCACTTCCAGCGCGCGGCCCCGCTGCTGCAGCTGACGAAGACGGTGCAGGGCGTGACGCCGGCGATCTTCGCGTCGATTCCCGCAGGACCTGCAATGTTTGCCGGCGATCCGGTCTACCACTCCGACGGCACTCCGGGCGCGTTCCTGCTCAACGACGGCCGACTGTGGCCCACGAGCTGCTACGACGTCGTCGCCGCCAACGCGTCGCCGATGTCGTACATCGCGCCCTGGCACTGGACGGCCTACCCCCTCGGCCCTCCCCTCTTCTGTGTCCGGTAGGGACGGCTCTCCGAGCCGTCCTTCTTCGTCTTTCTCAGGAGCGGGGTGGTCGTCGCTGTCGCCTGCCGGCGCGATCGCAGAAAGGTGCATCAACCGCTTACGAACCGCAGGCTTTCCGAGGCGTCACGGCCGACGGCCTGTCACCGCCACCCAGGCGTCGTCCCACCGATGTACCCGCACGTCGTGGAAGCCCGCCCGCTCCGCATAGGTCTGCAGCTCGTCGCCGCTCGACAGCAT
>JBIQIB010000180.1:0-5699 GCA_044508265.1 Acidobacteriota bacterium
ACGCGCGGCTAGGACGGCTCGGGAGAAGGACGGCTCGGGAGAAGGACGGCTCGGGGAGCCGTCCCTACCGGGGTTTGACCATCGGGACGAAGCGGACGCCCATCATGGTCGTCTCGTCGTAGCCCTCGGGCGTCCTCCGAATCAGCCGCAGGTCCTGCTCGTACTCGCCGACGGGCACGACCAGACGCCCGCCCACGGCGAGCTGTTCCTTCAGCGCCTCCGGCACCTCGGGCGGTGCCGCCGTGACGACGATCGCGTCGAACGGCGCATGCTCCGGCCACCCGGCATAGCCGTCGCCGTGCCGCACGGTGACGTTGTCGAAGCCGAGCTCAGCCAGCCGCGTCGTCGCGACGTCGGCAAGCTCCTTCACGACCTCGATCGAGTAGACGTGCCGTGCCAGACGGGCGAGGACGGCGGCCTGGTAGCCCGACCCGGTACCGATCTCGAGCACCACCTCGTGGGGCTGGATGCCGGCGGCCTCGCTCATCACCGCGACGATGTAGGGCTGCGAGATCGTCTGGCCCGCCGCGATCGGCAGCGGCGAGTCGTCGTAGGCCCGTCCCTCGTAGCCCTCGGCGACGAAGCGATGCCGGGGCACCGTGCGCATCGCGTCGAGGACGCGTGGATCGCTGACGCCGCGCGCCTCGATCTGCGTGCGGACCATCCGCGCCCGCGCCTCGCTCCTGTCGTCGGCCTCGCTCATCGTCGTCTCCTGCCGGGTCGTGCCGGCCGGCAGCGTCCCGGCGCCCGGGCTCGCGGCGCACCCGGCTGCGACCCACGCGACGACGAGCGTGGCGAGCGCAGTGGCCGCCACACGCGGCGAGTGCCGCGTCGCGCGTCCGGGCCCGCTGTTGCGCCGGCGCTGCGGCATCAGGACGCCACGCGCTCCTGCCGCCCGAAGTGCAGGTCGCCATCCTGCACGTCGAGTACCACGTCGTCGCCTTCGCGGTAGTCGCCCTGGAGCACCGCGAGGGCGAGCGGGTCGAGCACCCGCCGCTGCAGGGTCCGCTTCAGCGGCCGTGCGCCGTAGACCGGATCGTACCCCTCCTCGACGAGCAGTGCCTTCGCCTCGGGCGTGAGCGTGAGCGTCATCTTGCGATCCGCCAGGCGGGTCAGCAGCCGCTCCAGCTGGAGGTCGATGATGTGCGTCATGTGCTCGCGTCCGAGCGGGTGGAAGATCACCGTCTCGTCGATGCGGTTGATGAACTCCGGCCGGAAGTGCGCCCGGAGCGCCTCGAGCACCTGGCGACGCGTGCCTTCGTCGATCGACTCGGCGCGCAGTGCGCGCTCCGCGAGGTACTGGCTGCCCAGGTTCGACGTCATGATGATGACCGTGTTGCGGAAGTCCACCACGCGGCCCTTGCCGTCGGTGAGCCGGCCGTCGTCGAGCACCTGCAGCAGGACGTTCAGCACCTCGGGATGCGCCTTCTCGACCTCGTCGAACAGCACGACGCTGTACGGACGCCGCCGCACCGCCTCGGTCAGCTGCCCGGCCTCCTCGTAGCCGACGTACCCCGGAGGCGCGCCGATCATGCGCGAGACCGCGTGCTTCTCCTGGTACTCGGACATGTCGATGCGCACCATCGCCTGCTCGTCGTCGAAGAGGAACTCGGCCAGCGCGCGCGCGAGCTCGGTCTTGCCGACGCCAGTCGGCCCGAGGAACAGGAAGCTGCCGAGCGGCCTGTTCGGGTCCTGCAGCCCCGCCCTCGCGCGGCGGATGGCGTTGGCCACCGCCTGGATCGCCTCGTCCTGGCCGACGACGCGCTGGTGCAGCCGCGCTTCCATCTGCACGAGCTTCTGCACCTCGCCTTCGAGCAGCCGGTTGAGCGGGATGTGCGTCCAGCGGCTGACGACCTCGGCGATGTCCTCCTCGTCCACTTCCTCCTTCAGCATCTTCTGCGACTGCTGGAGCGTGGCGAGGCGTGCCTGTTCCTGCTCGAGACGCTTCTCGAGCTCCGGCAGGCGGCCGTACTGCAGTTCGGACGCCTTCGCGTAGTCGCCGTCGCGCTGCGCGGCGTCGATCGCCCGGCGAAGCGCGTCGATCTCTTCCTTGATCTCGCGCGCGCCCTGGATGGCGGCCTTCTCCTGATCCCAGTGGGCGGCCAGCTGCGTCCGCGATTCCTTCAGGTCGGCGAGCTCCCGCTCGAGCCGCTCCAGCCGCTCGCGTGACGCGTCGTCGGTTTCCTTGCGCAGCGCCTCGCGCTCGATCTCGAGCTGCATGATGCGGCGCTCGACCTCGTCGAGCTCCGCCGGCATCGAGTCGATCTCCATGCGGAGCTTCGACGCGGCCTCGTCCACGAGGTCGATGGCCTTGTCGGGCAGGAAGCGATCGGCGATGTAGCGATGGCTGAGAACCGCCGCGGCCACGAGGGCCGCGTCCTTCAGGCGGACCCCGTGGTGGATCTCGTAGCGCTCCCGGAGCCCGCGCAGGATGCTGATCGTGTCTTCGACGGTCGGCTCACCGACGAGGACCGGCTGGAAGCGCCGCTCGAGCGCGGCGTCCTTCTCGATGTGCTTGCGGTACTCGTCGAGCGTCGTCGCGCCCACCGTGTGCAGCTCGCCACGGGCCAGCATCGGCTTGAGCATGTTCGAGGCGTCGAGCGAGCCTTCGGACGCGCCCGCGCCGACGACCGTGTGCAGCTCGTCGATGAACAGCACGATCTCGCCGGCGGCGGCCGTCACTTCCTGGAGCACCGCCTTCAGGCGCTCCTCGAACTCGCCGCGGTACTTCGCGCCGGCGACGAGCGAGCCCATGTCGAGCCCGACGATGCGCTTGTTCTTCAAGCCCTCCGGGACGTCGCCACGAACGATGCGCTGCGCAAGGCCTTCCACGATGGCGGTCTTGCCGACGCCGGGCTCGCCGATGAGCACCGGGTTGTTCTTGGTGCGCCTCGAGAGCACCTGGATGACCCGCCGGATCTCCTCGTCGCGTCCGATTACGGGATCGAGCTTGCCGCTGCGGGCCAGCTCGGTCAGGTCGCGACCGTACTTCTCGAGTGCCTGGTACTTGCCTTCCGGGTTCTGGTCGGTGACGCGCTGCGAGCCGCGCACGGCGCGCAGCGTCTCCAGCACGCGATCGCGCGTGATGCCGGCCTCGCGCAACGTCTGCCCGACAGGCACGCGATCGCTTTCCTGCGTCATCGCGAGCAGGAAGTGCTCGGTGCTGACGAACTGATCCTGGAGCTGCGCGGCCTCGCGTTCGGCCGCGTCGCCGACGGCGCGCAGTCGCGACCCGAGACCGGCCTCGGCGCCGCCCTGCACCTTCGGACGCTTGTCGAGGTTGGCTTGCAACGTGCGCGCCACGGCCTCGGGATCGACCTGCATCTTGCGCAGGACGTCGGGCACGATGCCGCCCGACTGGCGGACGAGCGTCAGCAGCAGGTGCTCGGGATCGATCTGGGGATGTCCGAGCGAGGTCGCCAACCGCTGGGACGCGATGAGCGCCTCCTGCGCCTTCTCCGTGAGTCTCTGCATATCCATGTGACTGTTCCTGTGTGCTGTCGCCTGCGCGGGCTGGCCCGCGCAGCGCTACGCCGGCTGCGCGGAGCGTGTCTCGAGCGCGGCCAGCGCTTCGTAGTGCCGCCGCTGCTCGTCGGTCAGCTCGGTGGGCACCTTCACTTCGAGCGTGACCAGCAGGTCGCCGCGCGTATCCGCCTGACCTCGCACGGGCATGCCCTGGCCGCGGACGCGCAGCGTCCGTCCGGGGCCGCTGCCCGCGGGCACACGCACGCGCAGCGGGCGTCCGACCAGGGGCCGGACCTCGGCTTCGCCGCCCAGCACCGCCGTCGGCACCGGGATGGGCACCTTGACCGCGAGGTCGTGCTCACCGCGCCGCTCGAAGCGCGCGTGCGGGAGGAGGCGGACCTTGAAGTACACGTCGCCCCCCTCCGACGCTGCGCGCACGCGCTGGCCGTCGCGGATCCCGGCGGGGAAGCGCACCTCGATCGTGCGGTCGGCGCGACCGGGCCCCGAGAGCGTCACGCGGCGTGACGTGCCGGTGAACGCTTCTTCGAGGGTGATGGCCACTTCATGGTCCACCGCCGCAGGCGCGCCGGGCGCCGGCCCGGGGCGCGAGGCGTGCCGCCGGCCGCCGCGCCGTCGCGTGCCGCCCTGCGCGCCGCCGAAGAACGTCTTGAAGAAGTCGGAGAAGGGGCTCTCGTCGCCGAAGAGTTCCTCGACCTCGTCGGGGTTGAGCGGCCGTCCGCCGCCCTGGCCGCCCATGTTGAACGTCCACGTGCCGCCGCCGGGCCCTCCGCCCGGACCTCCGCCTGGACTCCCACCGAAGCCGCTGAAGGGCGATGGGCCCCCCTGGCGCGCCGCCTGCTCGTACGCCTTCCAGTTGGCGCCGAGCTCGTCGTACTTCTTGCGCGTCTCTGGCGAGCCGAGCACCTCATAGGCCTCGCTCACTTCCTTGAAGCGGGCCTCGGCCTGGGCATCGCCGGGGTTCACGTCCGGGTGGTACTTCCGGGCGAGCTTCCGGAACGCCTGCTTGATCTCCTTCTCGGACGCGGTCTTGGGGACGCCAAGGATGGCGTAGTAGTCGCGGAAGTCCACGGGGGCCTCACAAGCCGAGCATCTCGCTCAGGCGATCGAGTTCCTGGGTCAGCTGCCGGATCGCCGTGCGCGACCAGTCGTCCTGTCGCGCCAGCGGCTGCAGGCGGCGGACGATGTCGGCCACCTCCAGCAGGCGCTGCACGCCCGCGAGGTTGATGCCGCCTTCGTCCACGAGATACTTGATGGTGCGCAGGCGTTCGATTTCGTCGCGGGTGTACACGCGCATGCTGCCCAGCGTGCGCGATGGCCGCACCAGCCCGAGGCGCTCGTACTTGCGCAGCGTCTGGGGGTGCATGCCGAGGTGCCGGGCCGCCATGCTGATGAGGTACAGCTCGCCGGACTCGGCCGACAGGGCATTACTTCGAGTCATGTGACACCAATGACATGACACAAGTGTAGGAGTTGACTCGCCTCGTGTCAACATCGCGACGGCTTCGCGCCCTTCGGCAAGGGCGTCGGGCATACTGATGGACCTCGGGCGGCCGCATGCCGCGTCATCCCGGGACTGGAATCCTCGTGGACGTCACCTTCGCCGATCTCCTCACCATCGCGCTCCTGGTCCTGCTCGAGGGCATCCTGAGCGCCGACAACGCGCTCGTCCTCGCCATCCTGGTGCTCTCGCTGCCGCGCCACGAGCAGCGCAAGGCGCTGCGCTACGGCATCCTGGGCGCGTTCCTCTTCCGCGGCCTGGCGACGCTCTTTGCCGCGGTCATGATTCAGTTGTCGTGGGTCAAGCTGATCGGCGCCGCCTATCTCCTGTGGCTGCCGTACAGCCACTTCCGCGGCGGCGACGGCGAGGACCGGCGGGCGATCAAGCCGGCGACGAGCTGGTTCGGGCTGGGCGCCTTCTGGACCACGGTCATCAAGGTCGAGCTCACCGACATCGTCTTTGCGGTCGACTCCATCCTCGTGGCGGTGGCGATGTCGCCGAAGCTGTGGGTGATCATCACCGGCGGCCTGCTCGGCATCGTCGCGATGCGGCTGCTGATCGGCCAGTTGCTGACCGTCGTCCAGCGGTTCCCCGCGCTCGTGGACGGCGCGTTCGTCATCATCGGCTGGGTGGGCATCAAGCTGCTGCTCGAGTACTGCCACCAGGTGGGGGTCGTGCACTTCGAGGTGCCGAAGTGGCTGTCACTCGGCCTGAT
>JBIQIB010000181.1:0-5569 GCA_044508265.1 Acidobacteriota bacterium
ATCGTGACGCCGCGGGTCGTGGACCTCAACGAGATGCTGCCCGGCTTCTCGAAGCTGCTCGCGCGCCTCGTCGAGGAGAGCGTGCACCTCGACGTCGTCCTGGGACGGCAGCTGCCGCCCATCCGGATCGATCCCAGTCAGCTCGAACAGGTGGTGCTGAACCTGGTGGTCAACGCGCGCGACGCCATGCCGCAGGGCGGCACGATCACCGTCCGCACAGGCCAGACGACGGTTGACGACCAGAGCGCCAGGCACAGGAAGATCGACCCGGGACGCTATGTGACGCTCGCCGTCAGCGACACAGGCACGGGCATGCCGCCGTCGGTGCAGGCGCAGATCTTCGAGCCCTTCTTCACCACGAAGCCGCGCGGGCAGGGCACCGGGCTGGGCCTCGCGACGGTCTACGGCATCGTCAGCGCCGCCGGCGGCACGCTCGACGTGCACAGCGCCGAAGGCGAGGGCACGACGTTCACGCTGTACTTCCCGGCGATTCCGGCTGGTGATGACGACGGCGACGCCGAGGAGCGTGAGCTCAAGCGGCTGCGGGGCACCGAGACGGTGCTCGTCGTGGAGGACAACGCGCCACTGCGCCGGCTCACCGTCCGCATGCTCGAACGGTATGGCTACCGGGTGATCGAAGCCGACAGGCTGGCCCGGGCGCAGGAGGCGTGCAGCCAGCATGGCGGCCCCATCGACGTGGCGGTGCTCGACGTCATCATGCCCGATGGCAGCGGCCCGGAGATCGCCGACTGGCTCGCGGCAGAGCATCCGGCGACACGCGTGATCTTCGTTTCCGGGTACACCGACGACAGCTTCGACAGGCAGCGCGTCAAGCAGTCGGGCACGTCGCTCCTGCAGAAGCCGTACACGGCCGCGCAGCTGGCCGCGACCATCCGCGAGGTGCTGTCGGAAGTGCGGTCGTCCTGACCCGGGCGCCTCGCGTCAGACCCGGGCGCGCGTCGCGTCAGGACGGCGACGCGGGCAGGTACATGCAGAAGGTGGAGCCCGTCCCGGCGTCGCTGTCGACGGTGATCCCGGCGCCGTGGCTGCGGACGACCGTGTGCACCACGGCGAGTCCCAGGCCGTTGCGTTCGCCGCCGCGCCTGGTGGAGTAGAACGGCTCGAAGATGCGATCGACGACGGCCGGCGGGATGCCCGCGCCCGTGTCGGAGACCTCGATGCGGACGTGCGGGCCGGCGACGACACCGGGGATGGCCGACGCGGCTTCGGCATCGAGGAGGACGTTGCCGGCCGACAGTCGCAGCGTGCCGCCGCCGGGCATCGCGTCGCGTGCGTTCGTGCACAGGTTCAGCAGCGCCTGGCGATACTGCATCCGGTCGCCGACGACCGTCCAGAGGTGCGGCGCCACCGTCGTCGTGATGACCACGTTCGACGGAAAGGTGTCGCGCACCATCCGGTCGACGCTGGCCACCAGCTCTGCGATGTCGATGGGCTGGCGCTCGCCGTCCATGCCGCGCGCGAACGCGAGCACCTGACCCACGAGGTCCGTCGCACGTGTCGCGCCCTGCTCGATCATGTCGAGCACCTCGCGAACTTCGTCCACGCACTGCTCGCCCTGGAGCGCTTCAATTCCCATCACCACGGGCGCCAGCGTGTTGTTCAGCTCGTGGGCGAAGCCGCCCGCGAGCGTGCCGAGGCTCTCCATCCGCTGGACGCGCATCAGCTCGGCCTGCACCCGCCGCTGCTGCGTGACGTCGGTCTTGATGCACAGCACGCGATGGGCTCGTCCCTCCGCGTCGCGGACGAGCGTGTGGCTGTCTTCGACGATGATCGTGGCGCCCGCACGCGTCCGCTGTGTCCGCTCGCCCGACCATTGACCATGCTCGAGCACGGCTGCGTTGATGCGCTCCAGCTCCGACACGTCCGAGTTCATCAGCTCGAGCGTCGTCCGGCCGATCGCCTCGTCTGCGCTCCACCCGTAGAGGCGCTCCGCCGCCGCGTTCCAGTACGTGACGACGTCGTCGAGCGTGCGCACGACGATGGCGTCGCGCGCCTGGTCGAGCATCGACGCCTGTTCGCGAATCCGCTGGCGCGCGAGAAACTCTTCCTTGATGTCGAGGAAGTACACCTCGATGCCCTCCGGGCAGCGATGAGCCCGGACAGAGAAGCGGACGTCGAGCGGCGCGTACTCCGCCACGAACGACGCCGGCTCACCCGTATCGAGGACGCGCTGGTACTCGACGTGGAAGCGCGTGCCGACCGCCTCCGGGAACACGTCCCACACCTTGCGGCCCTTCAGCCTGGCCGCCGGCTGCTGCAGCAGTCGCGCCGCGGTGCGGTTCGCATAGACGAGGCGCCAGTCGGGGCTGATGATCAGGAAGCCATCGTGCATGTAGTCGAGGACGTGCGTCAGCCTGGCGCGGAGGTGCGCGGCGTCCGACTCGACAAGGAAGGAGGGAATCTGCGGAAGATCGCCCCAGCCGTGGGCCATGCGTCAGTGTGACGAACCTGACACCAGCGGCGCAAGCGAGATTCCCGCGCCGTCTCGGCCGTCGTTCCACGTCAGCCACCAGCGCCGTCCGCCCTCGACGGGCACTGTCGCGTCTGCCGCGCGCACGGCGATCTCCGTGGTCGGCTCCGCCAGCTCGATGTCGAGCTCGCCTTCGACGCTCGACGCCAGCGCCGAGCCGAGCCGGGCCGCCGCGTTGGCGGCGGCCGTCGTCAGGTGCGGCTCGCCGAGCTGGTCGCCCGGAAAGCCGAGATCGGCCTCGGCGACGGCGAGGGCCGACGTGTACGGGAGCTCGATCGACAACTGCCAGGACAGCCCGTGCGCCTGCGCCTCCAGGTGGCCCGTGACCCACCGGCCCTGGAGCGCTGCCCAGGCCGGCTGTTCGTCGCCGACCGAGAGGTCACGCGCCAGCACCCGCGCCAGCTGCTCGGCGACCGCGTCGCGGAACGCGCCGGCGGCCGGGCCGGCCGGCGCCAGCAGCCAGCGGGCGACGGTCCTTGTGGACATCGCGTCGCGAAGGCTGCTGCGCAGCACCGTGGGCATGAAGCTGCGGAGCACCGTGAGCTCGTACAGGCCGGCCGCCTCCGCTGCCTCGCGTGCCCCGACGCTGGCGAGCGCGACGATGGGCGTGCCCGCTGCTTCGGTGGCGAGGCGCGCCTTGCGCGCGAAGAGCTCCGCCTGGATGGCGCTGTCGACGGCGCCCACGAAAATGGCGGAGCGCGGCGTGGTGGTGCACGCATCGAGTGCCTCGGTGACGCTGCCTGTGGCGTGGACCTCGCACATCGGCGCGAGCAGTTCGGAGAAGAGCACGCGGAACTCCGCGCTGTCGTCGAGCAGCAGCACGGAGCAGCCGGTTTCGAGCTCGAGGCCGCCGATCGACGGACGCGGGCGCAGCGCGGGCCGGGCGGGGAGACGTCCCAGTACGTTCGCCAGGCGGTCGCGCAGCAGGACGGGGCGGAAGGGCTTGACGACGAACCCGGAGATGCCGAGGCCGATGAGCTGCTGCACCTGATCCTCCTCGGCCTTCGCCGCGAGAATCATCACGGGCAGCTGCGCGAGCTGCGGGATACGCCGGACGGCGTCGAGCGTCTCGAGGCCGTCCATGATGGGCATGGAGATGTCGAGCAGCATCAGGTCGATCGACGTCTCCATCAGCGCGTCGATCGCGGCCAGGCCGTGCTCGGCCTCGATCAGCGTGGCGTCGAAGTCCTTCTGCACCACGCGGCGCACCAGTTGCCGGACGTTCGGGTCGTCGTCCACGACGAGCAGGGTTCGTGTCACCTCGTACCAATCGGCACCCGCGACGTGGTCTTCACAGCGCACGCAGGCGAGCCGGGCGCCGCGGCGTTGGCGCCGGCGTCAGTCCTTGTACGGGTCGGCGATGTCTGGCCCCGCCATCGCGACGCCGATGGGCTCCAGCCGCTCCTCGATCTCCAGCGCGTCGCCGTGGGCGGCGAGCACGCTCGCGAGCGGCTTGTAGCAGCCCGGGGCTTCGTCGGCCGCGGCGCCGCGCAGCTCGATCCCGCGCGCGGCGAGGTCAGCCCGCACGGCCGCCCAGTCGATGACGCCCGCACGCACCGGACCGCCGCCGCGACGCCGGCGCTTTCCGGCCGCTTGCGTGCGCGACATCACGCGCCCCGCGCCGTGCGGCGCGCTGCCCAGCAGACCGGCGGGCTGCGCCTCCCGGCCGCGCACGATGACGGAGACGTCTCCCATCGAACCGCCGATGAACCCGCGCTCACCGGGGCGCAGCGGCGTCGCGCCCTTGCGCACCACCCAGAGATCGGTGCCGTCGTGTGTCTCGCGCCACGCGAAGTTGTGGTGCACGTGAACGCTGTCCGCCGCGCGCGCGCCCAGGATCCGGAGCACGCGGTCCACCACCCAGTCGCGCCCTGCGTAGGCGTACTCGCCGGCCAGGTGCATGAGGGCCAGGTAGTCTTCGCCGAGGGGCGTGCGCGTGTCGAGCATCACCGGCGGCGCATCCATGTCGTCACGGGAGTTGAGCTTCCGCAGGAACCAGGTAGCGGTCTTGTGGCCGATGCCTCGCGAGCCGAAGTGGCAGGCCACCCACAGCCGGCCGTCCTCGCCGCGCAACAGGTCCACGTAGTGGTTGCCGCCGCCTATGGTGCCGAGCTGCGCGGCCGCGAGGCGCCGCGCGTCAGGCACCGGGTGCGAACGCCACCGCGTGTCGTCGAGCACGGGGTGGTCCACGCGCTCGTTGTTGCGGCGGCCGACGCCGAACGACAGCGTCGAGAAGATGGCGTCCATCAGGCGCGGCAGGTCGTCACGCACCTCGTCGGCGGTCAGGTTCGTCCGAACCGCCTTGTTGCCGCACGCGATGTCGTATCCCACGCCGCCCGGCGCGATGTGCGTCGGCGAGGCCATCACGCCGCCGATCGGCACGCCGTAGCCCTTGTGGTGATCGGCCATGAGGGCCACATGGCTCACGTCGGGGAGCGCACGCACGCGCTCGATCTGCGCGCGCGAGCTCTCGTCGATCGACATCCCTTCCGGTGTTCGTACTGTGTAGTCCATGCCTGTCCTCGATCAGACCACACCGGACGCGGTTCCGGCGCGTGCTGGCCGTCAACTCCGCCCCGGCGACGGGCAAGCTCTGCCAGCGTGCCGACCGCCGCCGGGTGAAGGCACCGACACGGTCTACGATCGGCTCGGCCGATGTCGCAGGATGACCACAACCACGGAAGGGCGCACGAGCAGGTGATGGGTAACGAGGAGCTGACGCGTGACGTCGCGGTGCTGGGCGGCACCGGCTTCCTCGGGCGCGCGTTCGTGACGGCCGCCACCCGCCGTGGCCGACGTGTCCGCGTGCTCGTCCGTGAATCGTCCAACGCGGCCGGGCCGGTCGACGGCAATCCCGTCGAACGCATCACCGGCGATCTCCACGAAGCCGCCGCGCTGAGGCGGCTGATCGCGCCCGGGGCGACTGTCGTGAACTTCGCCTGGAGCGGCACGGTGACGCCGGACGACGCCATCGAGCAGGCGCGGCAGCTCGCCATCACCTGCCGCGAGTGCGGCGCTGCGGCGCTGCTGCACTGCAGCACCGCATCGGTGTTCGGCGGCTGCGGCGGCGCGGACGTC
>JBIQIB010000034.1:0-21625 GCA_044508265.1 Acidobacteriota bacterium
CTCTCGCTCATCGTGCACGTCAACGAGGACGGGCTGGCCCGCGGCATCTCGCCGATCACGCACGGCTCCGCGGTGCACACGGACGTGATGAAGACGCAGGCGCTGAAGCAGGCACTCGATCGCTACGGCTTCGACGCGGCGTTCGGCGGCGCCAGGCGCGACGAAGAGGCCTCGCGCGCGAAGGAACGTGTCGTGTCGTTCCGGACCGCGCGGCATCACTGGAACCCGAAGCGGCAGCGTCCGGAGCTGTGGCGGATCTACAACGCGCGGAAGCACCGCGGCGAGAGCCTGCGCGTCTTTCCGCTGTCGAACTGGACGGAGCTGGACGTCTGGCAGTACATCCACCTCGAGCGCATTCCCATCGTGCCGCTGTACTTCGCGGCGGTGCGTCCGGTGGTCGAGCGCGACGGCGTGCTGATCATGGTCGATGACGATCGCCTTCCGCTGCGGCCCGGCGAAGAGCCGATGCACAGGAAGGTCCGCTTCCGGACGCTCGGCTGCTATCCGCTGACCGGGGCGGTCGAGAGCGACGCCGACACGCTGCCGGCCATCATCCGCGAGATGCTGCTGACGACGACCTCGGAGCGGCAGGGTCGCGTCATCGATCGGGACGGCGGCGCCTCGATGGAACAGAAGAAGCAGGACGGGTACTTCTGATGCACCGCCCGTCACGCGTCATGGAGGACATCGAGGGGTACCTGGAGGCCCACCGGAACAAGGGCCTGTTGCGCGTGATCACCTGCGGCAGCGTGGACGACGGCAAGAGCACGCTGCTCGGGCGCCTGTTGTACGAGTCGAAGCTGATCTTCGACGATCACCTGGCCGCGCTCGAGCGCGACTCGAAGCGGCTGGGCACGCGCGGGGGCGAGCTCGACCTGGCGCTGCTCGTGGACGGGCTGGCCGCCGAGCGGGAGCAGGGCATCACCATCGACGTCGCCTACCGCTACTTCTCCACGGACCGGCGGACGTTCATCGTCGCCGACACGCCCGGACACGAGCAGTACACGCGCAACATGGCGACCGGCGCGTCGACGGCCGACGTCGCGGTGATCCTCGTGGACGCCCGGAAGGGGATGCAGACGCAGACGCGGCGGCATGCCCACATCGTCTCGCTGCTCGGCATCCGGCACGTCGTGCTTGCCGTGAACAAGATGGACGCGGTGGAGTACCGGCAGGACGTCTTCGACGGCATCGACGCCGCCTTTCGTGCATTCGCGGGCCGACTGGGGCTCGACGCGATAGTGACGATCCCGGTCTCGGCCCTGCACGGCGACAACGTCACGCGGCCGTCGCCCCTCACGCCGTGGTATGGCGGGCCGCCGCTGATGGAGCACCTCGAGACGGTCGGCGTCGAGCAGGCCGCGCTGGCAGCACCCTTCCGCCTGCCGGTGCAGAGCGCCACGCGCCCGCATCAGGACTTCCGCGGCTTCGCGGGGCTCGTCGTGGGCGGGCAGGTCCGGCCGGGTGACGCGATAGCGGTGCTGCCCTCGGGGCGCCGGAGCCGCGTCGCGCGCCTCGTCGCGTGGGAGGGCGATCTCGCGCATGCCGAGGCGGGCCAGGCGATCACCGTCACGCTCGAGGACGAGATCGACGTGAGCCGCGGCGACGTGATCGCCGCGGCAGAGGCGCCGCCGGCGGTTGCCGATCACTTCCAGGTGACGCTGGTGTGGATGCACGACGAGCCGATGCTGCCGGGGCGTCCCTACCTGATGAAGATGGGCACCAACAGCGTCACGGCGCAGGTCAGCGACCTGCGATACGTCGTCAACGTCGACACGCTGGAGCACGTCGCCGCCTCGCGGCTGCGCCTGAACGAGATCGGCGTCTGCAACCTCGCCCTCGGCAGGCCTGTGCCCTTCGACCCGTACCTCGAGAACCGCGACATGGGCGGGTTCGTGCTGATCGACAAGTGGAACAACGACACGGTCGGCGCCGGCATGATTCGCTTCGCCCTGCGCCGCGCCGAGAACGTGCACTGGCAGGCGCTCGACGTGGACAGGGACGCGCGGGCGGCCCTCAAGGGACAGCGGCCCGCCGTCGTCTGGTTCACGGGGCTGTCGGGCGCTGGCAAGTCGACCATCGCCAACCTCGTCGAGAAGCGTCTGCACGCGATGGGGCGGCACACGGCGCTGCTCGACGGCGACAACGTGCGGCACGGCCTGAATCGCGACCTGGGGTTCACCGACGCCGACCGCGTGGAGAACATCCGCCGGGTGGCCGAGGTCGCACGCCTGATGACCGATGCGGGGCTGATCGTGCTGGTGGCGTTCATCTCGCCGTTCCGGGCGGAGCGGCGCCTGGCACGCGAGCTGATGGCGCCCGGCGAGTTCCTCGAGGTGTACGTCGACACCCCGCTCGAGGTCGCCGAACAGCGCGACCCGAAGGGGCTCTATCGCAAGGCTCGCGAGGGCCGCATCGCCAACTTCACGGGCATCGACTCGCCCTACGAACCTCCGGAGCATGCCGATCTGGTGATCGACGGGCGGGCGACGAGCGCGCCCGACGCGGCCGACGCCGTGGTGGCGCTGCTGACGGCGCGCGGGCACGTTCGTCCGTGACGGCTCCGCCCGCCTGACGAGTCAGCGCCGGCTTACGCGGGCAGGAGGTCGGGCCGGCCTGCCCGTTCGACGAGTGCCGCGTAGTGCTCCGCGGGGAGGTGGGTCACGCCGAAGTACTCGGCGCGCCTCGTGCCCTCGCCGTGATAGTCGGAGCCGCCGGTTACCAGCAGCCCGTGTGCGTGCGCGAGCTGCAGGTAGTGCTGCACGGCTGTGACGTCGTGCGAGCTGTGATACGCCTCGAGCGCGTCGAGGCCTGCGTCGACGAGGCCGCCGATGATTTCGTCGCGCGGGCGATACCCGGGATGCGCAAGCGACGCCACGCCGCCGCCACGCTTGACGAGCGCGACGACCTCCCTGGGGGAGACGCCCGTGTGGGGCACATAGGCGGGGCCGTCGTCGGCCAGGAAGCGGTCGAAGGCGTCGCTGACGCTCGCCGCGTGGCCGGCAGCGACGAGCGCCTGAGCGATGCGGGGGCGGGCGATGGAGGTGCCGCCCGTGGCGGCCTCCGCCAGGATCGCCTCGCCGTCGATCGGCACGCCGAGTCGCCGCAGGCGCTCGACGATCTCGAGTCCGCGGGCCGTCCGCCGCCGCCGCTGTGACGCCAGCATGTCCTGCAGGCCGGGCGCATCCTCGGGCAGGAAGTACGCAAGCACATGGACGTCGCGGCCGTCGTGGACGGACGTGATCTCGATGCCCGGCACGAACGTCAGCCCGGCTCCGGCGGCGGCACGCGCCGCCGCCGGGTGGCCGGCCATCGTGTCGTGGTCGGTCACGCTCAGCACGCGGATCCCGCGGCCGCGCGCCTGCTCCACGAGCGCGTCCGGCGTGGAGCGCCCATCCGACGCCGTCGTGTGCATGTGCAGGTCAATCATCGTCTTCTCGTCATCCTCACACGCCCCAGTCTACGTCGCGACCCACCCGCGCGCCGCCGTTCCGCGTCGCCGCCCCGCTGCACGCGCCGCGCGCGCGATGCGCCACACCGCCGGGCGCGTTTGACGGCGTGCGCGCGGCAGGATACGGTAGGGAGTCTGGAAGGGGAGTAGCCACGCGGTCGTGAGCCGCGCGGCCGAATCGTCACTACTGCGCGAGAGCGCACGGTTCGGCCGGGTTCCTGCGAATCAGGCGAGACCTTCGCACACGGCGAAAGCCCGTTGCGAGGGTGTCGCCTTTTGTCGTTTCAGGAGCGTGCGTGGCTATGGACCAACTGTGGCTGTGGGTCGGATTCAATGCGTTCGTGCTGGCGATGCTGGCCGTCGACCTTCTGGGGTTCCATCGTGAGGCCCACGAAGTGCGGGTCCGCGAGGCCGCCGCGTGGAGCGCGGTCTGGATTGCGCTGGCGCTGCTGTTCGGCGGTGGTGTCTACGCGTTCATGGGACGCACGGCGGGGCTCGAGTTCTTCGCCGGGTACGTGATCGAGAAGGCGCTCTCGGTCGACAACATCTTCGTCTTCGTCCTCATCTTCAACCTGTTCCGGGTTCCTCCCGCGTATCAGCATCGCGTCCTGTTCTGGGGCGTCCTCGGCGCGCTGCTCATGCGCGGCGCCATGATTGCGGCGGGCGCGTACCTCGTCGAGCAGTTCCACTGGGTGCTGTACCTCTTCGGCGCCTTCCTCGTGTTCACCGGCATCCGGATGGCCGTCAGCGTCGAGCACGACGTCGATCCATCGGACAACCCCGTCATCCGCTTCGTCAGGCGGCTCATGCCGATCACGCCGGGCTATCACGGCCAGCGGTTCTTCGTCCGCGACGCCGCCAACGGGATGCGGCTGGCCGCGACGCCGCTGTTCGTGGTCCTCGTGCTGGTGGAGACGACCGACCTGATCTTCGCCGTCGACTCGATTCCGGCGATCTTCGCCGTGACGCGCGACACGTTCATCGTCTACAGCTCGAACGTCTTCGCGATTCTCGGGCTGCGCGCCTTGTACTTCCTGCTGGCTGACGTGATCGAGCGCTTCCACTACCTCAAGGCGGGGCTCTCGGCCGTGCTGGTGTTCGTCGGGACCAAGATGCTGGTGGCCGATGTCTACACCATCCCGATTGGCCTGTCGCTCGGCGTGATCGTCTCGCTGCTCGGCATGTCGGTCATCGCGTCGCTCTGGTGGCCGAGGCCGGCAGTTGCACGGTCACGCGAAGCCCGCCTCCCGGGCGAGGTGTGACGGCGAGCGTGCCGTCGTGTGCCTGGACGATGCTGTCGACGATGGCCAGGCCGAGCCCGACGCCGTCGTGATCGGTGCGGACACGTTCGGCGCCGCGCTGGAACGGCTCGACGAGGGTGGGGACGATGTGCGAGGGCACGGGCTCGCCCGTGTTCTCCACGATGAGCACCGCGTGCCCCTGATGGACACGCGTCGCGACGCGAACGCTGCCGCCGGCCCGCAGGTTGTGGACGATCGCGTTGTGCACCAGGTTCGTCGTCAGCTGGAGCAGCAGGGCACGTGAGCCGGTCGCGGGTGCGGCATCGCCGACGGTCTCGACGGCGACGCCACGAGCTTCGGCCAGCGGCAGCAGCGTCTCGGTGGCCTCCTCCGCGAGCAGCGACAGGTCCACACGTGCCCTGGTGAACGCCCGCTGGTCGGCGCGGCTGAGCAGCAGCAGTGACTCGGTCAGGTCGATGGCGCGCGTGTTGACGGCTTCCAGTCGCTGGATCAGCGCGTCGACGTCGCGGTCCTGGTCCTGGCGCGCGACCTCGAGCAGCGTCCTGGTGATGGCCAGCGGCGTGCGCAACTCGTGCGAGGCATTGGCGGCGAAGCGCTGCTGGCTCTCGACATGCGCCTCGAGCCGCCCGAGCATGGCGTCGAAGGCGTCGGCAAGCTCGCGGAACTCGTCGCGCCGGCCGGGCAGCACGATGCGATGGGCGAGCGAGCCGCCAGCCGTCTGTCGCGTGGCTTCGGTGATCCGGGTCAGCGGCACCAGCATGCGGCCGGCGAGCAGCCACCCGCCCGCGAGGCCGACGACAAGCAGGAACGCCAGCACGATGGCCGCCCCGGGCGCGAACGCTCCCAGGATGACGCGCAGCGCCACGAGCAGGTCGCCGCGGATCATCAGGTTGCCGGGAGCGAGGCCGCCGGCCGCACCGTAGTGGCGCAGGAGGATCCACACGCCCGTCAGCAGCAACGCGCCGGCGAGCACGAGGAATCCCGCATAGCTGAGCGTGAGCTTGAGGCGGACGCTCAGGCCCGGTGCCCTATCCACCGTCCCCCTCGCGCCCCGCGGCGGCCGTCGTGTCGATGCGGTAGCCCACTCCGGGCACCGTCGCGATCAGCCACGGCTCGCCAAGCCGCTTGCGCAGCGCCGACACGGTGATCCGGACGGCATTGGTGAACGGGTCGGCGTTGTCGTCCCACGCCCGTTCGAGGAGCGCTTCGGCGCTGACCACGCCGCCGTCCGCCGCCATCAGGACCTCGAGCACGGCGAACTGCTTCCTGGTGAGGGCGACGTACCGTCCGTCGCGATAGACCTCGCGACGGAACGGGTCGAGCCGCAGCCCGGCGATCTCGCGGACCGGCGGCCGATGGTGGACACGCCGCCTGTCGAGCGCGCGCAGCCGCAGCACCAGTTCGCGCAGCGCGAACGGCTTGGTGAGGTAGTCGTCGGCACCGAGCTCGAAGCCCGACGCCTTGTCGTCGAGCCTGTCGGCCGCGGTCAGCATGAGGATCGGCAGGCCGCTGCCCGAGGCCACGATGCGGCGCGCGACCTCGTCGCCCGAGAGGCGGGGCACGTCGCGATCGAGGATCGCGATGTCGTACGCGTTGCTGCTCAGCAGGTCGAGGGCGGCGTCGCCGTCGCCAGCGATGTCGGCGGCAATCGCTTCCAGGCGCAGGCCGTCGCGAATGGCCTCGGCCAGATACGGCTCATCCTCGACAATCAACACGCGCATATGCCCTCGATGCTACGAGCCGCGGCATATCGTCAGCATATCGGGAACCGCATACGCCCCCGCAACGAGGCGCCTTCCAGACTGACGCCATGTTCTACGAGCCAGCACGGCCAGTCGACTCGCCAGCCTCCCTCGAACCGCCATCCCAACGCATGCCTGGGCAGACCCCGACCTTCGCTGCGAGCGTCCGCGGCCTGACGAAGACGTATGGTCGGGGCGCCACGCAGGTGCACGCGCTGCGGGGCGTGGACCTCGACCTGCACGAAGGCCGGTTCACCGCGATCATGGGGCCGAGCGGGTCGGGCAAGTCCACGCTGATGCACTGCCTGGCCGGTCTCGACCAGCCCACCGCGGGCACCGTCATCGTCGAAACCACGGACGTCGGGGCGCTCGACGACGAGGCGCTCACGGTGTTCCGGCGCGAGCACATCGGCTTCGTGTTCCAGGCGTTCAACCTGCTGCCGATGCTGACGGCGAGCCAGAACATCCTGCTGCCGCTCGAGCTGAGCGGACGCCGCATGGACGTCGCGCTGCGGGCGCGCCTGAGAACGGTCGCCGAGACGCTCGGCATCGACGATCGACTCGATCATCGGCCCTCGGAGCTCTCGGGCGGGCAGCAGCAGCGGGTCGCGCTGGCGAGGGCGCTCATCACGCAGCCGGCGCTGCTGTTTGCCGACGAGCCGACGGGGAATCTCGACAGCACGACGGCCGCAGAGGTTCTCGACTGCCTGCGCCAGGCCGTCCGCGATTTCGGGCGGACGGTGGTGATGGTCACCCACGACCGGGATGCGGCACGGTACGCCGACGAGGTGATCACCATGCGCGACGGGAGGATTGCCTGATGCGGAGCGTCCTGCTGGCATCGCTGCGCCTCCATACGCGCCGGTACGTCGCCGCCGCGACGGCGGTGTTCGCGTCGGTGGCGTTCGTCGTGGTGATTGGCGTGTTGACCGCCGGTACCCGCCAGGGGCTCATGGACGGGTTCGGCGCGCCGTTCCGCAACGCCGACGTCATCGTCGATGCCGTCCCCGTGGAGGCGCCGCTGCCCACCGCGATTGCGCTGGAACTGGTCGAGCGTCTCGGCGACGACGCGTCCGGGCTCGGCCGCGTCTTCCTGCCGGCGCGCACCGACTCGTGGGACGGCGGCGTGGCCGTCGGGCCTGTCGCGCCGCCGGCGCTGCGCTGGCAGGAACTCGTCGCCGGCCGCTTCCCGGAGCGCGAGGCGGAGACGGTCGTGCACATCTGGACGGCCAACGAGCACGAGATTGAGATTGGCGACACCGTCCACGTCGGCGAAGGCGCCGCCGCGGTGGCGCTGGAGGTGGTTGGCCTCGTGGGGGCGCCGTCACCGGCTTCGCAGGCGTCGATGTACGTCACGTGGCCGCAGTACCTGGCGTGGCGCGACGATCCCACGTTCCATGTCAGCAGGGTGGCCGTCCGCGGAGACCCCGGGCCGCTCCCCGAGGGCGTCGCCGCGTACCCTCCGGAAGCGTACGTGAGGGAAGGGCTCGCCCGGCTCAACAGCAGGACCGACGCGATAGGCCTGCTGCTGCTGATGCTCACCGGCATCGCGCTCTCGGTGTCGGCGCTCGTCATCGCGAACACGTTCTCGATCCTGTTCGCGCAGCGGCTCCGCGATTTCGCCCTGCTGCGCTGCGTGGGGGCGACGCGGCAGCAGGTGGTGCGCTCGGTCCGCGGCGAAGCCGCCGTCGTCGGCGTCCTGGCGTCGATGGCCGGTGCCTTCGCTGGCGCGGGCCTCGGCTACGCGCTGATCGTGCTGCTCAACACCCTGGCCGTCGTGATGCCGCTCGGATATCCGGCACTGCCCGTGCCATGGCTCCTGACGGGCTTCCTCGTCGGTCTCGCTGTCACGATGGCGGCGTCCTGGCTGCCCACCCGGCGCGTCGTCGGTGTGAGTCCCCTCGTCGCGCTGCGACCGGACGCCGCGACGGACGTGCACACCGCGACGGGGCGGCGGCGCGTCGGCCTTGCCGTGGCCCTCGTGGTTGCCGGTGCCGTGCTGCTTGGCGTGGCGATGGCATACGGCATGACGCCGATCATGCTGGCCGGCGGGGCACTGGTGTTTGCCGGCGTCCTCGCCTCCGGACCCGTCACGGCTCCCTTTCTGATAACGCTGGCGGGTGCATCGTTCGGCCGCTCCGGTCGTCTCGCGACGGTAAGTGCGGTGCGCAACCCGCGTCGGACGGCCACCACCATGGCGTCGTTGCTCGTCGGCGTGACGGTTCTCACCGCCGTGCTCACCGGCATGGCCACGACCCGGACGGCCATCGACGCGAAGCGCAACAGGGACCACGCCATCGACGTCGCACTGACAGCGGAGGAGGGCACGCTGCCGGACGACGTGCTCGAGAGGGTACGTCGCACGCCCGGCGTCCACGAGGCGATCGTCGCCCACGGGGTCATGGCGCAGGTGGGCACGCTCGCCGAGCCGCTTCCCGTCGTGGCGGCGCCGGACGCGCATCGCGTCGCCCGCGACGGGGGCGCGTTTGCACGGCTGGCGCCCGGGACGATTCGCATCGATCCCCGCGCCTTCACGCCAAGGCTGGCCATCCGGTCGGGCGATCGCATCACGGTACGAACCGGCGATCGGGACGTCGAACTGGAGGTGGCCGAGGCTTCCTCGCGGGGCTGGGGGCCGAGTGCCGTCGTCGCGTCCGAGACGCTCGCGACGCTCACCGCCGAGGCAGGGCCCCGGGTCATCTGGGTGCGTGCCGCCCGGGGCGCCGCTCCCCTGCAACTGGTGGACGACCTCGACGACGTCGCCGACACCGCAGGGGCGGATGTGGATGATCAGCTGCAGGCTCGTGAGACGGAAGAGCGGCAGCTGCGCCTGCTCACCTGGTCGGTCGTCGGACTGCTCGGCGTTTCCCAGGTGATCGCGATTCTCGGCATCGCCAACACGCTCGGCCTGTCGGTGCTCGAACGTGCCCGTGAGTACGCGCTGCTGCGCGCGCTCGGACTCACGCGGCGGCAGCTCCGGCGGATGCTCGCGGCCGAGGCGCTGCTGCTGTCGCTCGTGGCCACGCTGCTCGGCACGTCCCTCGGCGTGGGCTTTGCCTGGGTGGGCTACGAGACGTTCGTGAAGCGCACGCTTGCTGATGCCGCGATGCGCATTCCGTGGGCGGCGCTCGGTGCCGTCATCGTCGTGGCCGCCCTCGCCGGGCTGCTCGCGAGTGTCCTGCCGGCACGCCGGGCCGCTCGCGCGACGCCGGTCGAGGGGCTGTCGTTCGAGTGACGGGGACGGGTGCGCGCGTGCGCGCCGGGCGTCACTCCTGGAGAAGGTCGGCAGCGACGTCGGCCAGGGGCACGAAACGCCCCTGCTTCGGGTCGTAGGCGGTGAACTCCGCGTTGGCGATGTCGAACACCCACGCGTGCAGGCGCAGGCAGCCCGCGCGCATCCGCGCGGCGACGCTGGGATGCGTGGCCAGGTGGTCGAGCTGTGCGAGCGCGTTCTCCTCGATGAGCCGCTCGAGCGTCTCGCCGTTGTCCTCGCCGTGCAGTTCGCGTACGACGGCCAGCGCGCGCTCGGTGTTCTTCAGCCAGTGCGACACGGCAGGCATGGCCGCGACGCTCTCGGGATGCAGCGCCGCCTTCATCGCGCCGCAGTCCGTGTGCCCGCAGACGACGATGTGCTTGACGTTGCAGACGCGCACGGCGTACTCGATGGCCGCGGAGACGCCGCCCGTGTGCTCACCCCACGGCGGGACGATGTTGCCGACGTTCCTGCAGACGAACAGCTCGCCCGGCAGCGTCTGGAACTGGAAGTTCGGCACCACGCGCGAGTCGGAGCACGAGATGAACAGCACCTCTGGGCGCTGGGCGCTGCCGAGCGCGGCGTACAGCTCCCGGTGCCGGGGGTAAATCTCGTTCTTGAACCGCTCGAGGCCTTCGAGGAGGACTTTCATACCGGAACGAGACTAGGGACGTGCAACGGCCGTGGTCAAGCGCCAACGGCGGGCGTCATGGTCCTTCGGCGGCCGAGCTACTGGATTTGCGGGACGTCGCCGCCGCGCCGGAACGGCCGCGCCCCCTGGGGGCCTCACGAGACGAGGCCGTTGCGCATCGCGTAGCGCACCAGTTCGCCGATCGACGAGATCTGCAGCTTGCGCAGGATGCGGCTGCGATGCGCGTCCACCGTGTAGGCGCTGATGTCGAGCCGTTTGGCAATCTCCTTGGCCGTCAGGCCCTCCGCCAGCAGCTGCAGCACTTCACGCTCGCGTGTCGTCAGCTGGTCGCCGGCGTCGCCGACCTGCTGCCGGTAGTCCGTCAGCACCGTGTTCGACACCGAGGGACTCAGGTAGGCATTGCCCTCGGCCAGGGCCCGCACGGCGGCCACCAGATCGGAGTCGACGGCGTCCTTGGTCAGGTAGCCCTTCGCACCGGCGCGGAGGCTCTCGCGCACGTAGACGGCGTCCCCATGCATCGAGAGCATCAGGATGCGGCAGTGCGGATGGGCGTCGAGGATCGCGCGCGTCGCCATCACGCCGTTCAGCCGCGGCATCGCCACGTCCATGATGACGATGTCCGGAGTGAGCGAGGTGGCGAGATCGACGGCCTGCTGTCCGGTGCTCGCCTCGCCGACGACCTCGAAATCCGGATGCTGGGAGAGGATCAGGCGGAAGCCCTTCCGGACCACGGCGTGATCGTCAGCCAGCAGCAACCGGATCTTGCGTCTCATGTCTCGTTCCTTGTGGCAGGGGGACGCGGACGACCACGCGCGTGCCTCCACCCGGCGGCGTCTCGACGGCGAGCGTACCACCGACCTGTGCAGCCCGCGTGCCCATCCCGGCAAGGCCGATACCCCGGTTGCGGCCCGGCGCCGTGCGGATTCCTCGTCCGTTGTCGGCCACCAGCAGCGTGACCTGGCGCTCGGTCACGTCGAGCCGGATGTCGATGCGCGTGGCGTCGGCGTGCCGCGCCACGTTGGTCAGCGCCTCCTGGGCGATGCGGAACAGGTGCGTCTCCGTCCCGTCGTCCAGGCGGCCCTCGAACGTCGACGAGTACGACACGGGGATGGACGTGCGTTGACTGAAGCCCTCGGCCAGCCACTCGAGCGACGCGCTGAGGCCGAAGTCGTCGAGGATGCTGGGCCTGAGGAGCTGTGACATGGTGCGCGCCTGCACCATCAGGTCCTGCACCAGGCCGACGCAGTCGTCCACCCGGTTCCTGATGTGCCGCTTCTCGGCGGCGGTGGCGGTGTCGAGGGCCGTGAGGTTGGCTTCGATTGCCGTCAG
This sequence comes from Acidobacteriota bacterium, assembly GCA_044508265.1. Taxonomy (GTDB): domain Bacteria; phylum Acidobacteriota; class Vicinamibacteria; order Vicinamibacterales; family Vicinamibacteraceae; genus JAEZDP01. The sequence continues at coordinate 11,690 of JBIQIB010000034.1, forward strand.
CGCCTGCCCGAACTGGTCGTGCAGGTCGTGCGCCACCTGGCGGAGCGTGGCCTCCTGCGTGTTGAGCATGTCCGACGACAGGCGCGCGAGCTCGTGGCGCTGCCATTCCATCCGCGCGACCAGGCGCTGCACGAGGAACACCGTGCCGCCCGCGACGGACAGTGCCAGCAGCACCACGATCGCGAGCAGCCGGATGTGCTGCTCCAGCGCGTTCGAGAACGCGGCGTGGTCGAGGCTGGCGATGACCTCGATACGGCGGGCCGTCTCGCGCACCAGCTGGCCCACGCTCACGGCCACGCGCTCGTGCGCCTCGGTCACCGCGGCCCGTCGTGACAAATCGGACGGGTTCGCGACCGAGGCCCGGACGGCCTTCGCGAAATCGTGCGCGGCCTGCGCGAAGACTTCCCAGCGGACGCGGTCGCTCGCCGCGACGCCTTCCGCAGACGCCAGCTCCACCTCGCGTTCGAGCGCGTCCAGCCGCTCGAGCAGGACCGCGGGGTCGAGCGCCCGGGGAGCGCCGGGCACCGAGTAGTAGATCTTGTCGAAGGCGATCTCGAGCTCCTGGGCGTGCGTGAGCGTCTCGACGCTCGCCCGTTCCTGGTCGAGCAGTCCCGACGACCCGCGCTCGAGCTCGTTCAGGGCGTCCATCCCGCGCTGGCCCGCGACGAGCATCAGCAGGATGACGAGCGCGAAGCCCACCACGAGCAGGAGCACCACCTTCGGGTGGAGGATGGTCACGGCTCAAGCCTAACCCGGCGGCACCGGCGCGCGCCCCCCTGAATCCCTGTACCGAACCCCTCTAGATTGCCTGTAGTCTCTTGCCCGCTGGCGCAGCGGGATTCGAGACTGCAGCATGCCGTCCCTGAAGCGCGATACCGCCCCCAGCGACCTGCTCGCATCGATCGTGGTGTTCCTGGTGGCACTGCCGCTCTGCCTCGGCATCGCCATCGCCTCGGGAGCCCCGCCGGCGGCCGGGCTCATCACCGGCGTGATTGGGGGGCTCGTCGTCGGCAGCGTGGCTGGATCGCCGCTCCTCGTCAGCGGTCCGGCTGCCGGGCTGGCGGTGCTTGTGTACCAGATCATCCAGGAACACGGCATGGCGGGCCTCGGCGTGGCGGTGCTCGTCGGCGGCGCGATGCAGGTCGTGGCCGGGTGGGCGAGGATGGGGCAGTGGTTCCGCGCGATGTCGCCGGCCGTCATCTACGGCATGCTGGCCGGCATCGGCGTGCTCATCTTCGCGGCGCAGTTCCATGTGATGGTGGACGACCTGCCGCGCGAGAGCGGCTGGGCGAACATCATCGAGATCCCCAGGGCCGTCGTGCTCGGCCTCGGCGGATCGGGCAGCCACCAGGCGGCGGCCATCATCGGCACGCTGACCCTCGTCGTGCTGATCGGCTGGAACGCCCTGGCGCCGGCGCGGATCAAGTGGCTGCCGAGCGCCCTCGTCGCCGTGGTGCTCGCGACGTCGGCAGCGGCCATGGCGGGCCTCGACATCAAGTACGTCCAGCTTCCCGAGAACCTGCTGGGCGCAGGCACGCTCCTCTCGTTCGAGGGGCTGTCGCTGCTCGGCACCAGCGGCATCCTCATTGCCGCCTGCACCGTGGCGTTCGTGGCGAGCGCCGAGACGCTGCTGTCGGCAGCCGCCGTCGACCGGATGCACGACGGGCCGCGCACCAACTACGACCGCGAGCTGATGGCGCAGGGGCTCGGCAACATGCTGTGCGGCGCCCTCGGCGCGCTGCCCATGACCGGCGTGATCGTCCGCAGTGCGACCAACGTGAACGCCGGCGCCCGCACGCGGCTGTCGACCGTGCTGCACGGCGGCTGGATCCTCGTGTTCGTCCTGGCGTTCCCGCACCTGCTGCGGCTCATCCCGACCGCCAGCCTCGCCGCCATCCTCGTCTACACCGGCTACAAGCTGGTCGACCCGAAGAACGTCCGGCGGCTCGCGGCCTACGGCCGGATGCCGGTCGTCATCTACTTCGCCACGCTGACGGTCATCGTCGTCGAGGACCTGCTCGTGGGCATCCTCGTCGGCCTTGCCCTGTCGGCGATCCAGATCCTCTACCGCCTGTCGCAGTTCGACGTGGACGTGCGCCGCGAGGACGACAGGGAAGTGCACGTCCACCTGACGGGTGCGGCCACCTTCATGCAACTGCCCAAGCTGCTCGCCTCGCTCGAGGCGTTGCCCACCACGTGCGTCGTCCACGTCCACGTGCACCAGGTCGCGTATCTCGACGATGCGGTGCTGGAGACGCTGGCGGGATGGGAGAAGCAGCGGCGCCTGCAGGGATGCGAGACGGTGAACGTCGAGTGGGACCGCCTGATCGGCATCTACAGGCAGCGACACCACGCAGACGAGGGGCGCATCCGCCGCCTCATCGAAAGCCAGGCGACCGCCGCGCACTGACGCGCACGCGTCGGCCCGCGGCGGTCACGGGGCGGAGACGCCGGGAGCGCTACCCTGAAGGCGCTTCGTCCAGTCTTCCGCGACGCCGTGCTGCAGCCGTCGCTCGAACAGACGCCGCCAGCTGGCCGGCAGCGGCAGCTCGAGGAGCGGCCGCAGGCGTTCCGGCCTCACCTCCCTCGAGCGGATCAGCTCCAGGATGTGGGCCACACTGAGCGTCGGGTACGGCCGCTCGATCAAGTCGATGGCGTCGCCTGCACCCACCTCACCAGGAGCCTCCACGCGCAGGTACCAGCCGACGCGTCCGCTGTCCTGCACACGCCTCGACATGTCGGGCACGCCGAACCGGAGATTGAGCTTGAAGCAGGGCTGACGTCCCTGCGTCACGACGAAGCGGGCCGAGCCGATGGCGTAGCGATCGCCCAGGCAGACGCCGCGCTCATCGAGCCCCTCCACGGAAAGGTTCTCGCCGAACGCCCCCGGCGTGCCGAGCAGCGTGCAGCCGGGCAGCGCGCGGCGCCACTCGTCGTAGTGCGCCCACGCATAGCAGAGGACGGCCTTGTCGGGGCCGCCATGCACCCTGAGGTCGGCCTGCTCGTCGCCGGCCAGGCCGGTGCAGCCGACCGTCTGCCTGCCGGCGCGCGGCTGCTTGTCGATGCCGCTCGTCGTGTGGCCGAGACGCCGCACGCTCCCCGTCAGGACGGCTCGCACGCGGGCACCGGCACCATTCATGGACGGCACCAGTATGGATCGCGCCGGGCCGCGCCGCTCAGTCGTCGCCGGGCACGGGCTGCGGCGGGCTCACGACCACGGCAGGAGACTCGGCGGGATCGGGGAACGCATGCCGTTCCTTCACGGCCGTCAGCTCGGTGTGGTTCGTCAGGTCGAGACGCAGCGGCGTCATCGAGGTGAAGCCGTGCTCCACGGCCCACCGGTCGGTGCCCGGCTCGGCCTCGTCGAGGCGGACGACCGTGAACCAGTAGTGCGGCCGGCCTTGAGGGTCCTCGCCGGGAACGACCCGGCCGTCGTACAGGTTCACCGCCTGGCGCGTCCACGCCAGGCCGCGCGCCCCGGGCGGCACGTTCACGTTGACCAGCGTGAGCGCCTTGTCCGGCACGAGCACCTCCAGCGCCTCCTCGACGTGCGGACGCAGCGCGTCGAAGTCGGGCTCGTCCTCGAAGACGGGTGTGCTCACGGCGATGCCGCGGCAGCCGAGCAGCGCCGCCTGGCGCGCGGCAGCCAGCGTGCCGGAATGCCAGATGGCGTTTCCCAGGTTGGTGCCCAGGTTGATGCCCGAGAGCACGACGTCCACGCGCTCCCACACGTACGTGCCGAGCGCGACGCAGTCGGCGGGTGTCCCGTTGACGCGCCACGCGTCGATGTCGCCGAGCGGTGTGCGCCGATACGTCAAGGGGCGCCAGGCGGTAATCGCATGTCCCATCGACGATTGCTCGACGTCGGGCGCGACGACGCGCACCTCACCGAATTGCGCGGCCACCTGCGCCAGCGCGAGCAGACCTGGACTGTAGATCCCGTCGTCGTTGGTGATGAGGATTCGCATCGATCGAGTGTATCGTCCTGAAGGGGCCCGCGCTGACGCATGACGCGCCGCGGCGGGCGGCGACCTCGACCGTGCGACTCACCGTCGTCCACAATCCGAAAGCGGGCAACGGCAGCGCACTTGCCGATCTGGAGCGATGGATCGCCGCGGCCGGCCACCAGGGCGCGGTCGTCGACGCCGACGACGCGTCGGCGCTTGCTGACGCATTGCGCGACCCGGGTGATTTCGTCGTCGTCGCGGGCGGCGACGGCAGCGTGCGCCTGATCGCGCAGCGGCTCCTTGCGGCACGCACGCCGGTGCCGTTGGCCATCCTTCCAGCCGGCACCGCCAACAACATCGCGACGAGCCATGGCATCGGCCGCGACTACGAGGGCCTGGTCCACGGGTGGAGCCGCGGGCGCCGGGTGCCGCTCGACGTCGGCCGTGTCAGGACGCCCTGGGGCGAGAGCGTGTGGATCGAGGCGTGCGGCTTCGGGGCCATCGCGCGAACCGTCGGCGCGCTGACGCCGGTGCCGTCCTCGGCGGACGGCGACACCGAGGACGAGCTCCTTCGCGACCTGCGGGTGACGCGCGAGTTGCTCGTCGATCACCCGCTGCACGAGTGCCGGCTGACGCTCGACGGCGAGGAGTTCGCAGGCGAGTACTGCATCGTCGAGGTGATGAACATCCCGTCGATAGGCGCGAACCTGGCGCTGGCGCCCGAAGCATCGGCCTCCGACGGGCTGATCGACGTGGTCGTCGTCGATCAGGAGGCCCGCCTCGCGTTGCGCGACTACCTGACGGCGCGCCTCGACGGCGACGATGCCCCCGACCTCGCCCTGCCGGTCCGCCGCGCGCGGCACGTCACGGTGGCGTGGGAGGGCAGCCGCATCCACGTCGACGACGAGGTGCAGCCGGACGAAGAGTCGTCGGCCAGCGGCCGCTACTGGGGTCCGGACCGGGGTGTGGCGCTGGAGATCGACGTCCTGCCCGGGGCGCTCACGCTGCTCGTGCCGGGCGACTGACGTGCACCCGCCCCTCGGAGACCGTGTGCAGGAGCGTCGGCGCACCGACAAGATCGTCGGCGGACCGATGGTCTGGAGGCCTGGCAGACACGGCAAACCGGTGTAATCGCACAATTTAGCAGCTCCTGCCGGCCCCGGCGCGCGGCATGCTTCGTGCACAACGGGAGACGTGGGCTTCCGTCGCCGTTCCGTCAAGCAGAAGCTGACGCTGATCAGCATGTGTGCGACCGCGGTGGCGCTGTTGCTCGCCTGCGCGCTGTTCCTCGCCTACGACTACGCGACGTTCCGCGACCAGGAGCTGCGCGCCCTCGACACCCTGGCGACGACCATCGGCGCGGGCAGCACGGCGGCCCTCAGCTTCGACGACCCCGAAACCGCGCACGAAGCCCTCGCGTCACTCGCCTCACACCCCGGAATCGTCTTCGCGCGTGTCCATACGCCCGACGGGCGGCTCTTCGCCGCGTACGCCCCGGAGGGGGCGAGCGACGTGCCGGAGATGGCGGCGCCTGCGTCCGGCGAGTACGTCACGTGGGACTACCTCGAGACCGTCCAGCCCATCATGCTGGCCGACGAGCGCATCGGCGACATCGTGGTGCGGGCGTCGCGCGACGCCCAGCACAGCCGCATCCGACGCTTTGCCGGCGTCGCGGTGGCTATCATTGTCACAGCCTGGATCGCCGCGTTCGCGCTGACGTCCCGGCTGCAGCGGCTCATCTCGGAGCCGCTGCTGAGCCTCGCCCGTGCGGCCGCCCGCGTGTCGCAGGAACGCGACTACTCGATCCGCGTCGTGCCGAAGAGCAACGACGAGGTCGGTGACCTCGTCGCCCGGTTCAACCAGATGCTGGAGCAGATTCAGCACCAGGACGAGCAGCTGCGGCGGCATCGTGCGACGCTGGAGAAGCAGGTGGCGCTGCGGACGGCCGAGCTGACGAAGGCCAACCGCGACCTGGCGCTCTCGCGTGACCGCGCCGAGGAGGCCAACCGCGCGAAGAGCCAGTTCCTGGCCAATGTCAGCCACGAGATCCGGACGCCCATGAACGGCGTCATCGGGATGATCGACCTGACGCTCGACTCGACGCTCACGCCCGATCAGCGTGAGCAGCTGCTGATCGTGAAGTCGTCTGCCGAGTCGCTGGTGCACATCGTCAACGACATCCTCGACCTCTCGAAGATCGAGGCGGGCCGGCTCGACCTCGACGCGACGTCGTTCGTGGTGCGCGAGGTCGTGCAGGACGCGGTGCGGACGGCCAGCGTCGGAGCCCGTGGCAAGGGCCTCGCCGTCGAGTGCGACATCGACGAATCGGTCGCGTCGGGGGTGACGGCGGACGCGGGCCGCCTCCGCCAGGTGATCATCAACCTGGTGGGCAATGCGGTGAAGTTCACCGAGCGGGGGAGCGTCCGGATCAAGGTGTGGATCGAGCGCGACGCCGAGGGGCAGCCCTTCCTGTACGGCTCGGTCAGCGACACGGGTATCGGGATCGCGGCCGACAAGCAGGGCCTCATCTTCGAGGCCTTCGCCCAGGCCGACGGCTCCACCACGCGGCGGTTCGGCGGCACCGGGCTCGGGCTGACGATCAGCGCCCGGCTCCTGTCGCTCATGGGCGGCAGGCTGTGGGTCGATAGTGTCGAGGGCGAGGGCAGCACGTTCCACTTCAACATGCGGGTGGTGCTGCCTCAGGACCAGGCCGCCGCCGCGGGTGAGCCCATCGGCGGGGTTGCAGCCGCGGCAGGTGCCGCGCAGGCCGCCCCGGCCGGCGCACGGCGCGCGCTCCGGGTGCTCCTCGTCGAAGACAACATCGTCAACCAGCGTGTCGCTCGTGGCGTGCTGGTGAAGGCTGGTCATCAGGTGTGGATTGCCAGCAACGGCCGGGAGGCGCTCGACGCGCTGGCCGGCAATACGTTCGATCTCGTGCTCATGGACATGCAGATGCCCATCATGGGGGGCCTTGACGCCATTACCGCCATCCGGGCGGAAGAGCGCCGTCGCGGGGGCCGCCTGCCCATCATCGCCGTCACGGCCCATGCCCTCGAGGGCGACCGCGAGCAGTTCATCGCCGCGGGCGCCGATGGCTACGTCTCCAAGCCGATCACGATGGCGCGGCTCGTGAGCGAGATCGAGGCGGTTTTGCAGACGGCATCCCCGGCGACAGCGGTCGCCCCACGGGCGTAGGGCAGCGTGCGGACGTTCGTCTACCGGCAGGCGCGCGCGCTCGGGCGAATCGCGCGGGGGATGGCGCTCGCCGTCCTCGCCGGCGCGATCCTGCTGCCGGTCCTGCGCGTGTCGGCGCAGGAAGTGACGGGCCCCTCGCTGACGGCGGCCTTCCTCTTCAACTTCGTGAAGTTCACGACGTGGCCCGACGAGGCGCTCCCGCCGAACGCGCCGTTGACGATGTGCGTCATGAACGACCCGACGATCTTCGCCGCCCTGCGGAACAGGGTGGCGGGGCAGGAGGTGCTCGGGCATCGCATCGAGATCGTCGATGACGTCGCGCCGGACGCCCTGTCGCGCTGCCACGTGCTGTACGTGTCGGGACAGCGCGCGACGGTCGCCCGGGCGGTGGCGCTGGTGCGCGATGCGCCCGTGCTCACCGTGAGCGACCTCCACGCGTTCGACGATGCGGGCGGCATCATTCAGTTGCACGTCCAGCGCGGACAGCTTCGTTTCGCCATCTTCACCGACGCCGCGCGCCGCGCGCGGCTCCAGCTCAGCGCCCGGTTGCTGGCCCTCGCGAGGCAGCCATGACCGGCCGCCGCACGTTCACCTCCGTCACGTCCGCCCTGGCTCGACCCGGACTACCGCGTATGAAGCACTTCCTTTCCAGTGGCCGCTCGCTGGGTCTGACGCTCCTGCTCACGCTCGCCGCGCCCGCCGCCGTCTTCGCGCAGGCGCCACTGACCGAGCTGAGCCTCGAGGAGCTGATGACGCTCGATGCCGGCCACGTCTACGGCGCGTCGGAGCGCCTGCAGCCCGTGACCGAAGCGCCCGCGTCGGTCTCGTTCATCACGGCGGAGGAAATCGCGAGGTTCGGTTACCGCACGCTGGCCGACATCCTGCGCAGCGTGCGCGGCATGTACATCAGCGACGACCGTAACTTCAGCTTCGTGGGCGTGCGGGGCTTCGGCAATCCCGGCGACTACAACAGCCGGATCCTGCTGCTCGTCAACGGCCACCGCGTCAACGACAACGTCTTCGGCCAGGCGGAGGTCGGCGCGGAGTTCGGGATGGACCCGTCCACGTTCGAGCGCGTCGAGATCATCAGGGGACCCGCGTCGGCCCTCTACGGCGACAGCGCGTTCTTCGCGGTCGTCAACGTCATCACGAAGACGGGCGCGTCGCTCGAGGGAGGACGGGTCAGCGTCGAGGCCGGCAGCCTCGGCACCCGCATCCTCCGCGGCAGCGTCGGACACGTGTTCGACAACGGCGTCGACCTCGCCGTGATGGCGACGGGCGAAGAGAGCACCGGCGTCGACAGGCTCTACTTCCCGGAGTTCGACACGCCGGCCACGAACAACGGCATCGCGGAGGGCCTCGACGGCGAGCGACTGGGGCAGTTCTACAGCCGCCTGTCGTTCAGGAACCTGACCTTCGTCGGTGCGTATGGCACGCGCACGCGCGACGTGCCGACGGCCTCGTTCGGCACGCTCTTCAACGAGCAGGATCCTCCGGAGCGGACGACCGATCGCCACACCCTCCTGGATGCGGAATACGTCCGGCAGTTCGGCGACACGCGGCTCGCCCTGCGCGGGTCGTTCGATCGGTTCACCTACGATGGCACCTATCCCATGGCGGGCGACGAACCGGACGGGCCGCCGCTCGTCGGCGTGAACAGCGTGGACGGCACGCGATGGACGGCCGGCGCGCGCGTCACGCAGCCGGTGGGCGACAGGCACACGATCACGGCCGGCGTCGAGTTCATCGACAACGTCCACCAGGACCAGAAGTCTCGCTACGTGGACCCGCCGATCCCGTTGCTCGATCTCAACCGTCGCTCGCAGCAGACGGGTGTCTACCTGCAGGACGAAGTGAAGCTCACGCCGTGGCTCATCGGCACGCTGGGCCTGCGCTACGACGGCTACGAGCAGTTCACGCGCGTGACGCCGCGCGCGGCGCTCATCGTGATGCCGTCACCGACGCAGTCGTACAAGTACCTCTACGGCAATGCGTTCCGCGCGCCGAACGCCTATGAGCTCAACTCGGTCTACTTCGGCGACCGTGTGGACGCCCTGCGCCCCGAAGCGATCGACACCCACGAAGTGGTGTGGGAGCGCTATACGGGCGACTGGCTGCGGACCTCGCTGTCGGGCTACTGGTACCGCGCGGACCGCCTCATCACGTCCGTCGCCGACCCCGACGCGTTCCTCGGGTCCACGTACGTGAACCAGGGCGAGGTGCGGGCACGCGGGCTGGAGATCGAGAGCCAGATGCGCCTGTGGCACGGCTGGCAGGCCGCCGCCAGTTACGCCCTGCAGCGCGCCATCGATCGCGACACGAAGGCGGACCTGCCGAACTCGCCACGGCAGATGCTGAAGGGCCGGCTCAGCATCCCCGTCCCGACCACGAACTCCTACCTGGCCATCGAGGGCCAGTATCTGGGGTCACGACGGTCGCTCGCGGGTAACCGCGTCGCGCCTGCCACGACGATGCACGTGACGGTGACCCAGCCGCTGGGCCGGTCATGGGAGCTGATCGGCACGGTGCGCAACCTGTTCGATGCCCGGTACGTCGATCCCGCGAGTTCTGCCCACGTGCAGGACGTCATTCCGCAGAACGGCCGCACGGCCCGCATCGGTCTGCGCTACAGCTTCAGCCTGCGATGATCCCGATGATCGTCTCCGCCGCCGACGCCCCTCCGCCGCTCGAGCAGCCCATATTCCGGGCGCTCGAGCTCGACGACAAGCCCGACCTCCTCGAGGCGAGCTACCGCCTGCGCTACCAGGTGTACTGCCACGAACGCCAGTTCCTG
>JBIQIB010000034.1:21725-33286 GCA_044508265.1 Acidobacteriota bacterium
ACGAGCGGCGAGCGGCGGCGCGAGGGCGGCGAGATCGTGATGACGCTGTACCGTGAGCTGTACCAGGCGTCCAAGAGGCACGGCTTCACGCACTGGCTCGCCGCCACCGAGCGGTCGCTCCAGCGCCTCGTCGTCAAGTACCACTTTCCGTTCCGACAGGTGGGGCCCGAGACGGACTACTTCGGCCTCGTCGCGCCGTACCTGATGGACCTGGCCGACTTCGATGCCGAGATCCTCAGCGGCGACGTGCCCGCGCTGAGCCGGTTCCTCGACGGCCTCGAGCCGGAACTGCGGCCGACACGCCAGCATGTCTCCTGACCAGCACGCCGCGAGCCTGTCGGCCGACGCAGGCAGCCGTGTGCTCGACGCCTTCCATCGGGTCGCGTCCACGCATCCGTGGTATCGCACGCTGCTCAGTGAACGCGGCGTCTCCCCGGCGGACGTGCGCAGCGTCGACGACTTCGTGCGGTTGTGTCCCGTTCTTGGCAAGCACAACACGTTCGAGCGCTTTCCGATCCAGGAGCTGGCTGCCACCACGCCCGTGACCGAGCTGGCGGGCGTGCTCACGAGCTCCGGCCACGGCGGACGCTTCTCGTTCGGTTTGATCACGCGCGCCGGGCAGGCCGCTGGCGGGGCGGCGATCGATGCCGCGCTCGACGCGGCGTTCGAGGTGCGCACACGGCCCACGCTTGCGGTCAACTGCCTGCCCATGGGCGTCACGTTCGACTCCGAGCGCATGACGGTGGCGACAACGAGCGTCCGCGAAGACATGGCGCTCGCGCTCGTCGAGACCTTCGGCCCGGCGTTCGCCCAGGTGCTCGTCGTGGCCGACCCGCTCTTCCTCAAGCGGCTCGCCGACTACGCCGCGGAGCGGCGGTTCGACTGGGGACGGCACCGTGTGCAGGTGGTCGTGGGCGAGGAGGTCTTCGGCGAGCACTTCCGCCGGTACATGTCGTCGAAGCTGGCGCTCGGCAGCGCCGCCCACCCCGACACGTACCTCATGTCGTCGTTCGGTGTAGGCGAGCTCGGCCTCCACCTCCTCTACGAGACGCGGGCCACGGGTGCGCTGCGGCGGTTCGCCAGCTCCGACCCGGCGCTCGCGCGGGACCTGCTCGGAGGCGATGTGGACGTCAGCGCCCTGCCGATGTTCTTCACCTACGAGCCGGAGCGCCTGTTCGTCGAGGTCGATGCGCCCGAAGCGGACGGGTTCGGGCAGGCGACGCTGTCGCTGCTCGACACGTCGTTGCCGATTCCCCTGCTTCGCTATCAGACGGGCGACGTGCTGCGGGTACTGGATGCCGCCCGGGTGGCCGAGGCCGTGACCCGTCGCGGCGTGTGCCTGCCTGGCGACCTGCCGCCGCACCTGGTGGCACTGCGCGGCCGCCGGCGGGAGGCGCTGCCGAACGGGGCCACTGTGCTGCTCTACAAGGACGTGATCTACGCCGACGAAGCGATTGCGGATCGCCTGACGGGGGCGGTGCGGCTGACGTTCGACGACCCGCAGCCGGTCATGCACGTGCAGCTCGTACGTGGCTGCGACGACGACGCGGACGTCGCCGCGGCAATCACGGCACTGCTCCCGGAGGCCGCGCGGCCGTCACGGGTCGCCGTGTGGCGATACGAGGCGTTCCCGTTCGGCATGACGCTCGACTACGAGCGCAAGTTCACGGGCTACGTGGCGCCCTGAGCGGCCAGCCGGCGTGCCCTCGCACGCACGCCCCCGATGCCGGCGGCAAACGCTTCGGTGACCGGCCGGCCGCTGACCCCGGCGGGCGGCGCCACGCGCAGCAGCCACAGCACCGTGGCTGCCGTATCGGTGGTGTGGACGTGCCGGCCCTCGATCGCGCCCGTCCCGTCGACGTACCTTCCCCACGCGATCCACGGAATCGTCACGTCCCTCGGATCGTCGCTGCCGTGGTCACGCTCGTGGCCGCCGTGGTCGGCCGTGAGGATCAGCGTGAACCCGTCGGGGCCGAAGGCCTGTGACGCCGCCGAGACGAGCCGCGCGACGACGGCATCGCTGACCGACACGGCTCGTCCATAGGCGGGTGACATCCATCCCTCGGCATGCCCGGCGCGATCGGGCCCGCCCAGATGCACGAACAACAGGTGCGGCCTGGCGCGCATCAGGTATCCCTCGACATCCGACGCGGTCCGCTCGTCGTCCCAGCGGCCGAACCAGCCGCCGGGCGCCTGTGTGTAGTCGAGCGTCCCGCGCTTCTGGAGCGTGTGGAACTTCGACTTGCTGAAGAACGCGGCCGTGACGTAGCCCTGCCGCCGGGCCTGCGCGAAGACCGTCGAATCGCCGATATCGGTGTCGCGCGCCGTCGCCGGCGTGTTCCAGAGCACGCCATGGCGTTCCGGGCCGAAGCCGGTCAGCATCGACGTGTGCGACGGCAGCGTCTTGCTCGGCACGATGGTCGTCGCGTCGTAGGCGTAGCGACCCTCGCGTGCCAGACGCTGGATGGTGGCCGCGCCGAACACGTCGATGGCGTCAGGGCGCAGCCCGTCGATGGAGATCAGGACGACGTGACGATCCGGCTCCGGCGGCGGCGCGGTCGTCAGCGCAGTGCCGTCCTCGAAGATGCGGGCGGAGCATGCCGGCAGCAGTGCCAGGGCAAGGAACAGGACGACGCGCGCGCGGATCATCGACGTGACTGTTCCACAGCGCGGGGCGCCGCGCAACAGCCTGGCGTGTTCCGCGGGCCGGTCGGCGACGTTGTCACGAGAGAGTCCCGAGCACGGGACGCGGCCATGACATTCACGCCGTCGACGTACGTCAACTTCATCGCGGCAGCGAGCCCGGCCCAGGAGCGGCTCGTGCTCCAGTACCTCGGGCACCGTGACGACTTCGACATCGTCATTGTCGGGTCGGGCGTTGGGGGCGGGGTGCTGGCCGACGCGCTGGCGGATGCAGCGGGCGGCCACCGGCGCATCCTGCTGCTCGAGGCCGGGTCGTTCATCTATCCGACGCACGTGTACAACGTGTGCCGGTTCCCCAATGCCAGCGTCGCGCGCCACTTCGGATGCGACACGTTCTGGCAGGCCGGGCAACCGGGCAGCGAGCGCTACATCGGCGAGAAGCCGCAGCTGAACTTCGGCGGGCGATCGATCTTCTGGTCGGGGCTGATTCCGGCCATCCAGTCGTGGGAACTCGACTTCTATCCGCCGCAGGTGGCACAGGCGCTCGCCACGGGGCTGCTCGATCGTGCCGGCCGGATCATGAACGAGTCACGCTCCATGGGCGCCACTGCCCAGGCCGTCGTGGCGCGCCTTCGCACGTCGCCGCTTGCCGCCGACTTCTCGATACAGGAGACGCCGCGTGCGCTGCACCAGCCGTACCTCCAGCCCGACGGGACTCCCGCGAGCGAGTTCTTCACCGAGCCCACCGGCGTGTTCAACACCGCCGAACTGCTCATCAACCAGCTGGGACTGACGCCCGGCCTCAGTCACGGCGACGGACCGGGGCTCCACCTCCTGCTGAACCACTACGTCGAGGACGTCCAGCAGGAGGGCAGCCGCGTCGCTGTCGTCGCGCGTGACACGTTGACGGGCCGCGCGCGCGTCTTCCACGCCCCGGTCGCCGTGCTGGCGGCCGGCTCGATCGAGAGCCCGAAGCTGCTGCGCCGGTCGAGCGTGTTTCCCGCCCTGCCGGCACCGGTGCAGGAGCAGGTCGGGCGCGGCCTCACCGATCACCCGACGTCCAACGAGATCACGACGTTCGTCTCAGGGATCGGCACCACGACGCTGCATCGCGACGACCACGCGAAGATCGTCTTCTACTCGCGGGGCAGGCGCGACGAGCAGGGGCAGATCCGGTACCCGTTCAACGTGGAGATGAACATCAACCACGAGTACTGGCACCTGCGCGAGAACGACCCCTCGGGTGCCCCGGCGAGCGGACCCGCGGACGCCGCTCGCATCGACATCAAGTTCAGCTTCGGCAACTGCCTCGACGACGGGAACGACATCAAGCCGGCGCCGCCGTTCGGCTACGTTCCCGAAGTATCGTTCCGCAACCTTGGCTGGACCGATCACCTGGCCGGCTCGCGCTTCCCGGCGCTTGCCGGCTGGGACAAGTCGCCGCAGGAGATCTTCGACGTGCTCAACGAGGTGACGCACGCGATCTTCTCCCGCTTCCACCTGGGCGGTCAGCCGGCGCGGCCCGTCGGCGACGTGTGGTACGGCCGGGGCGGAAAGGGCTTCGGCTGGGGGACGGTGCATCACGCCGTCGGCACCCTGCGGATGCCCGCGCGCGCCCATCTCGACGGCCCGTTCACGGCGGGCGTCGTGGACGAAGACCTGCGCGTCCAGGGCACACAGGGCCTGTTCGTCTGCGACATGTCGGTGCTGCCGTTCAGTTCCGCCGCCAACCCGGTGCGGACGCTCGTCGCGCTGGCCCTGCGCCTCGCGGAACGGCTCGCGTGACGTCAGTACGCGCGATAGCGCGCCACGTCCACCCACTGGCCGCCGACCATCACCTGCTCCACGGTGCGCACGTCGGAGATGTCGCGGGTCGGGTCGCCGCTGTACACGACGAGGTCGGCATAGTGGCCCGGCGCCAGCCTGCCGAGCGTGTCGCTCCGGTAGAGGAAGGCGGCCGCGGTACCCGTGGCAGCCGTCAGCGCCTCGAGTGGCGTGAAGCCGCTGTCGACGAGCAACTCGAGCTCGCGCCAGGGCGCCTCGCCGCGTCCCGCGAACGGGACGTAACTGTGGCCACCCATGACGATCTGCGCGCCCTCGCGGGCCGCCCGGAGCGTGAGCTGCTGCATCTTCCTGAAGCCTTCGACGAGCGTCGCGCCGTCTTCTGCGCTCGTCCCCTTGGGAAGCTTGCCTGCCTGGCGCTCGAAGACCGCCAGCGTCGGGTCGAGCCATGGCCGGTGCGTCCGCAGCGACGCGTAGAGCGAGCGGGCCTCCGGCCCGTCGAGGTCGGCGGCCGCGAACATCGCGTAGCGGCCGTTCCGGCGGCCGTTGTTGTCAGCGAGAATCGCCTGTCTGTAGGGCTCGGCCTCGTGCCTCGGGATCAGGCCGACGCCGAGCGAGGTGATGTGCTCGAACCCGTGCAGGCCCGCGGCCAGCAGATCGCGCGGATCGACGATCTCGTTGTGCGAGGTGCACGGCACGCCGCGTGCGTTGCAGACGGCGATGGCGGCCCGGGCACTCGCCAGCGGCAGCCGGAAGTACAGCTTCAGCGCCGTGGCTCCCGCCTCGATGTTGCGCTCGGCCGCGCGCGCGGCCTCGTGCGGATCGCGCACGACGACCGAGTCCTTCGGGTAGGCGGGCTGCTCGCCGTCGAGGTGCGGACCGGCGGTGAAGATGCGCGGCCCGGGCAGGCGGTCGCTGGCGATCAGCTGCCGCAACCCGTTGAACAGCTCGTCCCACTCGCCGGGGTCACGGAACGACGTCACGCCGTGGCTCAGCTGGCGCAGCGCGAGCCTGGGGTCCTCTTCGATGTGGAAGTGCAGATCGATGAGCCCGGGTGTGACCGTACGGCCTGCCAGGTCGACGCGCTCGGCGGCGTCCGGTACGGTGACGTCACTCGCCGGGCCCGCCTGCGTCACCCTGTCGCCCGTGACGACGACTCGCGCGCCGTCGATCGGCGGCGCGCCGGTGCCGTCCATCAGCCGCACGTTGTCGAGGACGAGCACGCGCGACTGCGTCGTCGGCGTCGCTGCCAGTGTCAGCGTCAGGATCCCAGGGATGATTGCTCGCCACATCCACCGCCGCATCGTCGCTCCAGTCGTGAAACGTTCGTCCTGCCGCACGCACCGTACCAGCAGCGGCGGCAGCCGGGCAACAGGCGGGGCGCGTGCGATAGGCTTGGTCCTCGCGCCATGGTGGCGGCGGACGGCTGTCGCGCCCGCGCACATGGCGCGGCACCAGGAGGTCAGGCGGATGCGGCAGGCAGTGGCGAACGTGTGGGGCATGTGGGGAGCGGCGTTGCTGGTCGTAACGGCGGGCGGCGTGGCGGGGTGCACGCAGCCGTCGGCGACGACCGTCCCGCAGTGGACGACGCACGAGATCGAGTTCGAGGCGACGGGCACGTATGCGAACCCGTATACGGACGTGGACGTCTCGGTGCGGTTCGAGAACGACAGCGGCGTGCAGATCGAGCGGCCCGCGTTCTGGGATGGCGGGTCCACGTGGAAGGTCAGGTTCGCCCCGCCCGACGCCGGCCGCACGTGGACGTGGACGAGCACGGCCTCCGTCGACGACGAGGGGCTGGCCGGCCGGAGCGGCACGCTGCACTCGGTGCCGTACACGGGCGGCAACCGGCTGGTGCGCCACGGCCTCCTGCGCATGTCCCCGGGCGGACGCAATGTCGTGCACGCCGACGGCACGCCGTTTCTCGTCGTCGCCGACACGGCCTGGTCGATCCCGTTCCGCGCGACGCCGGAGCAGGTCGAGACGTACGCCGGCGATCGCCAGGCCAAGGGGTTCAACACCGTCTTCCTGATCACGGCGCAGCCCGACAAGTTCGCCACCGGGCCCGAGGCGCGCGACACCGAGCTCGGCTTCGACAGGGCGTTTGCCGACATTCCGTCGGGTCACATGAACGAGCTGCAGCCCGACTACTTCCAGACGCTCGACACGCTCGTCCAGATTCTCGTGGACCACGAACTCACGCCGCTCTATGCGCCCGTCGCGCATGGCTACGGCTGGAAGGGCGAGACGGCGATCGGGTCGGAGGTCGCACCCGACGAGTACGCGCGCTACTGCCGCTACCTCGTCGCGCGCTACGGCAGCCAGCCGGCGTTCTGGCTCGTGAGCCTCGACAGCAACGGCCTGGCGCCAGGGGTGAAGCCGGGTGGCGAAGCCATCGAGCGGTGGGACGCATACCGCCAACCGACGGGTCTGCACTACAGCCCGTATGACGACTACCTCGCGGGCTGGGCGACGCCCGACAGCACCTGCTGCTTCCACTACAACAGGACCTACCAGGCAGAGCCCTGGCTCGACTTCCAGTGGGCGCAGACGGGGCACGAAGGCCAGCCCCTGTACCACAAGGTCCAGCGGATGTACGACGAGACGCCGGTCAAGGCCGTGATGAACGGCGAGTCCACCTATGAAGCCATGGGCGAAGGCAAGTACGGCCTCGGCTGGTGGCAGGGGCACGACGCCTGGAACCAGTTGATGCACGGCGGCACGATGGGCGTGGCCTACGGCGCCGTGAGCCTGTGGCAGTGGAAGGTGACGCCGGACGAACCCGGCTGGCCCGAGTGGACCAACGCGCCGCTCTCGTGGCGCGACGCGCTGGACCTCGAAGGCGGACAGTACGTCGGCTTCGTGGCGCGCGCGTTCCGCGGCTACGACTTCACCGACATGGAGCGGCGGTGGGATCTCGCCGAGTCGGGGACGCCGCTGCTCGCGAAGGAGGGCACCTTCTACGCGTCGTACCTTCCCGAGGGCGGTGACATCGTGATCCGGGGTGTGCCGGCGGGCCTGCCGTTCGAGTGGTTCGACCCGCGCACCGGCGAGGTGGTGGGCCGCGGGACGGCGCCAGCGGACGGCCGGTTCGAGGCGCCCGGCGACACGCCCGTGGTGCTGCTGGCGGGCGAACGGCGCGGGACCGAATGACCCGCAGCACGTACCCGACGGGCCATCGAACCGCCGTGCTAGCATGCGCACTTCGTCCGTGGCCAGCCGACGCGACCACCGCATTGAGGGGAGCCAATGGCGCGAGCGGGTATCTTCATCGGGGTCGACCAGACCGGGCAGCTTCAGCGGTTGCACGATGCGGCGGCGGGGGCGCGCCGCATGTACGAGTGGGCATGCCGCCAGGGCATGCCGCCCGGTACGCACGCCAGGCTGATCACCGATGAGGGCGGCGGGAAGGTCACGCCCGACCAGATCTTCGACGCCGTGCAGGAGGTGGTCGGCGGCGCCGGGGTCGACCAGCTGATCGTCTACTTCGCCGGACACGGCGTGAACAAGAACCGGAGCGAGCAGTGGCTGCTCAGCGACGCGCCCGTGCGGCCGCACGCCGCGGTGAACGTCGCGGGCAGCGTCGATCAGGCGCGTTACGCCGGGATTCCCCACGTCGTCTTCATCTCGGACGCGTGCCGCGTCGCCCCTGAAGGCATCCAGGCGCAGCGTGTCGAGGGCGTCGAGATCTTCCCGAACGAGGACTACAGCGACAGGGCGAAGCCCGTCGACCAGTTCTTCGCCTGCGTGCTCGGCCGGACGGCCGCCGAGGTTCGCGACCCGGCGGCGGCCGCCAACGCGTTCTCGGCGCTGTACACGTCGACGCTGCTCGACGCGCTCGACGGGCGCCTGCCCGACGCGCTCACGCCGGGTCTGCCGCCTGACGCCTCGCACTACGTGAAGCCGTCCACGCTGCGGGACGTGCTCGACCGAGAGATCCCGCGCAGGCTGCTGGCGCGCGGCCTGGCGGGCCGCGTCAACCAGACCCCCGACGCCATCGTCGTCGATCACCCGCACTGGCTCGCGAGGTTGGACGTGCCCCCCGTG
Source organism: Acidobacteriota bacterium (assembly GCA_044508265.1). Classification (GTDB taxonomy): domain Bacteria; phylum Acidobacteriota; class Vicinamibacteria; order Vicinamibacterales; family Vicinamibacteraceae; genus JAEZDP01. The sequence continues at coordinate 30,198 of JBIQIB010000034.1, forward strand.
AGCGAGACACGTGGCGGGGCCATGCCGCCGCCGGCGCCGTCGGTGCGCGGAGGGGCCCCGGAGGTGTCGCCCGCCGCGGCGGCGCGCGACCTGCTGCGCGTCGCGATGACCGACACGCCGGCCGCGCTCTCGGCGGCCATGGCGCCGACTCGGTCCGCGGCGGCCGCAGTTGCCGACCTCGCCGACGACGCCGCGCGTGTCGCGACGCCGTTCGGGGCTGACCATCACGAGACCCACTGCGGCATCAAGGTGCGCGGCGCGCGCATCGTCGAGTTCCGGATGGTGCAGGGGATCGCCGAGCACGCGAGCGGCGATGGCACCGACCTGCGCGTGTACCCGCCGCCGCAGCCCGTAAGTGTCTGGCTACGGTTCGAGGGCGACACGGGTACCGTGGTGCCCGTGATCGAGGGCTTCCTGACTGTCGTCAGCGTCGAGGAGCGCGAGATCGTCGACGTCGCGTTCGAGCCGTCCGCGTGGCACGACAGGCACGCACGCTACGGGCAGAGCCTGCCGGAGCTGCGCCTGCTGCGGGGGGTCGCCTCGGCGGTGTCGAGGCAGGGGCGCTTCCGGCTGGAAGGGCCCGAGGCGAGCGCGCTGGCCAACCGCCTGCGCGTGTCCGGCGGCGTCGACCCGGGGCTCGCGCTGTATGCCGCGTATGCGTACCACGACCTGCAGCAGATGGACCTGCTGCTGGCGATGTCGGGCGAGCTCGAGGCCGACCTCGGCGTGCAGCCGTTCGACGTGGCGATGCTGGCGCGGCACCTGGTGGACCGGCGTGTGGACAGGCGCGCGGCCGTGGTGCCGTTCGTGCCGATGCTTTCGCAGGGATGGGCGCTCCTGCGCGCGCATCGTGTGCGGCTGCATCCGGCGCTCGACGGACTCGACCGGCACGTACGCGACTCGCTCTGGTCGCTCTACGATCGTGATGGGCTCGAGCGGCTTCGTGAGGCACTCGAATCACGGGAGGTGTGGTGATGCGGCAGCTGATCTTCGTGCATGGACGGGCCCAGGAGCACAAGGACGCGGGCGCGCTGAAGGCCGAATGGCTCGAGGCGCTCGACGAGGGACTGCGCAAGAGCGGCCTCACGCTGCCCATCGCCGAGTCGGACGTGCGGTTCCCGTTCTACGGGACGACGCTCTACGACCTCGTGGATGGTCGGTCGGCAGCCGAGGCGGCCGAGATCATCGTGCGGGGCACGGCATCGGATGCCGACGAGCAGCGCTTCCTGCGGGCCGTGCTCGAGGAGGTGCGACAGAAGGCCGGCATCACGGACGCGCAGCTGGCCGAGATCGCCGGGCAGGACGTCGTGGAGCGCGGCCCGCTGCAGTGGGAGTGGGTGCAGGCGGTCCTGCGGGCGGTCGACCGGTTCGTGCCGCACGGCAGCGGCGGCGGCATCGCGCTCGCCACGCGCGACGTGTACCAGTACCTGCGCAACGCCGCCATCCGCCAGCACATCGACGACGGTGTCGCACAGGCGCTGCTTGCCGATCGCGAGTCGGTCGTGGTGGCGCACTCGCTCGGGACCGTCGTGGCCTACAACATGCTCACGCAGCTTGGCGCGTCGCGCCGCTGGCAGGTGCCGCTCTTCATCACCCTCGGGTCGCCACTCGGCGTCAACGCGATCCGCACGACCATGCGCGGACTCACCAGTCCGCTGCGCTGCCCGCCGTGCGCGCTCAGCTGGTTCAACGCGATGGACGAACGCGACATCGTCGCGCTGTACCCGCTGACGCCGGCGCACTTCCCGCTGGACCCGGCCGAGCCGGCCATCGAGAACAAGGTGGACGTGAACAACCGCACGAGCAACCGTCACGGAATCGCAGGCTACCTGGATGACGCGGAGGTTGCCCGGAGGATTCACGATGCGCTGGTCGCCTGACGGGACGTCGTGAGCGACCCGCCCCTCCCGCCGGCGACAGGCGTGGCACCCGTCCACCCGCTGCGCCTCGCGGTGTGCCTCTTCGTGCTCATGCTGCCGGTGACCGGCCTCGTGCCCGTGCTCACCGGCCTCACGCAGGGCCGCTATCCGGGAACGAGCGAGTTCGCGCGCCACCTGTTCATGTCGGTGAACATGATCGGCGCCATCGTCGCTGCACCGCTTGCCGGCCTGGCGTCCGACAGCCTCGGCCGGCGGATGCCGCTCATCGTGGGCGGCCTGGCCGTCAACGGCCTCTCGCTGCTGCTGCTCGTCGGCGACTGGAGCTATCCCGCCATCCTGTTCCTGCGCTTCATGGAAGGCGGCGCGCACATGACGTCGCTGTCGCTCCTGATGACGCTCGGCGCGGACCACGCGTCGCGCGAACGCCTGGGCGGGTCGATGGGCGCGGTGGGGGCGGCCGTGAGCCTCGGCGTCGCCGCCGGCGCGCCGCTCGGGGGCTGGCTGGGCGCCGACGACCCGCTGCGCGTGCCGTGGCTCGGCGGGCTGCTCATGCTGGGCATGGTGGTGCTGATGCCGCTCCTGCTGCGAGACCCCCCGCGCACCGGCAGCCGGCCCTCTCCGCGCGCGCTCGTCCAGGCGCTCGCACGGAACCGGCGGCTTCTCATCCCGTATCTGTTTGCATTCGTCGATCGACTCACTGTCGGCGTGATCGTCTCGACGTTCTCGCTGTACCTCGGTGCATGGCTGGGCCTCGCGCCGGCGCGCATCGGCCTCACGATGGCGGCGTTCCTCGTGCCGTTCTCGGTGTTGACGTGGCCATCGGGCGCGCTGAGCCGGTACTGGGACCGCTTCGGCATGATGGTGGCCGGGAGCCTTCTGTACGGCGTCTTCTTCATGGCGCTCGGCACGGTGCCGGTCGACTGGCTGGTGGTGGTGATGACAGCGGGCGGCGTCACCGCGGCCATCATGTATGCCCCGTCGCTCGTGCTCACGGCGGAACTGGCCGGTTCGGACGAGCGGGCCAGCACGCTCGCCGGCTTCAACGTCGCCGGGTCGATCGGGTTCGCGCTCGGGCCGCTGCTGGGTGGCCTGCTCGTCGGCGTGTTCAGGTCGCTCGAGGGCGGACCATACGCGGCGGTGTTCGCCGTCGTGGGCGCGATTGAGATCGTCGTGGCCCTGGCGGTGATTCCGGTGTGGAGGGCAGGGCGT
>JBIQIB010000182.1:0-5408 GCA_044508265.1 Acidobacteriota bacterium
GCGGCCTGCAGCAGTGGCTGACGGCGATCGGCCCGCTGGCCAGGCGCGTCGAGGACCTCGAGCTCGCGTTCGGCGTCATGGCCGGGCCGGACCACGTGGATCCGCACATCGCGCCGGTGCCGCTGTCGCCTTCCTCGGAGGTGCGACTCGAGGGACGCCGCGCCGCGCTCTTCCTCGACACGCCACTCGCGCAGACCACGCCAGCCGTTCGCGGCGCCGTCACCCGGGCCGCGCAATGGCTCGCGGCCGAGGGCGTGGACGTCGAGGAAGCGACTCTGCCGGAGTTCGAGCGGCCCTTCGAGTTCTTCCCGCAACTGTTCGGCGCCGACGGCGCGGAGGGCCTCGAAAACTACCTGCGATGGCTCGGCACGACCGAGTACTCGCCACAGCTGCTGGGTGCGCTGCACCTGAACCGTCCGTACGCCATGTCGTCAACGGCGCTCGGCGATCTCATGCTGGCCATCGACGCCTGGCGGACGCGCGCGCTCGCCTTCATGCAGCGCTACGACCTCGTCGTCGGGCCCGTGGCGGCAGACGTCGCGCCGCCGCCCGTGCAGAACTGGACCGACAGCAGCGTCGCGTGGACGCCCGGCGTCTTCTCGTATCTGGTGCCGTTCAACTTCACGGGCCAGCCGGCCGTTGTCGTGCCAGTGGGCACCGTGAGCGGTCTGCCCATCGGGGTGCAATGCGTCGCGCGCCCGTGGCGCGAGGACGTCGCGCTTCGCGCCGCAGCGGCCATCGAACGGGCCGCCGATGCGACGAATTCTTTCCGGGAGTGACGCGGAACGTCGGCGTACGAACTACGGCGCGTCACGCATCCACGCACGGAACGACTCCACGTGGTCGGTCTGGATGCCGCCCGTATAGCCTGCCGGAATCGACGCGGCGAACGCCGGCTCCGTCTGGCCACGCCGCCGCATGATGACGAGCGACCCGGCACGCTCCATGCGCTCGACGTAGGTCGCCGGCCATCCCCAGAACACCCATCCGGTGTCGACGTACGTGCCCGTCAGGCGGCGGTGGCAAGCGGCGGGCACGTAGCCCGACCAGCCAAGCAGGATGTAGCTGCGCGCGCAGCGCAACGCGGCCTCACGCGAGCCGGTGACGACATCCGGCAGCGCGTGGCGAAGCCGCTCCACCGCCCCAGCCACGCCGTACACCGCCACCCGGCGCTGATCGTCACGTGCGCGCTGCCCGAGGTACGTGACGAGCCGTGGCCACAGCTCGGCGTCGTCGCCGAACTTCACGTCGACGACGAACTGCCTGCCCGGGAACGCGTCGAGGATCTCGTGCAGCGATCGCATCATCCCCACACCCCTGCCTCTGAGGGGATGGTCGCCTGCCTCGGTGACGTAGCCGTAGCCGACGTCCAGGACGCGCAGGTCGTCCATCGTGCGGTCGGCGACCCGTCCGCGTGCTTCGGTCTTGCAGTCCAGCAGGTCGTCGTGAAACACGGCGAAGTCACCGTCGGCCGTCTCGCGGATGTCGATCTCGACGACGCGGGCACCCGCGTCGAAGGCGGCCTGGATGGACGGGATGGTGTTCTCGATGTACGCGTGGGCCGGCGGGTGGATGCGGGAAACGCACGCGAACGGGTCGTCGTGCTCTGCGTGCATGTGCTGATGCACGCCGCGGTGCGCGATGAGGTACGGCTCTCCCGCTTCGCTGCCGCGCGACGAGCCGTTGACCAGCCATGACAGCGCGACGAAACCGAGCACGCCGCCCATCGCGAGGGTCGCCCGGCGGCGCACCGAGCCGCCGCTCAGCACCCATGCGAGCGTCGCGACCAGCGGCACACTGACGACGAGCACGACTGTCGACAGCAGGCGCGTCGCCGTCGCGGGCAGCGTCCGGTCGATGTACGCCGCGAGCAGCGCGGCCACCACGCCATAGCCGACCGCGGCCACGAGCACCATCGGTCTGCGGCCGGGTCGGCCAGGCGTCATGGCCATCCCGCTACTGCACGTCGGTGCCGCGGTACTTCGTCAGGTAGCGCAGCACCTCGGCACGCTCCTCCGGCGTCCCCGCCATGCCGCGGTTCACCATGTCCTGCATCGTCTCGCGCCAGCCCTGCTCAGGCAGGCGGAAGCGGGTCACCACTGTCGGCGCGTGGCAGCCGGAGCACAGCTGCTGGACGAGGGCCCGGCCTGGTTCGTCCGGCAGGCCCACGCGCTCGAACTCCTGGAGCACGCGCTCGGCCGTCGAGATGCCTGACGGGTCGGGCGGCGGCTCCACCGGATCCATCGGCGGCACGGGCGCACGTGCGTCGAGCGCGAACGTGTAGAGGCGTCCGGGCGCCTGGAACCCGCTGCGTCCCGTGGCCACCGTCACGTACTGCCGTCCGTCGAGCATGTACGTGATGGGGTTGGCAAAGCCCGGCGCGAGCGGCACCGACCACAGCTCCTTGCCGGTGTCGGCTGCGTAGGCCTTGAACGTCCCGTCGTTCGACCCGTGGAACAGCAGGTTGCTGGCCGTGGCAAGCGTGCCGCTCGTGATGCCGGGCTTGTCGAACGTGATCCGCCACCGCTCCTGCTGCGTCACGGGATCCCGCGCGGCAAGGAACGCGCCCTGCTGCTGCCCCCCGGCGCCGACCACCTGGGGATCGCGGCGTGTCGGCGTCGGCGGAGGCGCCGTATGCGTCGCCGCGTCCGGAGGGGCCGGGCGGCGGCGCGGACGCCCCGTGTTCATCCGCCCGATCTGGTGCTGGAAGTCCGGATCCCAGGCGTAGGTGCCTGCCGTCTCCTGCCCCGGGATGTAGACCAGCCGCGCGGCGGGGTTGTAGGCCATGGCGTGCCAGCTGTGCGCGCCGTCGGAGCCCGGCGAGAGGCGCTGCCCTTCCGGTCCGTAGTTCGCCTCGGGCGTCTCGATGGGCCGTCCGGTGACCGGGTCGAGCCCGGTCGCCCACGTCACGTTGACGAACGGCTCGCCGGAGATGAACTCGCCCGTCTCGCGATCGATCACGTAGAAGAAGCCGTTCTTCGGCGCCTGCATCAGCACCTTGCGCGTCCTGCCGTCGATGGTCAGGTCGGCAAGCACGATGGGCTGCGTGCTGGCGTAGTCCCAGTTGTCGGCGGGCGTCTGCTGGAAGTGCCACACGTACTCGCCGGTGGAGGCGCGCAGCGCGATGATCGAGCAGAGATACAGGTTGTCGCCGCCGGCGGGGCTGCGCAGCAGGCGCGGCCACGGCGAGCCGTTGCCGGTGCCGATGTAGAGCAGGTCGAGGTCCGGGTCGTACGCCATGCCGTCCCACGGCGTGCCGCCGCCGCCATACTTCCACCACGCGCCCGTCCACGTCTCGGCCGCCTTGCGCATGGCCTCGTTCTCGAACGGCAGGCTGGGGTCGCCGGGCACGGTCCAGAAGCGCCAGGCTTCCTTGCCGGTCTCGACGTCGTACGCGGCGACGAAGCCGCGCACGCCGAACTCCGAGCCGCTGATGCCGGTGACGACCTTGTCGCCCACGACACGCGGCGCGCCGGTAATGCTGTAGTCGTCGTCGCGGCTCGCGACCTGCGTGCTCCACACCTGCCGTCCGGTGTCGGCGTCGAGCGCCACGAGGCGGCTGTCCAGCGTGCCCACGAACACCTTGCCCTGGTGATAGGCCACCCCGCGATTGACCGGCCCGCAACACAGGCTCGGTCCGAGCCGATGACGCACGCCCTGCTCGTCGGTCTCGAACACCTGGTGCGGAATGCGCGGATCCCAGCGCCACCGCAGGCGGCCCGTCCGCGCGTCGACGGCAAAGACGACGCTCCACGGCGTCGTCCCGTAGATGGTGCCGTCCACCATGAGCGGCGTGCCCTCGATCTGCCCGGCGAAGGACTCGAGGTCAGTGGCCCATGCCAGGCCGAGCCGCGTCACGTTGTCGGGCGTGATCTGCGTCAGCGGGCTGTAGTGCGTGCCGTCCGGGTCGCCGCCATACAGCGGCCACTCGTGCGTCTCTGCCGGCTGCGCGGCCATGTACGCGACGGCGCACGTCACGGCCAGCAGCGGCAGCAGGACGATCTTTCGACGCATCGGCTCAGTTCCCCGCTGCCGCGTTGCGACGCGCGTCGCGCTGGCTGTCGATCGACGCCTTCAGCGACGGCAGGTGGCGCAGCGCGTTTTCGTAGTAGACCTTGCGCAGCACGTCGTCGGGCAGGCTGATGCCCGAGATGTGCCAGCGGCCGTGGCCGGGCGAGCCGCTCGCCGTGCGGACCTGCGCCGGGTGCGGGAAGTACTCGTCCCACGTCTCGAGGTAGCGCCAGTGCGGACGCCAGAAGTCGTCGGGATCCCGGCGCTGGCTGCCGTCGGTGCCGAAGAGGATCCGGTCCTGGTACTTCAGGATGAACTCGCGCCACAGCCGCGGCGCGCGGCCGAGATCCTGGAACGTCGCCGACAGCTCGATGTCGGCGTTGGGGTACGTGTCGAGGAAGGTGGCGAGCTTCTGGGGGTCGTAGTAGAGCATCGCCATGTGCGCGTTCACGAAGCGCGTACGCGGGTGCTTGCGGTGCATCTCCTCGCGCGCCCGCTCGATGACCTCGTGGCTCGGACCGCTCTCGTACAGGTTGCCGGAAGTGTCGCCCGGCTGGCGCCAGAGGCCGGCCTCGTAGCGCTCGTTCTTCGGGCTGATCGGATAGAAGCGGCCGATCGAGTCGCTCGTGTGGATCATGACCGGCTTGTCGTATTTGGCAGCCATCTCCCAGATGGGATCGAGGCGCGGGTCATCCGCCTGGATGAACGACCCGTCGGGGTTCGTCGCCCCCTGGCCGAGCTGCTTCGAGACCTTCATGCCCATGGCGCCGGCCTGAAACGCGCGCTCCATCTCCGCAGCGAACTTCTCCGACCACCCGGGCTCGTTGATGCCCTCGGCGCTGAACGTGATGAAGTTCGCCACGCGATCGCGGTACGGCTCACCTGCCTTCAGGACGGCGTCGAGATCGTCGCCCGTGCCGCCATTGAGGTTGACGATGGCGCCGAGCCCCACATCGTCCATCAGGGCGATCAGCTGGTCGTAGGCCTCGGCCGACGTCAGCCCACGCGCGTGCACGTGGAAGTCGATCGCCGGGTACTTCGCGCGGACGATGTGCGTGCGCGGCAGGCGCAGCAGCGTGATGGGCATCGGCGGCTGCTCCACGCCGGGCGGCTGCCACCCGTCGGGCGCCTGCACGTCGTCGAAGCTCGCCAGGGGCGGTACCCAGATCTCTCCCTCCGCCACGTCGGGCGGGGGCGCCGCCTCGACGACGATGTCGGGGGCCTGTGTGGGGGTGCCGCTGGGATCGGCGGCGGGCGCCTGCGGGGCGCTGCTATCGGATGAGGAGGTCTGCTGGCACGCGACGCCGAGGGCGACGGCCGCGAGCAGGAGGACGGACAATGGCGAACGCTTCATGAACCGGCACGCTCCTTGGGGAGAAGGTCGTGCGCGCATTCTT
>JBIQIB010000183.1:0-2710 GCA_044508265.1 Acidobacteriota bacterium
GCCAACCGTCGTCGCCTACACTGCCAGGCATGGCCCCGCTCATCGTGCTCGTCGTCGCGTCACTGCTCGCGCGACTGGCGGGTCAGTTCGGCGTCGCGGCGCTTCGGCGGTGGCCGGCGGCGACGCGCGTCGGGCTTGCGGTGATGTTCCTGGTCACCGCGACCGCGCACTTCAGCAGCATGCGTGCAGACCTCGTGCGGATGGTGCCGCCGGGCGTGCCCCACCCGGAGTTGATGGTCACGTTCACGGGCGTCTGCGAGGTGCTCGGCGCCATCGGCCTGCTCGTGCCGCGCACGCGCCGGCTTGCCGCGATTGCGCTCATCGTCTTCCTGCTGGCGGTCTTGCCGGCCAACGTGTACGCCGCGCAGGCGGCGCTCACGCTGAGCGGCGCGCCTGTCACGCCGCTCTGGCCGCGGGTCGCGCTGCAGGTGCTGTTCATCGGACTGCTCTGGTGGGCAGGCGTCCGCGACGACGGGCGGTCCGATGCCCGCGCCGGGTGAGGTTACGCGTTCGAACCCCGCTCCGGCTTCGGCAGACCGAGTGTCCATGGCGGCGGATCGCTCGCCGGGAACGAATCCGCGAGCGCACGGTCCACGAGGTGGTCCTCCTCCGTCCCGGAACGCCGCGGTTCCTGTTCGTCATGCGCCGTCGCCGGCACGTCGGGCAGCGGCCGTTCGGCCGCCAGCCGGCGCCGCTGCCCCGCGGCGCCGGTGATCACGAGCATCATGTGTTCTCCTCCTTCTTCAGGGTTGTCACAAGGCGTCACGCCACCTGCGTCGCCGTCTGGCGGACCGCTTCGACGTCGATGGTGATCTCGATGCGGTCGCCCACCATCACGCCGCCCGTCTCGAGCGCCTGGTTCCAGGTCAGGCCGAACTCGCGGCGGTCCACCGACGTCGTCGCACTGAACGCCGCCCGCTCGTTGCCCCACGGGTCCTTCGCCTGTCCCAGGACCTCGACGTCGAGTTCCACCTCGCGCGTCACGCCCTTGATGGTCAGCTCGCCGGCCACCTTCAGCCGATCGGACGAATCCTTCGTCACCGTCTTCGACGTGAACGTGATCTCCGGAGAGCGCTCGACGTCGAAGAAGTCGGCCGAGCGCAGGTGCGCGTCGCGGTCGGCCACACCCGTGTCGATGCTCGACGCGTCGATCACGACGTCGAGGGACGCGCGCGAGAAGTCCGTCCCGGGCACGTGCAGGGTGCCGGTCCAGCGGCTGAACTGCCCGCGCACCTTCGCGATCACGAGGTGACGCACGCTGAAGTGGATGCCGGAGTGGCTGCTGTCGATTTCCCAACGTTCGGTGTTGTCCATGTCTCTCTCCTTGCCTGCGCCCCCATGGCGCACGCCCCTCTATAGAGCAAGGCCGTTGCCAACGCCGTAAGTGCTTTGTTTTCAGCAATCCGTGCGTCGCTTCCGATTCCCGTATCTATCAATGTGATAGCCTTGCCTCTCATTTCGACAGGAGCTGGGGGCCGATGCGTGCACGAGATCTGGACCTGCAGGAACTGCTGCAGGTCGACCCGGAAGGCGGCATCCTGCGGTTCGCCGGCGAGCGCGTCCTGCTGCTCGACGCGGTGGCCCTCGGGCTGCTGCGGCGCGAGCTGATCGACACGCTCGGCGTCGGCGGCGCACGCGCCGTCCTCACCCGGTTCGGCTACGCGCACGGCTGGCGCACGGCCGAGCACCTGGAGGCCGGGTTGCCATGGGCCAGCGCGGACGAGTGGCGGCAGGCGGGCGGACGTCTGCACACCTTGAAGGGGCTCGTTCGCGTCGAGGCCCCTCCCGACGCCGCCCCGCCGTCCGGCGCGAAGCTGCTTGGCGATTCGGTCTGGCACGACTCCTACGAGGCCGAGCAGCATCTGCTGCATCTCGGCCGCGCGGAGGAGCCTGTCTGCTGGACGCTCACCGGCTTTGCCAGCGGGTATCTCTCGCGGGCGTACGACCAGGAGGTGTACTGCATCGAGGAGCGTTGCCGCGGCAAGGGCGACGCGTACTGCCGCCTGATCGGGCGTCCGCGAGCGGAGTGGGGCGATGCCATCACGCCGTACCTCGCGTACTACGAGCAGGCCAGCCTGGATGCGACGCTGTCGGAGGTTACGAAGGAGCTCAAGCGGACCGAGCGGCGGCTGCATACGCGCCGGCAGCAGACGCGTGGCGGCGAACGGCGGGAGGTGTCAGGCCTCGTGCTCGAAAGTGCCGCGATGGGCCGCGTCATCGACGTCGCGCGGCGCGTGGCGCAGGTAGACTCCACGATCCTGCTCACCGGGGAAAGCGGCGTCGGCAAGGAACGAATCGCGCGCTTCATCCACGAGGAATCGGAGCGTGCCGGCGGGCCGTTCGTCGCGATCAACTGCGGCGCGGTGCCCGAGAACCTGCTCGAGTCGGAGCTGTTCGGTCACGTCCGCGGGTCGTTCACGGGCGCCACCCAGGACCGCATCGGCCTGTTCGAGGCCGCCAACAACGGCACGCTGCTGCTCGACGAGATCGGCGAAGTGCCGCCGCCGATGCAGGTGAAGCTGCTCCGGGCGCTGCAGGAGCGTCAGATCCGCCGGGTCGGCGAGAACCGAAGCCGCTCGGTCACCGCGCGGGTCATCGCGGCGACCAATCGTGATCTCGTCAAGGAGATCCACGCGGCGCGCTTCCGCGAGGATCTCTACTACCGCCTGCGCGTCGTCGAGATCGAGATCCCTCCCCTGCGCGAGCGCCG
>JBIQIB010000183.1:2810-5347 GCA_044508265.1 Acidobacteriota bacterium
GATGTGAGGGTGCGTCACGAGTCAGCCACCTGGGATGACCGCGTGGCTGGCACGCCGCTCGAGTCACACGTCCACCAGGCGGTGACGCGCCTCCACGGGATCGGGCGTGGCGTGAGTAGAATGTGCGCATGAACCAATCCCCATCCTCCCGTCGCCTGTTCCTCGGGCGCGCCACGGCAGTGGCTGGCAGCGTCGTCCTCGCCCACGGCACGCGTCCGGCCGCAGCGGCCGCTGTCGCGATGCAGACCCCGGCGGCCGGCATCGTCCGGCCTCCGGCAGGCAAGCGGTTGCTCCTGTCGTGCAAGCTCGGGATGATCCCGAAGGAGCAGGACGGCAAGCCCCTCAGCCTGGTCGAGCGGCTGCGCCTTGCGGCGCAGGCCGGCTACGACGGCGTCGACTTCGACGAAGCAGGTAGCTTCACCGAGCAGGAGGCCCGCGACGCCGTGCGCGAGTCGGGCGTGTTCGTGCACGGGGCCATCAACCACGACCACTGGGACCAGAGGTTGACCAGCGCGGTGGCGACGGAGCGGGAGAAGGGCCGCGCCAACCTCGAGCATTGCATCCGCTTGTCGCATGCGGCGGGTGGCAGCGGCGTCCTCCTCGTCGTGGGCCGCGCGACGGACGGCCCGACCGCGGAGATCGAGGAGCGCGCGCGCCAGGAGATCCGCGCGGTGCTGCCGCTGGCCGCGTCACTCGGGCAGATGGTGCTCATCGAGAACGTCGGCAACCAGATGATGTACGACCCCAAGGGTGGGCCGAACCAGGGCGCGCAGCAGTTCGTGCGGTTCGTCGACAGCTTCCAGAGTCCGTGGGTGGGGATGTACTACGACATCGGCAACCACGTCGCCTACGGCCAGCCCGGCGAGTGGATCCGGGCGTTCGGTCATCGCTGCGTGAAGCTCGATCTGAAGGGCCGCAGCCTCGCAGGCAAGAAAGGCGTCGACATCACCGGTGAGGGCGACGACGTCCCGTGGGAACAGGTGCGCAAGGCGCTCGAGGACATCGGGTTCTGTGGCTGGGCGACGGCGGAGGTGCGCGGCGGCGATCTGGCGCGGCTGACGCTCGTCCGGCAGCAGATGGAGAAGGCACTCGGCCTGACCACTGCCCCGAGCGGCTGAAGCGAGGGTCGTGGCGGTGGTCGCTGACAGGCCAGTCCCCGCGCTGGCCGCGTGGGCCTCAGCCGCCCGCCTTAGTCAGCCGGGTGCGTGTGGCTTCCAGCTGCGCCCGCAGTTCGCTGATCGCCCTCGAACTCAGCGCCGGGCCGTCCGTGCTCGATGCCCAGTAGCCGCGCCAGCCGGCGTCGACGACGATCTTCATCATCTTGTCGAGGTCTAGGGCTGCTGTTGCCCTTGGCGTCCCACACCGTCGGCTTGACGCTGACGCCTTCGCGAGCGGCATCATCTCGCGCACGCCCAGGTACGAGTGGTAGCTCTCGATCCGGGCTGTCGGGTTGTTGCGGTCGGCGCGGCTGATTCGGAAGTTGCCGAAGTCGGGCAGCCTCCCGGCCCTCTGGTGGTCGGCCCGGCGGATCGTCTGCATCAGAGAGGCGGCGTTACCTCTTGGTGATTCTGCAGCGACTTGATCACTCCCAGGAGCGCAGAGCTACTGACATACTTCTTCGAGCGACCCGAGTGATTCCATCAGTCAAGTATCAATCTAACCCCACCACTGTCTGCGGAGGCGTGCTGGCGCACTATATCGACGATCGTATCGAAGAGTGTCGGTCCACGTCCCTCCAGAGCATTACGTAACTCATCTCTTACAACACCGACACCTGAAGGATGACAGCGCTGAAGCACATCGCGCATGTGCCGCGCAGTCTGCGAGTAGCCGAGCCTTTGGCGAGACATCTCATGATTTTTCCACTTGATCGTGAAACCGTCGTCGGGGGTGCCGAGCCCGCCGTAGAGAATATCGTCAAATGCATCTAGAGTTCTTCCCCATTCTACACTTGGAATGAGTACTCTGCTGACCTCGTCGAAGAACTCATCTAGCGTCGAGAACCGAAGGCCGTCAATCTCGTAGACCCTGTGCTGCATAACTACACCGCATTTGCTATCTTCGGGGAAGCACCTAAGTAAATGACTTATAGTAATCGTGTCAACCCATTTCTTACGGCGCCCTTCAGAATGGCGGGAGGTGACGTCTCCGCGTCTTGAGTAGCAGCCGGCTTTAGAGTTCAGCGGTAACTGTACTCTCTTCTCTCCTGGTCAGCTGTCGCGCATAGGCCGCGGGTCAGCCCGCCGAGCCCCCGCTTCGGTCGCTCCTCGTTGTCCTCGTGGCGCCACGTCTCGATGAGGGCCTCGGCATGGGCCACACTGGTGAACCAGTGTTCGCTCAGGCACTCGTCGCGGAAGCGCTTGTTGAACGATTCGATGTAGGCGTTCTGCGTCGGCTTACCCGGCTCGATGAGACGCAGCGTGACGCGCCCGAGGCGCTGGGATCTTGAACACGATACTCGTTCGTCGGGGCACGCTGCAGGTGAATCGCCCCGGGAATCTGCGAGGGCTCGGAGTGTGACTCAGGCCACTTTGGCC
>JBIQIB010000035.1:0-21130 GCA_044508265.1 Acidobacteriota bacterium
CCGACACGTATCGCCATTCTCGAGCTCCTCGGCGACGGCGAGCTGTCGGCAGGGACCCTGATCGAAAAGCTGGGCATCGAGCAGGCCAACGTCTCGCAGCACCTGGCCGTGCTGCGCGGCCGCCAGCTGGTGACCAACCGCCGCGCGGGCAACCAGGTCTTCTACGCGCTCCGCGATCCGATCATCAGCGAGGTCCTCGGACTGATGCGCTCCTATTTCCGGACGCACCTCAAGGGGACACAGGCCATCCTGAGCGAGATGGAGAAGCCCCGTCGGAGGGCCAGGTGAGCACCCTCGCACAGTGGCTGCCCCGATCCATCGAGTGCCTGCGCGGCTACACGCTGCAGGACCTGTCGAAGGACCTCGTCGCGGGCCTCACGGTCGGCCTGGTCGCGCTGCCGCTCGCGATGGCCTTCGCCATTGCCTCGGGCGTCCCGCCGGAGGCCGGCCTGTACACGGCCGTCGTGGCCGGGTTCATCATCTCGGCCCTCGGCGGCTCGCGCACACAGATCGGCGGCCCCACCGGCGCCTTCGTCGTCATCGTCGCGGGCATCGTGGCGGAGTTCGGCGTGCCGGGGCTGGCGCTGGTCACCGTGATGGCCGGGATCCTGCTCGTGATCATGGGCGCGACGGGGCTCGGCGCCGCCGTCGAGTTCATCCCGCGCCCCGTGACCATCGGCTTCACCAACGGCATCGCCCTGCTGATTGCCTCGACACAGATCAAGGACTTCTTCGGCCTCGTCACGCCGGAGGTCCCGAGCGAGTTCCTGCCGCGGCTGTCGGTGCTCGTCGAGCACGCGCACACGGTGAGCCTGCCCGCGACGGCCGTGGCGGTGCTGTCGCTGGCCGTCATCCTGCTCTGGCCGCGGGTGACGCGCCGCGTCCCTGGATCGATCGTTGCGCTCGTGCTGGCGACCGTCGCCGCGGCCTTCCTGCCGCTGGGCATCGAGAGCATCGGGTCGAAGTTCGGCGGCATCCCGCAGGGGTTCCCGGAGATGCGGCTGCCCGACTTCAGCGCGGCGAACATCCTGCCGCTGCTGCCGGCGGCGTTCACCGTCGCGCTGCTCGCCGCCGTCGAGAGCCTGCTGTCGGCCGTGGTGGCCGACGGCATGACGGGCGACAGGCACAAGCCCAACGTGGAGCTCGTCGCCCAGGGCGTCGCCAACATCGCGTCGCCGATGTTCGGCGGCATCCCCGCGACCGGCGCGATCGCGCGCACCGCCACGAACATCCGGTCGGGAGCGGTGACACCTATCGCGGGCATGGTGCACGCGCTCACGCTGCTTGCCATCCTGCTCGTCGCGGCGCCGCTCGCCAGGTTCGTCCCGCTGGCCACCCTCGCCGCTGTGCTGTTCGTCGTCGCCTACAACATGGGCGAGTGGCGCGAGATCCCGGGCATCCTGCGCCTGTCGAAGACCGACGTCTCCGTGTGGCTGACGACGTTCGCGCTGACGGTGCTGGCCGACCTGACCGTGGCGGTGGGCGTGGGGATGGCGCTGGCGGCGCTGCTCTACATCGGACGCGTCACCGCGACGACGACCGTCGCGGTGGTCACGCCCGAGTACCTCGAGGAGGGCAGGGCACACGTGCTGCAGGGCAAGGACATCCCGTCCAACGTGACCATCCTGCGCATTCACGGGCCATTCCTCTTCGGCACGACCGACAAGCTGACGGAGGCGACGCGCGACCTGACGAGCTTCGGCGAAATCGTCATCGTGCGCCTGCGCAACATGACGGCCCTCGACGCGACGGGCCTCCATGCCCTCGAGGAGTTCTCGGAACGCCTGCGCAGCACGGGCAGGACACTCCTGCTGTGCGGCGCACGCCACCAGCCGGCGCGGCTCATCGGGCGCTCGGCGTTCCTGCAGCACGTCGGTGCCGAGAACGTGCTGCCCCACGTTCAGGCCGCACTCGAGCGTGCGCGCGCACTGACCGCGGCACGGGCGGCCGTTCCATGACATCCTTGCGTCAGGCGGCGGAAACCAGCGGAGGTTGAGAAACATGCCGACAGTCAGGCCGGACGACCACGACCACACGCCGGACGAAGAGCGGCGGATTCGCGAGGCGGCGCTCGACAAGACGCTCGCCGACACCTTCCCCGCGAGCGATCCGCCATCGACCAACCCCAATCCCGACAACCACGACGCGTTGCGCGGCTCGTTCGGGTCGCGCCCGGCCCCGGCGAAGCCGCCCGCGAGCGACAAGGGTTCTTCGTCATCCTGAAGGCCGTCACACGTGGCGGCCGTTCCCCGGGGTGCCCTCAATCGAGCGGCGTCGGGTACCACGCGACCATGTCCACACGGCGCGCGAAGTGCAGGAGCGGCTCGGCACCGGCAGGCAGAGACATGTCCGCAGCCTCGGCCATCGTGTTCCGCTCGAACACGGCGGACGCCGGCTGCAGCGGCCACGCAGGATGGTGGATGTCCAACCTGTAGGGACGGCCACGACCGTCCACGTTGTAGAGGCAGTAGCGTTCAGTCAGGAAGTACTCGAGCGTTCCAGGTGTGGCATTGAACACCGTGCCCACCGGCGCGTACGTCGCCTGGAGCACCGCTTCAGAGCGCGCCGCCGCCTTCCGTGTACCGCCGACACTGCGCCGACGGCTGCCGTACCGGACGACGTCGCCTTCGCGCTTCTCGACACGCATGGAGGCTGCGAAGTACGGCAGGTTCAACAGGGCACGCGCGGCCAGCACGGCCGCGGCCCTAGCCGCATCGAGGCTGAAGAAGTAGATGCCCGGCTTGTCGCCGACGCGGACGTACGTCCGCACGTTCAACTCGGGAAAGGCGGAGAGCCACGGCAGCGCCGGCACACCCCGTGGGGCAACGTTCTGCATTCGGAACGGGACGATGCCAAGCCAGTATTCGCCGTCGAACGGCTCGATCTCGAACGCGTCCGGAACGTGCCGCCGCAGTTGGTCGCGATTGACGGGCCAGTGAGCAAAGAGCAGGTCACACCAGGTCTGCGTCATCAGCCACGGCTTCCGGGGCGGCGGCCACGGGCGATGCTGCGTCACCTCGAGAATGCCGTAGTCGAAGTCGTGGGCCATCGCGCCAACCGCGGCCTCAGCGATGGACGAGACGATGCACCGACGCCACGGTCATCCCGTAGAGCCAGTGGCCGGCGAGTGAGTAGGCGTGCATGCCCGCTGACTGCTCGCGCGGCCCCCGCGACAGTCCGAGCAACGGCATCGCCGCTTCGTCGGCGGTGATCCAGACGAGACTGCCGTACAGGCTGCCCCGGCCCAGCCCGAGCGCCGGGATCTTCCGAACGGCCAGCGCGTAGCCAACGCCGGCAGCCGCGCTGAAGCCGTAGTGCGCAAGGGCGCCAAGCATGAGCCGACGCTGTGCGTCCGGTTCGTCTGCGGTAAGGGCTCGATAGGCAGCCGACCCCACCCTCACGGCCGCATCATCTTCGGTGTGGTCCTCCGCCTGCGGAGGCTGCATCCCCCGGCCGACGCGGTCCGCACCCGGTGCGACGCCGTCAGCCTCACGCCCGCCCGTGGCGGACGCGACGACGCGCGTGAACGTGTTCATGACGAGGCCACCAAGCAGCCCGCCCACGACGCCCGCGAAGCACGCACGCGCCAGCGTCCCGTGACGGATCTCCATGGCTGCTGAACGTGCAACCTCCATGCCTGCGCAGCGCTCTGGCAGGCTTCCTGCACCGCCAGCCGCGGAGGTGAAGGCGATGACGCGATGGCTGGCAACGATGGCCGTGCTGGCGTGCGCCGGCGCATGCGGTGGCGGCAACTCAGGACCGGAGACATCAGAGCAGGCGGCGCCGGGAACGGAGACGACAAATCGCACGGCCGCCCTGGAGACGGGTGCCAACCTGCTCCAGTCCAAGGGACCAGTTGAGCAGATCTCGTACTACCTGGTCGGCTTCCACCCGTCGAAGGCAGATCCGACGATGCAGATGGAAGCGCATCACTACTGCAACCAGATGACGGAGGACGTCGCGCAGTGCGTCCTCTTCGACGGCAACACCGACGACGCGCGCATGATCGGCATCGAGTACATCGTCTCGGCCGCGACGTACGATGGCCTGCCCGACGAGGAGAAGGCGTACTGGCACCCCCACAACTTCGAGATCCTGTCGGGGCAGCTGCGCATGCCCGGCCTGCCCGACGCCGTCGAGAAGCAGGCGATGACGACCAAGATGAACAGCTACGGGAAGACCTGGCACACGTGGATGAGCGGTGGACCTGGACGCGCGGGTGATCCGCTGCCGTACGGCCCGGCGCACCTGCAGTGGAGCTTCAACCGCGACGGTGAAGCAGATGCCGAACTGGTGGAGGCTCGCGACAAACGGATGGGTCTCGACACGGCCGAGGCACGTGCGCAGCGTCGGGACCTGGTCCAGCTCGCGCGGCCGCAGGGTGGCGTCAGCGCGCTGGCCGGAGCGTTCCCCAAGGCCACCCTACCCGAAGGCGTCAGCGACAACGGCGATGCGTCGACGCGCGCCGTGCCGGTGATCGAGATGCGCCCGCCGGCGGCAGCATCCCGTGACGGCGACCAGGCGCCCCCGTCGCCCGGCGGATAGCACTTGCGGGGCCCTTCAAACGGCGCGACGATGAGGAGCCGCGCCGCCCCCCTCCCCGGCGTCGGGTTCAGCGGTCACCCTACTCGTGGAGGACGCCATGCAGGTCACCCCCGCTTCGATCATGCAGGAGTGGTTCGACAATCTCTGGAACGCGGGCGACGAGTCGACGCTCGACCGGCTCATGCACGCCAACGGCGTCGTGCACGGCCTCACCACGCCGGACGGCGAGCCGATTCGCGGGCCACAGGGCTTCGCGCCGTTCTACCGCGCCTTTCGGTCGGCATTCCCCGACGTCCACATCGCGGTGGAGCACTCGGTCTCCGAGGGCGACTGGACCGTCGCGCACTGCCGCGTGACGGGCACGCATACCGGCGCGGGCCTCGGCATGCCTGCCACGGGCAAGTCCGTCGAGTTCTGCGGTTTCGCACTCGGTCGCATGGAGGACGGCCAGATCGTGGAAGCGCACAACTGTTTCGACTTCCTGGCCATGTACCAGCAGATTGGCGTGGCGATGGACCTGCCACGGTAGCGACGGCTCTCCGAGCGCGGGGAAGGACGGCTCGGAGAGCCGTCCCTACCTCGCCGTCACGCCGGCCCAGCCGCGCAGCGTCTCGTCCAGGCGTGCGCGCTGCACGAACAGGTCGTGCGGCGCGGGCGCTTCGCCTGCCGCCTGCGGCGCCTTCAGGAAGAACGACAGCCACTCCTGCACGCCGGACGCGCCCCGGCGGTGCGCAAGGTCGAGGAACAGCGCGAGGTCGAGCACGATCGGCGCGGCCAGGATCGAGTCACGGCACAGGAAGTCGATCTTGATCTGCATGGGATAGCCGAGCCATCCGAAGATGTCGAGGTTGTCCCAGCCTTCCTTGTTGTCGCCGCGCGGCGGGTAGTAGTTGATCCGCACCACGTGGTCGATGTTGCCGTACAGATCGGGATAGGCAGCGGGCTCGAGGATCGTATCGAGCACGCCGAGCTTCGACACTTCCTTCGACTTGAAGTTCTCGGGTGCGTCGAGCACCTCGCCGTCGCGGTTGCCGAGGATGTTGGTGGAGTACCACCCGCGCAGGCCCAGCATGCGGGCCTTGAGCCCGGGCGCGAGCAGCGTCTTCATCCACGTCTGCCCCGTCTTGAAGTCCTTGCCCGCAATGGGCACGCCGCGCCGCGTGGCTTCCTCGATCATGCAGGGGAGATCGACGGTCAGGTTCGGCGCGCCGTTGGCAAACGGCACGCCGCACTGCAGCGCCGCCCACGCGTAGATCTGGCTTGGCGCGATGTTCGGGTCGTCGTCGCGCAGGCCCTGCTCGAAGGCGGCTGCCGTCTCGTGCACGGCCGACGGCTCCTGGAACGCTTCCGTCGATCCGCACCACACCATCACGAGCCTGTCGCACCCGTGGCGCGCCTTGAACTCCGTGATGTCGTCCACGAGGGCCTGCGCCTGCGCCCACTTCCCCGCCTGCTGCTTGACGCGCGTGCCCTCCAGGCGCGAGACCCAGCGGCGGTCGAACACGGCGTCCATGCCGACGATGGCTTCGAGCTCGTCGGCGATGGGCGCGAGGTGCTCCGCGTCGAGTACGCGGGCCGTCCGCGCGGCTTCGAGGAGGTTCGGCGTGATCGGATCCCACCCGCCGAAGACGAGGTCGTCCAGTGCCGCGAGGTCGACGGCGTCGCCAATCGGCACCTGCCGGCTGCCGCCGTTCCCGTCAGGCATCTCGAGGCGCGCCATCTGGCTCAACGAGCCGATGGGCGGCGTCAGGCCCTTGCGCGCGGCCAGGACGCCGGCGACGAACGTCGAGGCCACGGCACCCAGGCCCGGAAGGAGGACGCCGAGCCGGCCGGGGGCGCGGCGGCGTGCTGAGTCGGTCGAAGCGGGCGGGGGCGTGAGCGCAGCGTTCATGGGCGACACCATAAGCTGCGATTCACTTGGCGGCACGTTGTTGAAGCATTCCTGAAGTACAGTGCAGACATGCTTCCTGACCTGTCGATCCGTCAGCTCGAGTACCTCGTCGCCGTGGACGAAGCGCCGACGTGGGCGCAGGCCGCCGCTGTTGTCGGCGTGACGCCGTCGGCGCTGTCACAGGGACTGGCCGAGCTCGAGCGGCGGCTCGGGCTGACGCTCTTCGACCGCGAGAGCCGCCCGCGGCAGTTGCTGCCGGCAGCTGCGACAGTCGTGGCTCATGCGCGGCAGGTGCTCGGCCTCACGGCCGATCTGACGCGGTGGGCCGACCGGCTGCGGCGGGGTGCGGCCGGACGCGTGCGGCTGGGGATGATCGACGCCGCGGCGGTCGTGCACTTTCCGGACGCGGTGCAGGCGTTCCGATCCGGGCATCCCGACGTGGACCTGCTCGTGCGCGTTGCGCCGTCGGGGGCCCTGCTCAAGCTGCTTGTCGCGGGACAGCTGGATGTGGCGGTGTGCGTCGCGCCCCCGCGCGAGCTCGCGGGCCTCACGTTGCGGCGAGTGCGCACCGAGCGTCTGGCGGTGTATGCGCCGCCCGGCAGGCGCATCGGGCCGCCGGCGGGCTGGGGCCCGTGGGTGCTCTACCCCGCCGGCTCCCACACGCGCCACGTCGTCGTCACGGAGCTGCGCCGCCTTGGTGCGCCCATCGACATCGTCGCCGAAAGCCACCAGCCGGAAGTGCTGCGGGAGATGGTCCGGTTCGGCAGCGGGTGGACCGTGCTGCCCGCATCGCAGGCAGAAGCCGGGCCGCGAGGCCTCTCGAAGGGCCGGACACTGGCAACGCGCCATCTCGTGCTGGCGACCCGCGAGAGCGGTATGCGCGAGCCTGCCGTGGATGCCCTCGTCAGGCGGCTCGTCGACGGCCGCTGACCGTCTGGCGCGACGCGCTCAGCGCTGGCGGTGACGTCGCAGCGCCGCGCGCGGTTCCCCGAGCAGACTCCCGCCATGGCTACGGCAGCTCGCGGACGCGGATGTTGCGGAACTCGATGGGCGCCCCTTCGGCCTCGAGGCAGAGGAACCCGGCACGCGGGTTCGCGTTGCGTCCACCGGAGACCTCCTCGCCGTTCACCCAGAGGCGAATCTCGCCATTGATGCCGCGCACGTAGTAATGGTTCCACTCGCCGGCGCCGCGACTGCGTTCCGCACGCGGAAAGCTGCGTGAGCCGTCAGGCGAGAGCGGCGGGAACGGCTCGAGCTCGGTGTTGCCGACGGCGAAGATGTCGCCGTTGGTGGTGAACCAGCCGTCGGGCTTGCCGCCGCTCTCCTTGCGGTACCACTCGCGGTAGCCGTGGTCGAGCATCTGCACTTCCACGCCCCATCGCGGCAGCCGTCCGGGCGGCAGGTTCTCGAGCGCCTTCATCGGCACCCATGCGAAGACGCCCGAGTTACCGGCCGGCTGCAGGTGCCGCCACTCCACCACGAGCTCGAAGTTGACGAAGATGTCGCGCGTCCGCATCACGCCGATGGGCACGCCCGTCGAGGTGAGCAGGTCGCCCTTCCAGGTCCACGTGTCGGGATAGCCGTTCACGGGCGCGAAGTCGTCGGGTCCCAGCGTGCGCCAGCCGGGCCCCGTCCCGTCGATGAACGCGCGCGGCGCCGCGGGGGTGGCGTCGGCCGCAGGTTGTGCCGACGCGGAACCGGCGGCGGCAAGAAGCACGGAGACGAAGACCAGGGGGAGGCGGCTGCTCATGCGTGGACGGTACGGGGGCGCGGCACGTCGCGTCAACAGCCGGACGCCGACAGGGCGATCTAGAATCGACGGGACCTCCGCACACAAGGGCCTGCGGACCGATGGGCGAACTCGACGTGAACGACGTGGCGCGCCTCATGGCCGAGCACGCGCTCCTGCTGCTCGGCGCCGGCCTCGTGGTGGTCACGATCGCGCTCGCGACGCTCGTTGCCGTCATCCGCGCCGCGGCGCGGCATCGGACGCCGATCCTCGGTGTCGTGGCCGCGCTCTCGGATCACGCGCGGCGCGTGCCCCTGTTCCGTCACGTCGTGGATCGCTCCGCGCAACTGGTACCGAGCGCTTACGTGTCGCTGCACCTGGCCGTGGGGCTGGCCGTCGTCCTCTGCGCCGCTGCGTTCGTGAGCGTCGCACATGAGACGCTCGGCGACGAGAGCGAGATCGCGGCGTTCGACCTCACGTTCGCCCAGGCGCTGCACGAGCGGACGAATCCGATGGGCCTGCAGGTGTTCGCGACGATCTCGTGGCTGGGCTCGACGGGCGTTCTCACGACCGTCACGCTCGTCGTCGCCGCCGTGCTGCTGGCGCGGGGCGCCGTCGTGCTGGCCGTTGGATGGACGGGAGCGCAGGCTGGCGGAGCCCTCCTCAACGTGATGCTCAAGACGACATTCATGAGGGCTCGTCCCGAGTTTGCGGACCCGCTGCTGGCCGAATCCAGCTGGAGCTTTCCGAGCGGACATGCCATGGGCACCTTCATCGCGTGCGGCGTCGCCAGCTACCTCGTGCTGCGCGACCGGCGCTCGTGGCGGTGGGTCGTCCCGGTCCTCGCCATCGCGCTCTCCTGGAGCGTCGTGATGGCGTTCAGCCGGCTGTACCTTGGCGTCCACTTCGCGAGCGACGTCATCGCGGGGCTCGTGGCGGGTGCGGCGTGGGTCGGTGTCTGCGTGTCCGCCATGGAGATCGTCCACCGGCGTCGGCGGGCATGACACCCCACGATGGGCCTCGGGATCGCCACATTCACGCGCGATCGGCGTACCAGCCTTCGCGTTTCCTCTCGCCGCGCGTGATCCCGCACGCCGGCGTGTTGGTACCCGACTTGCTCTGCATCCGTACAGGAGGCTTCAGATACCGATGCAGAACGACAACGCGATTTCCGTGCTCAACAACCTCATCGAGACGTGCCGGGATGGAGAGATTGGCTTCAGGACGGCCGCTGACGCCCTGCAGAACGTCGCCATCAGAACCACGTTCCACGAGTATTCGCAGCAACGCGCGGCGTTCGCGCGAGAGCTGCAGGAAGAGGTGCGCCGGCTCGGCGGCGATCCCGAGCAGGGCGGCAGCGTAAGCGGCTCGCTGCATCGCGGCTGGCTCAACATCAAGTCGATGGTCACCGGCCGCGACGATCACGCGATCGTCGCGGAGGCGGAACGCGGCGAGGACGCCGCGAAGGCGGCCTACGAGAACGCGCTGAAGCAGCCGCTGCCGCCGAGCGCACTCACGACGGTGCAGCAGCAGGCACTGCAGGTGCGGCAGGCGCACGACCGCGTGCGCGACATGCGCGATCGCGAGACCGTGCACCGCTGAGCCTCGACGTTGATCGGCGGGACGCATGGCCGATACCGCACGGCAGGCCGACGACGCTCTTCCGGCGCAGACACGGGCCACGCCGGACGGGGCACGGCCGTTCGTGCCCGAAGCCGGCGGTCTGCGCGCCCTGCGGGAGGCACTCCCGCGGTGCCGCGGCTGCGAGCTGTATGCCAACGGCACACGTCCCGTCGCGGGAGAGGGGCCACGCACTGCCCGGCTGCTCGTCATCGGCGAGCAGCCGGGAGACGCAGAAGAGAAGGAAGGACGCCCGTTCGTGGGCCCGTCAGGCCGGATTCTCGACCGCGCCCTTGCCGAGGCGGGCATTCCGCGCGGCGACGTGTTCGTCACCAATGGCGTGAAGCACTTCCGCCACACGGTCGCAGAGGCGCCGGCCGAGCGCGGCAAGCGCCGCATCCACAAGAAACCAACCTACGGGCAGATTGCTGCGTGCCGGCCCTGGCTGGAAGGAGAGATTGCACGCGTCTCCCCGAAGGTGCTCGTCTGCCTCGGCGCGTCAGCGCTCGCGGCCGCCTGCGGTAACAAGGTGGGCTTCACGGCGTCACAGGGGCAGGTCATCCCGTCGCTCTTCGACCTGCCAGCCGTCGTCACGCGCCACCCCGCCGTCGCACTGCGCATCCCGGACAAGGCCAAGCGCGCGGAGGCGTATGCAGAGATCGTCGAAGCTCTGCGAAGGGCGGACGCGATGCGTTAACCCTTCCTCCGTTCCTTCGCTCCTCCCCTCCTCCGCTCCTCTTCCTCCGTTCCTCCGCTCCTCCCCTCCTCCAGTCCTCGTCAGAATCCGTTACCTGCTCTTCTCATACGCCTCCATCAACGTGGCGTACTTGGTCAGCATGTACGGCACTTCCCACGGGGGCAGCGCGCCTTCCTTCACATACGCGAGGAAGTTCTCCGTGACCTGCGCGAAATGCGCCTCGTGCCCGACGGCGTACTTCTCGGGAACCTCCACGGTGCGCCTGTCGCCGTCGCCGCTTGCGCTGACGCCGGGGAAGCGCGTCTGGATCTGCTCGATCGACGTCCTGACCGCCTCGTCGAACTCGCTGGCGCTGACGGCCGGCACGCGCTCCACGTACAGCACCGGCCTGAACGCCTCGGCCTCGCCCTGCCGGATCACCAGCCTGGCGCGTGTGCCCACCATCTCGGAGAAGTGCGTGTCGCCGGTGCCGGGCGGGGCCTCGAAGTTCCACGTCACCGACACCCGGGCATGCACGTCGCGCAGCCTGTAGGTGAACTCGCCGTTCGAGTAGACGTGCAGCGTGCCGTCGTGCACGTGCGGCTGCAGGAAGTCGGGGAACGTCGTCGCACCGGTCACCTGCTGGAACTGGGCGGGCGCGATGGGCGTGGACCAGCGCCTGGCCCTGATCACCTCGACGTCCGAGGGCGAGAGCCGCTCCTCGGGATACGTGCTCGCCTGGATCAGGTCGACGAGGTGCGTCGTGACGTCCACGATGCCCTCGCCCTGCTGCTCGACGTCGAAGAACCAGGCGGGGCGCACGAGCGGCACACCCGACACCACCTTGGCGAAGTGGTGCACGCTTTCCTTGGTGATCGACGGCGCGTCGGGCGAGCCGGGCTCCAGGTCGCCGAAGAGGGCGGGCACATCGGACAGGAGACGCTGCAGCTCGTTGGTGACCTCGAAGCGCTCCGTCATGATGTCGTACAGCAGGACACCACGCTGTGCCGCCGTCTCGAACGCCTGCCGGAGGCGGTCCAGATCCGCCGGCGTGCGCACCATCGGCTTGTCGGCGAGCACGTGGAAGCCCGCCTCCACGGATCGCACGATGTACTCGGTCTTCCGGGCGTTGTTGCCGGCAATCACGACGATGTCACCGGCGCGGTCGGCGATCATCCGGTCGAGGAAGTCCGGGCCCGTGTGCACCTGCACCTCCCAGTGCGTCGGGTCGTCCGGGCGCGCGTTGTACGCCTCGATGCGTGCGAGGTGCTGGCGCAGCTCGTCGCCTTCCGGCGCGTACACGTGCACGACCGGGCTGACGCCGGGGTACATCGACTTCTGCACCAGCGCGGCGTGGAAGTGCCCGGGGTCGAGCGTCACGAGGCGCAGGGCGGCATCGTCAGCCGGCACGGGCGCCGGCGCGTCGGCCGGCTCTTCCGGACCGTTGCTGCACCCGGTCATCAGCGACGGCATCGAAAGCGCACCCGCGGCAAGCGCGGTGCGGTGCACGAACGTACGGCGGGACAGGCGGTGAACTGAAGTATGGGGACGTCTCATGATGGTCTCGGCACCACATCGTAGCGGAGAACGACGATTCCGGACGTCTGGTAGGTCCGCTGATCGCGCAGCGCCAGGGTGAGCATCGGGCCGGGAGTCGCGAGGAGCGGAAGCCCTCCGCCGAGCAGGACCGGGATGATCGCGACCTCCACCTCGTCCACCAGCCCGGCAGCGGCGACGTCCCGGAACAGCTGCCCGCCGCCCCACAACCAGAGGGGCTTGCCATCGGCGTCCTTCAGGGTGCGGATGTGTGGCACGGCGTCGCGCACGAACGTGATGCCGTCGCGCTCGCCTTCGGGCAGCGAGCGCGAATAGACCCACGTGGGCATCGGCGGACCACCGGTACCGCCCATGGTCTGGGTCACCTCATAGGACGAGCGGCCCATCAGCAGGCCGCTCGTCGAGGCGTACATCGCCTCGAAGTCGATTTCGGGGTCCATGACGATCCAGTCGAACCCCCCGTCGGGTGTCGCGATGTAGCCGTCGAGGCTGGCGGCCACCGAGTAGCGGACGCGTCGCATATGGGGACCTATCGTCCTCCGAGACCGCGCCGCCGTCCAGCTCAGAAGAAGACGCGCGTGCCGAACTCGAACTGCCGGGCCGACGCCGCGGCCGTGGGCATGCCGAACAGCGGCGACGTCTGCACGCCCGAGAAGCGCGTGTAGTTCACCTCGTTGAACAGGTTCGACACGTTCGCGTAGAGCTCGGCCCCCTTGCCGCGCGAGCCGCCCCGGCCGGGGCCGCCACGCCGGGCGTCACCACCTTGTCCACCCCGGCCCGTCTGTCCCTCCATGCCGAGGAACGACGGCCTCCAGCCGAAGCGCAGGTCGACGTTGCGGCGCCAGGTGCCGCGCGCGGTGTTGCGGCCGACGCCCTCGGGCCTGTCGTTGAAGACGGTGTCGCCGTTGTCGTCGAAACCCGTGCGGATCGTGTACGGCGCGCCCGACATCAGGCTGCCCGACAGGCTGGCGCGGATGCCGTACGGCAGCTCCGTGCGCAGGAATCCGTAGATGCGATGCCGGATGTCCCAGGACGAAGGGCCCCATTCGGCCGCGAGGTCGTTGCTGTCGGCCGGCAGGCTCAGGGCGCCGTCCCCGTCGTCGAAGGTGCGGGTGTAGCGGTAGCGCAGGAACCCCGACGACAATCCGCTCTCGCTGTTGGCGCGCAGACTCGCGTCGAGGCCCGTGGAGCGCCGCTCGCCTGTCGACTCGATCTGCGTGATGCGCGCGTACTCGGGATTCGGCACGACGCCGTTCACCGGGGCGTTGGCGTTGATGGCGCGCAGCCGGTCGTTGGTGAGCTGCCTGAAGACGTTGAAGCGCACCCTCAGCGTCTCGCTGAAGCGCTGCTCGACGCCGACCGATGCGCGCGTGGCGTTCTGCAGCACGACGTCGTCGCCGAACCTCACGATGGACGGCGGTACGGTCTCGGCCTCGGCGCCGTCGGCGAACGGATCCGGGAACGAGGGGTCGGTGACGATCACGTCGCGCTGGCGCGTGCCATCGAGCTGGAGCGTCTGCTCGTAGATGTCGGTGCCCACCCACTCGTTGAAGACGCCCACGCCGGCGTTGATCGACGTGCGCTTGTCATCGGCAGGTGTCCAGGCCACGCTCGCCCGCGGGGCGAGGTTCAGCTTGCCGTCGACGTAGCCCTGGAAGTCGTGGCGCACCCCGAGCCCCAGCCGCACGTCCTCGTGCACCTGCCAGTCGTCGTGGGCCCACCAGCTGAACTCGTAGCGCGAGTACTCGACGTGCGGGTCGCCCCTCCGCTGGACGAACTGGCGCGGCCGCCCCGCCACGTAGTCTTCGAGGCTCGCGAACGTGAAGGTGCCGGTGTAATTGTCGAACCGGTCGCGCCGCGACCGCCCCCACTCGCCCTCGAAGCCGAGCCGGGCGTTGTGCCCCTGTGCCGGGACGAACTCCAGGCTGTTGGCAATCTCGATCTCGCGGCCGCTGACGCCGCCGCGCCGCTGCGCGCCGCCCGCCGTGAACGCGTTCTGGACGTTGATGGCCAGCGCGTCGCTGACCGACTGGACGTCCTGCGAGTCGCCGACGTACTCCAGTCGGAACTCGTTGAAGATTGCCGTGCCGAAGGTGCCCGTCTCCGAGAGGCGCACCACGTCGACCGTGCGACTGTCGGAGAAGGCCCGCTCCCGCAGGCTGAACTCACCGACGCCGAGGTTGTCGCCGCTGAAGTCGCGGCGCTGGTACTCCATGCGCAGCGTATGCGTGTCGTTGAGGGCGTGCTCCACGCGGAGCTCGCCGAACACGCGTCCCCGTTCGGCGCTCACGACGTCCCTGACGCTGCCCGCCGGGGTCGTCGCGACGATCGACTCCGCATCGTACGAGTCGCGCAGCGAGAGCCGTCCGGCAACCGACGTGCGCCCTGCGATCAGCGGCCCGCTGAAGTTCCAGGTGGCGCGCCGCGTCTGACCCTCGCCGCGCTCGGGCGCGAACGGCTGCCGCGCGTCGAGCGACTGGTCGCTCACCTGCAGGTTCACCTCGTGCCGCCAGGCGTTCAGCCCGGGCCGCGTGACGATCTCCACGCGCGGGCGTCCGGCGCCCATGCTGTCGGGACTGAACGGATCCTGCCGGATGCGGATGGCCTGGATCTGCTCCTTCGGCGGCAGCTCGCCGCCCTCGAAGCCGTTCACGCGGAACTCGGCGTCGCCTCCGGCCATCTCGTCGAGCATCGTCTGCAGCGTCTCCGGATCGTCGGGCAGCTGGTCGATCTCTTCGCTGCTCAACGTCTCGGTGAAGCCGTCGGTGTTCTGGGGCGGCGTCGCGTCGCTCGTCACCGCCACCGCTTCGGCAAAGCCGCCGATGACCAGCACGGCTTCCGAGCGCACCGACTCCCCTGCTTCGACCACGACCATCCGATGCGAGACGTCGAAGCCGGGCAGCTCGACGATCACGTCGTACTCGCCGGGGACCAGGTCGTCCACGCGCACTTCGCCGTTCTCGCCCGTGATCGCGATGATCGGCTCGCCCGCCGCGTTGGGCGCGGCGCCTGTCGCAGTGACCGTCACCGTTGCTCCCGGCAGACGGCCCTCCAGCGAGTCGACGGCCGTAACGACGATCTGCCCTGTTGCGCGATCCCCCTCGACTTCCGGCTGGCGGGTGAGGTCGTCATGCGACGGCCCCTGGGCCGCTGCGGAGGGCGTCATGACCACGGCCAGCAGGCTGATGAATGCGAATGACTGGAGAAGACGATGGGGGAGGCACATACCCGGACAGCCTACCGGGACGCGCATGAAGGTCCGATGAAGGACGCCTTCATCCGATCTTCAGGCGCCGTCTGGCACACTGCCAGCCATGCCAACTCTGCTGCGTGCGTCCGGCATCGCGCTGCTCGTCGCGGTGTGCACCACGGCGTCGCTGGAGTCGCGGACGCCCGCGTCCACCGTCGTGAGCTTCCGTGGCGCACGGCCGGGCACCCTGCCCGACGGGTTTCGCACGCTGTCGTCGGTGGACGACGAGCCCGGCAGATGGGAAGTGGTCGCGCTCGACCGGTATGTAGCACTCGGGCAGACGGCGCTCGGACGCAGCGGCTACCGGCTCGCGGTGCGCACCGACGTGGCGCTCGCCGACGTGCATGCGGGCGTCAGGCTGCGGATGGCGACGGGCGACAAGGCCGCCGGGCTGGCGTGGCGGGTGCAGGATGCGGGGAACTACTTCGCCGCCAGGCTCGACTTCGACACCAACGAGGTCGTCCTCTACAAGTTCGTGCGCGGGCATCGCATCCGCCTCGACCGCCGCACGGGGTTGCGGCTCGACGCGCGCGCATGGCACGAGCTCTCCATCGAGCACGGCGGCTCCCGCGTGCGCGTGTGGCTGAACGGCGTCCCGGTGGCCCACGACCGCGACGACACGCCACCGGTCGCCGGCACCGTGGGGTTCTGGATGCCTGGCGACGGCACCGCGCACTTCGAGCGGCTCTGGTATCGTCCACTCGACGAGCCGCAATGACGAGACCATGCGCCTGCTGATCGTCGAGGACGAGGACGACCTCGCCGACGTCCTCGCGCGCCTGCTCCGCGATGCCGGGTTCAGCTGCGACATCGCCCGCGATGGCGAGGAAGGTCTCGCCATGGCGCTGGAGCCGGGGTACGACCTGCTCGTGCTCGACCTGATGCTGCCGCGGATGCAGGGCGAGCAGCTCCTGGCCACGATGCGCTCCCGCGGCACGACGACGCCCGTCCTCGTGCTCACGGCGCGCGACGCGCTCGACGACCGCGTGCGGCTGCTCGACGCGGGCGCCGACGACTATCTGGCGAAGCCGTTCGAGCCCGCCGAGCTCGTCTCGCGCTGCCGCGCGCTGCTGCGACGGGCCGCCGGGCAGGCCTCGCCCGTCTACGCGGTGGGTGACGTCGAGGTGGACGCCGCGCAGCGGATCGTCCGGCGCGCCGGCACGGCGGTCGCCGTCACCCCGCGCGAGTTTGCCGTCCTCGAGTACCTCGCGCTGCACCGCGGACGCGTGGTGTCGCGCCGGGAGCTCCTCGATCACCTGTACAGCGACACCGACGACACGGCGTCGAACGTCCTCGACGTCTACGTCGCCAGCCTGCGGCGCAAGCTCGGGACGGACATCATCCGGACCCGCCGGGGCCATGGCTACATCGTCGAGACCTAGGTCCGTCGTCCGGCGGGTGTTCGCGCTGACGGCGCTGTGGGCCATCGGCCTGGGGCTGGCGCTGGCTGCGCTGGCGATGTGGCAGTACTGGCGGGTGTCGGTGCGCGCGCTCGACACGCGGATCGCGGCGGATGCCGTCGCGCTCGGGCGGCAGATCGTCGTCACGGAGGGCGTGGTCGAGGTCGAGATCCCGAGCGAGCTGCGGCTGGCCGTCTCGGAAGGCGACGGGTATTACGGCGTCTACGATCCCGCCGGGCGCCTGCTCGACGGCGACGCCCCGCCGCTGCCTCCGGAAGAGGTGGTGCGCACGGGGAGCTGGACGGTCGGCAGTCACCGCGAGCACCGCGTCACCGTGCCGTCGGGCGCCAACGGCGCTGCTCCTCACGCCATCGTGCGAGTGGGGCAACCGCTCGCGCCCGTCCAGGCAGACCTCGGCAGGCTGGCGACGAGCCTGCTCAGCGCGAGCCTGCTCGCCGTGCTGCTCGCCGCGCCGCTGGCCGTCTGGCTGCGGCGCGAGATGGCCCGGTCGGTGCGCCAGATCGACGCGACGGCCCGGCGGCTGGCGCCCGGCACCGCGGCGCGCATCGACCTCGACGGCGTCGACTCGGAGTTCACGGGCGTCGCCGAACGCCTGAACGCCGCATTTGACAGGCTCGAGCGTGCGCTGCAGCGCGAGCGGCAGCTCACCGCCGACGCGAGCCACGAATTGCGCACGCCGGTGGCCACCGTCGTGGCCGAGAGCGAGTGGGCGCTGAGCCGTACGCGTTCCGTGGACGAGTACCGCCACGCGCTCGAGGTGTGCGCCCGCCAGGGACGGCGCCTGAAGCACCTCGTCGAGTCGCTGCTGACCCTCGCGCGCATCGAAAGCGGCACCGCTGCGCCCGTGACGGGTCGGGTGCCGCTGCGGCCGCTGGCCGACGACGTCGCCGTCGACCTGCAACGCCTCGCCGCCGAGAAGCATGTCGAGGTGCACTGCGAGGGCGAGGCGACCGCCATGGGCGACCGCCTGCAGCTCGGCATCCTGCTGACCAACCTCGTGTCGAACGCGATTCGCTACAACCGCGACGGGGGCCGCGTCGACATCCTGCTCATGGAGACCGGCGAAGGTCGCGGCGCAGGAGGCGAAGCGCGCGCGCGGATAGTCGTCCGCGACACCGGGCCGGGGCTCGACCCCGCGGTCGCGGGCCGTGTGTTCGACCGCTTCTGGCGTGCCGCTCCGTCCCGATCGTCGCGAGAGGGCGGCACCGGCCTCGGGCTGGCCATCGGCAAGGCCATCGTGGACGCCCACGACGGCCGCATCGACGTCATCACGGGCGGCGGCGGCACGACGTTCACTGTCGATCTGCCCGCGCCGGTGGATGCGACCTGAGAGTCACTTCCAGGCGACGAACCACACGTTCATCGGGTCGTGCGGCAGCACGTGCCGGACGACGGGATGGAACCCGGCGTCCTGCAGCATTGCCTGCGCCGTTTCCCATCCCCACATCGTGCCGAGCCCGGCGCCTCCCTGGCCGAGCGATACAGGCATGCAATGGGCGCAGGATGCGGCGTAGAGCATCGACGCCATCGGAAAGTCGAGGTTGTTCTCGAGGCGCGCCGAGCCGCCGATGTCCTGCACGAGGTACACGCCGCCCGGCCGGAGCGCGCCGTGCATGGCGTGGACGAGTCCTGCCGGATCCGCCTGGTCGTGGATGGCGTCGAAGGACGTCACCATGTCGAAGCGTGCCCGCTCGGCATAACCGGTGAGATCGCGGGCCTCGAACCGGATGTTCGTCAGGCCGGCCGCCGCGGCCTCGGCGCGCGCCGCGTCTGTCGCCTCACGTGACAGGTCGTAGCCGACGAAGCGGCTGCGCGGGTAGCGGGCCGCCAGGGCCAGCAGCGCGGATCCGCGGCCACAGCCGGCGTCCATGACGTCGATGCCCTGCCGGAGTCGTGCCTCGATGCCGTCCACGAGCGGCAGGACGCTGTCGAACAGCCGCGCCGTCACGGTCTGGCCGCTGTCTTCCGCCATGATCTGGTGGAAGCACGGGTACTCCTCGTAGCGCGTCCCCTCGCCGGTGACGAAGCATCGCAGGAGCCGCTCCTGCACCTGGCCGAGGAGCGCCGCATGCTGCGTGTACACGGCCAGGTTGCCGAGCGGCGCGCCAGTCGTCAGGCAGGCGGCGTGCTCGGGCGGCAGGGAATAGCGCCGGGTGGCCGCGTCGTAGTGAACGATGCGCCCGGTCACCATCACGGCGAGCCACTCGCGCACGTACCGCTCGGCGAGCGAGGCGGCGGCCGCGATCTCGTCGCTCGTCGACGGCGGCAGCGAGGCCATCGTGTCGAAGAGCTTCGTACGGTGCCCGATGGCCGTCATCAGGACGACGGCGGCACCGTCGATGAGCGAGCCGACACGATCGGCGAATGCCGCCGCGGCGTCAGGGTCGAAGGTGCGGGGTTCGATGTCGATGGCTGTCATGAATGCGTCTCCTCGCTGCGAGCGTCCGTTGTCGTACTCACGCTAGCGGCGCGGCGGCCGTACGTGAAGCGACGGAGCGGCCACCAACGAGGCATCCGTGCCAGAATCGGGCGATGGCCGTGACAGACCGCCCGACCACGGTGCGCGTGCTGGCCCTGCCAGAATCCAGCCCCGCCGTCGTCTACGGCATGTACGAGATCCTTCAGGCCGCCGGCACTGCCTGGAGCCAGCTCACCGGCGAACGGACGGACGTGGCGCCGCTCGACGTGCGCATCGCCGGTCGCGCGCCGCAGATGCGGTCGTTCCTCGACATCCCCCTCCACTCGCAGGTGCACCTCTCCGATCCGGCACTGCCGTCGGTCGTCATCGCGTGTGACATCAACATGCCGATGGACACCGACCCGCGAGGACGCTGGCGCGAGGAGGCGCAGTGGCTGGCGCGGTGTCACGAGGCAGGCGCGATCGTGTGCTCGGCATGTTCGGGGTCGCTGCTGCTGGCCGACGCCGGCCTGCTCGACGGCCTCGAGGCAACCACGCACTGGATGGTGTGCGACGTGTTCGCGCGCTACTACCCTGCCGTCAGGCTCAACGCGGCGCGGGTGCTGCTGCCCGCCGGTCCGGAGCACCGCATCGTCACCAGCGGCGGCGCGGCGTCGTGGGAAGACCTGGCCCTCTACCTGACGGCGCGCTGCTGCGGCGAGGAAGAGGCGAGGCGACTCGCGCGGGTGTTCGTGCTCGGCGACAGGAGCGACGGCCAGCTGCCGTTTGCGATGCCGCTGCCGCGACGCCACGAGGACGGCGCGGTGGCCGCGTGCGAGCGCTGGATCCGCGAGCATCTCGCCGACCCGAGCCCGGTGGCCGGCATGGTGCGGCAGTCGAAGCTGCCGGAGCGGACGTTCAAGCGGCGCTTCAGGGCCGCCACGGGCGTCACGCCGCTGGCGTACGTCCACGCCCTGCGCATCGAGGCCGCCAAGCAGCGCCTCGAGGCTACCAGCGAGCCGACCGACGACATCGCCGCCGCCGTGGGCTACGAGGATCCGGCCTTCTTCCGTCGCCTGTTCCGTCGCCACACCGGCGTCACGCCGCTGCGTTACCGGCTGCGCTTCCAGAGGGTCGGCCGGCTGTGAACGAGCGCGAGCGGGGAGCGGTTCGTCCTGCCGGATGCGTGGCAAGCCGTAAGCGGTAAGCTTCGTGACATGTCAATCGTCCTGATCACCGGTGCCAGCCGCGGCATCGGCGCGGCCACGGCGCGTCTCGCGGCGCGGCGAGGCGCATCCGTCGCCGTCAACTACCACACCAACCGTGATGCCGCAGAGGCGCTGGTGCGCGAAATCGCCGACTCGGGCGGCCGCGCGCTGGCGGTCCAGGCCGACGTCGGCAACGAAGCCGACGTCCTGCGCATGTACGACACGGTGGACAACGAGCTTGGCACGGTGACGGGGCTCGTGAACAACACGGGCGTCCTGGAGGCGCAGATGCGCTTCGACGAGATGACGGCGGCGCGCTGGCACCGCGTGCTCACGACCAATGTCGTCGGCGCGTTCCTGTGCGCGCGCGAGGCCGTGCGGCGCATGTCCACGCGCTACGGCGGACGGGGCGGCGCGATCGTGAACGTGTCGTCGGTGGCGGCGAAGCTGGGCGGCGCGTTTGAGTACGTGGACTACGCGGCGACCAAGGGCGCGGTGGACGTGATGACCGTCGGTCTCGCGAGGGAGGTGGCCACCGAAGGGGTCCGTGTGAATGCCGTGCGCCCCGGGCCGATCTACACCGACATCCACGCGAGCGGCGGCGAGCCGGGACGCGTGGAACGGGTGAAGGCTGCCGTGCCCATGCAGCGCGGCGGAGAGGTGGACGAGGTCGCCTACGCGATCCACTGGCTGCTGTCGGAGGAGGCCTCGTACGTGACGGGGAGCATTCTCGATGTGAGTGGAGGGAGATGAGCGGAGGAGGACGGGAGGAACGGAGGAGCGAAGGAACGGAGGAGGAGGATAGGAGGAACGGAGGAGCGAAGGAACGGAGGAG
>JBIQIB010000035.1:21230-31671 GCA_044508265.1 Acidobacteriota bacterium
AGGAACGGAGGAGCGAAGGAACGGAGGAGGAGGGACGGCTCGGGGAGCCGTCCCTGCCCTGGGGTTATGTCGTGCCGTCGACGAGCTTGCCGTCCTTGACGAGCACCTTGTCGCCGACGGCGATCGTGGTGTTCGGGAAGAACAGCCAGCGGACGCCGCCGCCGCGCACGTTGCCGCCGACCTCGAAGTTGTCGCCGAGGCCCAGGCGCGCGACAGCGTCGCCGTAGCCGTAGTACGGCATCGCCGTGTGCCCCTCCGGCACCTGCAGCTTCGGGTTGAAGCCGAGGCCCAGCTCACGGAAGTGTGACGCGCCGGGCGCAGACGCGAGGTGGGCCTTCACGGCGTCGAGGCCGGTCTCGGCCGTGACGTCGCTGACCACGCCCCTGGTGAACGTCAGGCGGATGCCGGTGGCCGTGGCGTCGCCGAAGCGGGCCTTCGGAATGGCCAGCGTGCCGTTGACGGTCTCTTCGAGCGGCGCCACGCGCAGCACGCCGGCCGGCAGCTCGATCTCCCTGTCGACACGCACCTTGGCGGTCTTCATCCGCTCGGCGGAGGCGTCGCCGTCCTGCTTGTTGAAGGGCCTGTCGGGGCCGATCGTGAAGCGCAGGTCGGTGCCGTCCGGCGACGTCACGTGGACCTCGCCGGAGCGCAGCACCTCGATCGCGCGATCCTGACGCGCGCTGAGGGCCGCGTAGTCGATGTCGAGCGCGTCCAGGTAGATCCTGTCGTACTCGACGGTGTGCGGCACGTGGAGGCCGTCGGCGTCGCGCGTCCCGTCACCCCAGTGGAAGTGGATCTGGCGGCCGCGCCCCTCGTCGAGCCACTTGGCGAGAATCGCGCGCTCGGCCGGCGGCGTGACGGCGCCGTGCGCCGGCAGCCAGACGAAGATGTCGGTGCGCTCGAGCCGCTCGGCGAGGTCCGGCACTTCGCCGTATTCGATCGTCTCCACGACGGCGCCCTTCGCCTCGAGCTGCTGCCGGAGCTCGGCCTCGAGCGGACCGAGCGCCTCCGGCGTGTAGCGCAGCAGCACGCGCTCGCCGCTCGTCGGCTGCAGCGCCGTCACGATGCGCTCCGCGAGCGCCGGGTAAGGGTATTCGAACGTATCGCGAGCCGGCGCTTCCGCGGCCGGCGAGTCGGCGGTCGCGGTGTCGGCCGGCGCCGAGCAGCCGGTGGCCCCGAGTGCGAAGAGGAGGGCCGCAGGTGCGGCCCAGCGGGAAAGACGAGTCACGTCAAGGCTCCTTGTCGAAGTGGCTTGTGTCTGTCGAAGCGGTGGCCTCAGAAGGCCACCTTCACACCCAGGCGCACGAGGCGCCCGTCGAGGTTGCGCGAGACGCGGCCCAGCGCCGGTCCCACCTGCTCCACCTCCGTGACGGAGGCGTTCTCGTTCAGCAGGTTGTACACCTCGAGGATCGGCTCCACGCTGAGCCCGCGCCCGAGGCGGAAGTTGCGTCCGAGCCGCAGGTCGAGCAGCGTCTGGTTCGGCTTGCGCTCCTCACCCGCGGGCAGCAGCGCCACCTGCTGGCTCACCTGCCGCAGCGTCGGCGCGATGGTCCGCGTGACGGTGTAGAGGCGCCGCAGCGGCTGCCCGGTGTAGTACCCGAGGTGCCCCGAGATCGTGGCCTGCCACGGCAGCTGGTAGATACCCGACACGTTGACGACGACAGGCGAGTCGAGCAGGTCGTAGCCATCCGCGTTGATGTAGCCGTTCGGGTTGCCGCCGACGGCGTCGGTGCTCGTCGCCCGGTTGCGCCCGAAGGTGACGCCGCCGAAGAGCGTGAGGCCGTCGCTGAAGCGGCGGTTCACCGTCGCCTCGACGCCGTGGTACGTCTGCTCGAGCGAGGGCACGTTCATCAGGACGTTGTCCACGCGCCCGATCGAGGCAGCCTTCTGGTTGTAGATGGTGAACGGCGCGCCGTCGAGCGGGTTGGTGATCGTCAGCGGCTCGTAGTCGTCGAAGGAGACCGCCGTGTTCACCACCGCCGTCAGGTTGCTGTAGCGGCGGTGGAAGTAGCTGAGGGCCACGGCGAAGTCGTCGGCCAGCTGGTGCTCGACGGTGGCGGCGTACTCCCACTGCGTGGGCCGCTTCAGGTCGTCGGCGATGCGCACCGTCGCGCCGCGGTCGAGCCCGCCGAGCGAGGGGCCGATCTCGTGCAGCTGCGGCACCAGGTCGCTGTTGGCGTCGACCCACGAGCGCACTTCAGAGTTCTGCCGCATCGGGCTGAACTGGTTGATGAGCGCCGAGCCCTGCCGCTGCGTGTACTGGCTCGCGCTGACCTTGAGCACCGTGCGCCCCTGGCCCGACAGGTCGTAGGTCGCTGCGAGACGCGGCACGAGCGTGTTCCACACCACGAGGTCGCTCTGCGCGGGGAACGTCCGCGCGGGCACGAACTGGCCGGCGCCGGCCGACTGCTCGCCGAGCCCGCCGGTGTGCCGCTCGTACCGGAGCCCGAGGTTGAGCGTCAGGCGGCGGCTCACCGCCCAGGCGTCCTGCACGAAGATCCCGAGGTCCGTCTGATCGAGGTTCGTCTCGACCGGCGTGTTGTAGACGAGCACCGAGTCGGGCACGCCGTTGCGGTACCGCGCGATGAAGTCGCCGTGGCCGAGCGAGTCGAACGTCTGGCCGTACGGCGCGAGCTCGAACTGCACGCCGGTGCGGATCTGGTGCTCGCCCTTGAAGCGGGGCAGCCACGACAGGATGGCACTGGCGGTGCGGCGCTCCTGGTTGGCGCGCACCATCGAGGGCGCCGGTGCCCCGGTCAGCGTCGACAGCGCGAGGTCGTTGCGCGCGAAGGCGTTCTCGGCGAGGTCAGGCTGGTAGTCGAGCGACCACGGCACGTAGTACCACGAGAAGCCCGCGTCGAGCAGCAGCGTCGGGCTGAGCGTCGACGTCCACTTCACGTTGGCCACCGGACCCCAGAGCGGCGAGTGGTAGCTCGCCTCGGGCGACACGAACTGGTAGGTCGGCGTGATCTCGCGCCGGTGCTCACGCAGCTTGTAGTTGTAGTCGACGAAGGTCGAGAGGCGGTTGGCCGGGTTGACCTGCCACGTCAGCTTGCCGCTCGTGTTCCAGATCAGGTTCTCGTCGAGTGCCTGGCTGCCGTCGGGATTGAACGTGTTGGCCTCGAACCTGTCCACGCGGAAGCGGCGGGCGCTTGCGAAGAACCACAGCGAGTCGCGGGCGATCGGGCCGCCGATGCCGCCGTTGAGGTCGTAGAACGTGTCCATGGCGCTCGGCGCGGCGAGGCCGCGCTCGCGCTGCTCGTCACTGACGTTGGCGCTCTGCAGGTCGTTGTTCGTGTACGTCGCAAAGAGCGTCCCGCGGTACGTGGACCCGCCGTCCTTGGTGATCATGTTGACGCTGACGCCGCCGGCGCCGATCTCCGCGGGCAGCGCCCGCGTCTGGACGACGATCTCCTGGATCGCGCTCTGGTTCGGATACTGGCCCGAGACGCCGCCCGACGCGGTGTTCGACGTCATGTTGAGACCGTCGGTGTTCCAGATCAGGTCGCGCGTCTGCGAGCCGTGGATCGAGACGCCCGCCGTCTGCCCGGTCTCGGATCCGCCGATGTCGGGCCGTGCCGTGACGGCGCCCGGCACGAGGCTGACGGCCACGTTCGGCACGCGGCCGACGGGGATGCCCTCGAGCAGCTCCTGGTGCAGCGGACGCTCCGACGTGCCGGAGCGCGTGTCGATCACCGGCGTGCCGCCCACGACGGTGACCTCGTCCTGCAGCTGGCCGATACGCAGTGTCGCGTCGACCGACGCGGTGAAGCCGGTGCTGAGCGTGATGCCGGTACGCCGGACGACCTGGAAGCCCTCGAGCGTGAACGTCACCGAGTACTCGCCAGGCCGCAGGTCGACGACCTGGTACGCGCCGTCGGCCGCCGTGACCGTGGTCTTGGTGCGCTCGATGAGCGCCGGGCTCGTGACTTCGACGGTGACGCCCGGAATGGCGCGCCCCTGCTCGTCGGTGACGACGCCGACGATGGCGGCGGCGGTCTGCGCGCGACTCGACAGCGGTGAGAGGAAGAGCAGCACGGCAGCGAGCCAGAG
This sequence comes from Acidobacteriota bacterium, assembly GCA_044508265.1. Taxonomy (GTDB): domain Bacteria; phylum Acidobacteriota; class Vicinamibacteria; order Vicinamibacterales; family Vicinamibacteraceae; genus JAEZDP01. The sequence continues at coordinate 25,284 of JBIQIB010000035.1, forward strand.
CTGCCACGGACGCCAGTGGCTGACACGGAACATGACGACACTCCTTCGACGGCGAGGCCAGGGGCCTGCCGTCATGGACGGTGGCCGGCACAGGCCGACACGTCGCCCAGAGGGATGACCAGAAACTCGGTTGAACGTATGAAGGAAGCCCTCACGCGCAGGGCGCGCGCGAGGCTAGCTACAGGCGCAGGTGCAACAGGCGCAGGTGCAACAGGCGGGCGACGTCATCATGCGACGGCTGTCGACGCTGACAGCGGCGGACGGACGGCTCGGGCGATCACTGCGATGACTGTGCATGGCGTTACGGCGTGGGCGACGGGCCACACGCCATCCACCCCACTCTACGCCTCTTCAGCAGAAATGGAAGCGGCAAGCGTGACATAGTGACTCGACGCCACAGAGCACTCAACGCTCCCAGAACAGCCGGGGCCGTTCCGCCTTCACCGGCGCGAGCTGGTGCAGCGTCGCGGCATCGTACAGCCGCCCGTTGGCCATCACCATCGCGACCGAGCTGCTGTTCCTGATGTCGACGAGAGGGTTGCCCTCGAGCACGACGAGGTCGGCGAGCTTGCCCGGCTCGATCGAGCCGAGGTCCTTGTCCATGCCGAGATAGCGCGCGCCGTTGATCGTCGCGCACTGCAGGGCCTCCATCGGCGTCATCCCGCCCTGCACGAACATCCACAGCTCCCAGTGCGCCGCAATGCCCTGCATCTGGCCGTGCGCCCCGAGCTGGACGGATCCGCCAGCGTCGAGCACCTTCTTCGCCTGCTGCGCGACAAGGACGTGCGCGTAGTCGTCCTCGGCCGACATGGTGCGCCGACGGGCACGCGGGACGACGACGTCGCGCGGCACGAACGTGAGCAGACGCTGGTTCTTCCACACCTCGTCGTGCTGGTACCAGTAGTTCTCGCCGCTCTGCGACCCGTACGAGACGACGAGCGTCGGGGTGTAGCCGACGCCGCTCCTCGCGAGCAGCGTGACGGCGTCCTCGTACAGCACCGGCACCGGGATGTTGTGCTCGATGCCGGTGTGGCCGTCGAGCACCATCGACGCGTTCATGTAGTACAGCGAGCCGCCCTCGGGGACGACCATCATCTGCTGCTCGCGCGCGGCCTTGATGATCATCTGCCGCGCGTCGCGCCGCTGCTGGTTGTAGCTCTTCACGCTGACGGCGCCCACGGCCTTCATGCGGCGAAGGTGCGACCGCGCGTCGTCGATCGACCCGACGACGGCCTTGAACGGCGTCTCCGCGCCATAGAGGATGGTGCCGGTCGAGAACACCCGCGGCCCGAGCAGCTGCCCCGTCTGCACCATCTCCCGCATCGTGAAGATGGTCTCGGTGTCGTTGGACGGGTCGTGCGACGTGGTGACCCCGAACGCGAGGTTGGCCATCAGCGCCCAGTCGGCCTGCGGGATCAGCCCGTCGCCGGCGCCGCCGAGGTGCGCGTGCGCGTCGACGATGCCGGGCATGATCGTCCTGCCCGCCGCGTCGATCCGCGTGGCGCCGTCCGGCACGGCGACGCTGTCGCCTGGCCCCACCGCCACGATCCGGTTGCCCCTGACGACGACGGTGCCGCGCTCGATGACGCCGGCCGCGCCGGCGCCCGCCATGGTGATGATGCGCGCGTCCACCAGCGCAATCGTCCCGGTCGGCGATGCCGTCGGCGCCGTGAAGCCGATGTCCACGCCTTCGGCCTCGGGCTCGGCGGGCGTCGCCTGCCCGCCCTCCACGAAGGCGAAGGTCGCCGTGAGGTCGCGCGTGAACAGCTGCGGCCCGAGCGTCCAGTGCACGCGGCTGCTGTCGGCAGCCCAGTGGATGCTGAACCCGGCGTCGCGCGAGACCTGCGCCGTGGGCCACGCGGCGCCCGAAGTCGCGAGCGTCACGGTGCGCCCGGTGGACGGAAACGGCGCGACGAAGGTCTTCCAGCGCTCGGCAAACGCAATCCACCTGCCGTCCGGCGACGGCACGGCCTCGGTGGCGTTCTCCGACTGCACGTGGACGATCTCGTCGCCGCCGTGCAGGTCGACGCTGCGCAGCACGAACTGCCCGTCGCGACGATCACGCAGGTAGAGGCGCGTGCCCGTGTGGTCGAACTGCGGCGCGCGGCCCGACTCGGTGACGAGCCGCGGCGTGCCGCCGCTCACGGGCACCACGAAGATGCCCGTCTCCACGCCGTGCGTGTAGCCGCGCCGCGAGTCCGGCCCCACCGCCTCGAAGACGATCTGCCCGCCGTCTGGCGAGAACGACGGCCTCGCGTAGTGCCCGGGCGTCGCCACGACGTCACGCGCGCCGGTTCCGTCGAGTCCGATCACCTTCACCCGGCCCTTGTCCCCGTCGCTCCAGGTGACGTAGACGACGGACTGGCCGTCAGGGGAGAACGACGGCCACGCCTCGTGTGCCGTGTCGTCGGTGAGCCGCACCGCCTCGCCCGCCGGCAGCGGCCGCCTGTAGAGATGGCCGAGCGCCGAGTACACCACCGTGCGGCCGTCGGGCGAGACGCGTGCATGCCGCAGCATGCGCACGGGTATCGTCGACGGGTGGACGTCCACGGGGAAACGTAATGGTTCGTTGACGGTATGCTCGACGCGCGCGCGGAAGGGGATGACGCGGCTCTCGCCCGTCGCCGCGTCCACACGCCAGATCCGGCCCTGTCCCCAGACGACGAGGCCGGATCCGTCGGGCAGCCAGGCGTACTGCGCGTAGACGCCGTGGACCGCCCAGGCTTCCTGCAGATCCTTGTCCAGCGAGGCAAACAGGCGTCGCTCTTCGCCCGTGGCGAGCGTGCGCAGCACGAGCTCGCTGCCCGTGCCGAAGCGGCGGACGAAGGCGAGCGTCCTGCCGTCGGGCGAGACGCGCGGGGCCACTGCGCCGCCTGGGCGCGCCGTGACGGTCCGCTCTCGCCCGGTCCGCAGGTCGCGCGCGACGATCGCGTAGATCACGCCGTGGGGGTCCTTGTTGTACTCGAAGTTCGCGCCGGGCGTGACGTCCTTGCTGTAGTACAGCGTCTGGCCATCGGGCGAGATGGCCGGCTCGCCGGCGTCCTTCTGGATGCTCGTCCGCGTGGTGACCTGCAGGCCTTCCGCCCCGCTGACGTGGTACTGCCACACCTCGCCTGCGCCGAGCGACCGCGATCCCACGAAGTGCCGCCTCGCGTAGATCGACAGGCCGTCGGGCGCCCACTCGGGGCTGTTGACGAACCACCGCGTGTCCTTCGACACCTGGCGCGCGTCGCCGCCCTTCCTGTCGATCGTCCAGATGTTCCACAGGCCGCCGCGATCGCTCGCGATGGCGATGCGCTGCCCGTCGGGGCTGAACCGGGGCTGCATGTCGAAGGCCGGTCCGCTCACGATCCGCGTCGCCTCGCCGGTACCGGTCCCGTCGATCGGCATCGTGTAGATGTCGCCGAGCAGGTCGAAGACGATTGTGGTGCCGTCGGGGCTGACGTCCACGTTCATCCACGTGCCTTCGGTGGTCTCGAAGGCAATCGTGCGCGGCTTGCCGCCGAGCGGCGCGGTGACGTCCCAGTCGGACGACTTGTCGGTGGCGGCAGCCTTCGCTTTCGGCGCGGCCTTCGCCTTCGAGGCGCCTCGCTGCTGCGCCTGGGGCGCCAGCGACAGCATCGCGCACGCCACACCGGTCGTGAACAGGAATCGGGTCGTGCTGCTGAACGTCATGCCACCTCGCACAACAGGGTCGTGGGTTGACCGACAGGAAAGGACCGCCGCTAGACGGTCGTGATCTCGAGCGCGCGCCACAGGTACCAGCAGCCGACCGTCCGCCACGGGCGCCAGCGCTCCGCCAGCGCCGTCATGCGGTCGGCGTCGAGCCGTGTGCCGTCGCCGTAGACGCGCGCGAACCCGTTGACGATACCAAGATCGCCGAGCGGCAGCACGTCGGGGCGCTGCAACTGGAACATCAGGAACATCTGCGCGGTCCACACGCCCACCCCCTTCACCTGCGTGAGGTGGGTGATGACATCGTCGTCCGGCATCCGCCACAGGTGCCGCATCGGAAGTGCGCCGGCGTCCACGCGCGTGCACAGATCCAGGATGTAGGCGAGCTTCTGCGAGCTGAGGCCGGCGTTGCGCAGGACCTCCGGCGGCGTCGCGAGCCACGTCGCGGCTGGTGGACAGTTCGTGCACCCCATCGAGGCGATCACGCGCCCGTAGATCGTCTCGGCGGCCTTCCCCGACAGCTGCTGGAACACGATCATCCGGACGAGCGCCGCGAACGCGTCGCGGCGCGGGCGGACGCCGAGCGTGCACGGGCCCCAGGCACGGATGATCCGTCCGAGCTCGGGATCGCGCCGCGTCAGGGTGCGCGTGGCGGTGACGCAGGTCTCGGGGGTCAGGCGGACGGGCGTCGGCACGATGGTTTCAGGCGTCCGGGCATCAGCAGCCCCCGATGGGATCGGTGGCGTCCAGCGCGGCGCGGGCAATGGCCAGTTCGTCCACGAGCCGGCTGTCGGACCACCCCAGCTCCTCCCGCATCAGCGACGCGATGCGCGCGATGGCGCCGCGGCCGCGATGGTCGGTGAACGCGAGACGCGATCGCCGGAACAGGAAGTCGATGACGCGCTCGCACGACTCGTGGCGGACGGCAAACACCACCTGCGCGCCGATGTCGACGGCATCGTCGCACAGCGGCAGGGCGAGGTCGGCATGGTCGCGCGCCAGCGCGGCGACGCCGGACGCGCGTCCGCCGAACAGCGACTTCAGGTGCGCCGCAAGGCCGGACGGTGTCCCTTCAGGCAGCGTCAGCGGCTCGTCGGCGCCTGCCGCGCCAGGCAGCGCCGCGTCGGCCGTCGTCGAGCGCTCGTGCCTGTCGAGCAAGCGGCAGATGCGGTTGGTGACCTCCTCGGCAATCGCCCGGAAGCCGGTGAGCTTTCCGCCGAGAACGGAGATGAGCCCCGCAGGATCGTGCTCCGCCACGACGCGGTGCACGCGCGAGACCGAGGATTCCGATCCGGCCTCGCGAACAAGCGCGCGCACCCCGGCATTGGTGAACCGCACCTCGCCGGGGTCGCCGACGTACGGCGCGACGGACCGGCACAGGTACTCCACTTCTTCCGGGGTCGCGCGCACTTCCGCCGGGTCGCCCGTGTAATCGAGGTCGGTCGTGCCGACCCACGCGTAGCCGAGCCACGGCAGGAAGAACGTCAGGCGTCCATCCACGGCGGACGGGAGCGCCAATGCTGCGTTCGGGGGGTTCGGGCACGCCAGGTGAATCCCCTTCGTCGTCCGCAGTCTTCGCGACGGGCCGCTCAGCACGCCGGCCACCGCGTCGAACCACGGCCCCGACGCGTTGACGACGACGCGCCCGTTCACCTCGACCTCGCGCTGGGCGATCAGGTCGTGCACGCGCAGGCCGGCGACGCGGTCGTCCCGCGTGATGCACCCGACGACCTTCGCGTAATTGAGCGCCTGCGCGTCGTGCGCCTGCGCGTCGAGGATGTTCTCGAGGCACAGGCGCTCCGGCAGCGGCGCCTGCGCGTCGAAGTAGCTCGCCGCGCCCTGCAGGCCGTCGGGCGAGAGCCGGGGCTCCAGCTCCTGCGCCTCGCGCGCTGACAGCATGCGGTGCCCTTCGAGGCTGCGGTCGTAGCTGAGCAGGTCGTAGAGCCACATGCCCGCGCGCATCTTGAGGCGGCTCGCCAGCGACTGCCTGTAGAACGGCAGCACGAAGCGCAGCGGGGAGACGAGGTGCGGCGCGATGCGCAGCAGGATCTCGCGTTCGCGGAGGTCGAGCCGCACCAGCCCGAAATCCAGCATCTCGAGGTAGCGGAGACCGCCGTGAATCAGCCGCGTCGATCCGGACGTCGTCCCGCCGCCGAAGTCGCCCTGCTCGAACAGCGCGACGCGCAGGCCGCGGCGGGCCGCGTCGCGCGCGACACCCGCGCCGATGATGCCGCCGCCGACGATGAGCACGTCGAAGGACTGGCGGTGAAGGTCGGTAGCGCGCATCGTGGAGTGGCGGGGTCTGCTGAGTGGCGGTCAGGCGACGCCTGAAGGCTGGGCAAGGACCGCGCCGACGCGCGCGAGCACCGTGTCACGTCCAAGGAGGGCCATCACCTCGAACAGGCCGGGGCTGACCGTGCGTCCCGTCAGCGCGACGCGGACGGCGTGGATCAGCGCGCCCGCCTTCAACCCGTGCTGATCCGCCGTGCTCCTGACGGTGGTCTCGAGCGTGGCCGCGTCGAAGGCGTCGAGCTCCTGCAGCGCCTCGTGCAGCGCGCGCAGGACGGGCAGCGTCTGCGCCGTCAGGTGCCTGGCCACCGCCTGCTCGTCGAAGACGACGTCCGACACGAACGGGCGGATGGCGTCGACGACGTCACCGAGGCGCTTGATGCGCGGCCGGAGCAGCGCGAGCACGTCCACGAGCCAGCCGCGG
>JBIQIB010000035.1:31771-32929 GCA_044508265.1 Acidobacteriota bacterium
AAGTTCGCCATGGCCTCGGGCAGGATGCCGTCGCGAGCGTACTCGGTGACGGACGTCGCGCCGTGGCGCTTGCTCAGGCGCTTCTTGTCGGGGCCGAGGATGAGCGGCACGTGCGCGAAGCGAGGGGCGGCCGCCCCGAGCGCCTGGTAGATCAGCAACTGCTTGGGCGTGTTCGAGATGTGATCGTCGCCGCGGATCACGTCGGTGATGCCCATGTCCACGTCGTCGGCCACCACGCTCAGGTGATAGGTGGGCTGGCCGTCCGAGCGGAGCAGCACGAAGTCTTCGAGCTGCGCGGCGTCGAAGCGGACCTCGCCGTGCACGGCGTCGGTGAACGTGATGGCGCCCTCGTCGGGCACGCGGAAGCGGATGGCGCGTGGCGTGCCGGCCGCTTCACGGCGTCCTACCTCTTCGGCCGACAGCTCGAGCGAGGTGTTCGCGCGGGCGTCGGCCGTCGGCTCGCCGCGTTCGGCGGCGTCGCGCAGCGCGCGCGTCTCCTCGGCCGTGCGGTAGTCGAAGTAGGCGTGGCCGCTGCGCACGAGCTCCTGGGCAATCTGGCGGTAACGGTCGTGCCGCTGCGACTGGAAGTACGGTCCGTGGGGCCCGCCCACATCCGGCCCTTCGTCCCAGGTCAGCCCGAGCCAGCGGAGCCCGTCGAGGATGCCCGTCACCATCTCGTCCGAGGAGCGCTCGGCGTCGGTGTCCTCGATCCGCAGGACGAACGTGCCGCCATGCCGACGCGCGAGCAGCCAATTGAACAGCGCGGTACGCGCGCCGCCCACGTGCAGGTAGCCGGTGGGGGATGGGGCGAAACGGACACGCATGGCGGACATGACAACGATACCCGGAAGTTGAAGGGTGATGCTTGATGCCTAATGACTAATGACTAATGGCTGATGCTTGATCTCGAAAGTTGACAAGCTCGGCCTGCGGCGTGTGGCGCACCGTGAGGGAGCGACCTGGAGAAGTCGGGGTAGTGGCCCGGCGAAGCCGGAGGGCTTGCCCAGCCGTAGCGCGCCGGGCTTGCCCAGCCGTAGCGCGCCGAAGGCGCGCGAAGGCTGGCGGTGAGGGAGGGATTCGAACCCTCGGTAGAGGTTTTAGCCCCTACAACGGTTTAGCAAACCGCCGCCTTAAGCCTCTCGGCCACCTCACCACAGC
>JBIQIB010000036.1:0-32429 GCA_044508265.1 Acidobacteriota bacterium
GCGCATCCCCGCGTGGACCGGCGTGTTGTCGGTCTCGATGCTGCTGAGTCTGTCGGCTGCCCTCCCGCTCGTGGCGCAGGACAAGCCGAAGTTCCGCACCCGCGACATCCCACGGCTGATGGAGGAGGCCGACAAGTTCATCGCGGCTGACGACCTGCCGAAAGCCGCGGCCTACCTGAAGACGATCGTCGAGCTCGATCCCCGTCAGGCGCAGGCCGCGTTCAAGCTGGGACGGGTGCAGGAGGCCCAGGAAGACTGGTCGGCGATGATGACCAGCTATCAACTCGCGCTCTCGGGCATCGAGGGCGCCGAGAAGGCCGAAGCGCACGCCGGGCTGGCCACGGGACATCTGCGCGCGGAGCGCTACCCCGACGCCGCCGAACAGGCACGCGCCGCGCTGGCGCTCGACTCGTCGCTCGCCCGCGCGCATGTCGTCCTGGCCGCGGCGCTCGTCGAGCTCGACGATCCCGGCGCTGTAGCGGCCGCCGAGGCTGCGGCCGCCGCGGCACCCGACAACCCCGTCGCCCACGCCGCCCTGGGCGAGGCGCTGCTCGATGCCGGCCGTGCCGCCGACGCGGAGCCCGCCTTGCGGCGCACCCTCGAACTGGAGCCCTCACGCGCCGAGACGCATGCGCAGCTGGCGACCGTGCTGGCTGAGAAGGGCGACCACGAAGGCGTGGTGACGGCCGTCACCGACGCGCTCTCGCGCGATCCCGGGCGCCGTGAGCTGTTCGCGCTGCGCGGCCGCGCGCTGCTCGCGTTGGGCAGAGACGCCGACGCCCTCGAAGACCTGCACGCCGCGGCGGCCGTCGGCAACGCGGACGCCCCGCTGCATCTTTCGATCGCCAGAATCCATCACGCCCAGGGCCGCTTCCCGATTGCCGCGCAGCACTATCGCAGCGCGATCGAGCTCGACCCGCAGGTGGGCGAGGCGCACCGCGGCCTGGCCGACGTGCTGGTGCTGTCGCACGATCTGCAGGGCGCCCGCGAGCCGGCCGAGCGCGCCGCAGGCATGCTGCCGTCCGATGCCCGGGCGCAGTACCTCCTCGGTCGCGTGCACGAGCACGCGCAGGAGTTCGACCAGGCACTGGCGGCGTATGCGAAAGCCGTGAGCCTCGACGCGTCGCTGGCCGAGGCGCATCACGCGCAGGGCCGCATCCTCCGCGGGCAGAAGAAGGACACCGCGGCCGGCCTCGCGAGTCTCGAGAAGGCCGTGGCGCTCAGGCCGGACGATCCGGCCATCCTCACCGACCTCGGCGCGGCGCTCTTCGAGGCCAAGCAGGTCGATCGCACCATCGAGACGCTGCAGAAAGTGGTGGCCACGCCCGATTACCAGAGTCCGATGGGATACGGCGTCCTCGGCCTCGCGCTCAAGGACAAGGGAGACTACGCCGGTTCGCTGCCACTGCTCGAGAAGGCCATCGAACTCGAGCCGAAATGGTGGATGCCGCACTGGGGCGCGGCGTGGTCGCACTTTGCCCTGATCAAGAAGGGCTGTCCGTGTGGTGCGGAGGACGAAGCACGCGTGAAGAAGATGCAGTCGCACCTGGAGCAGGTGACGGCACTCGGAGGCTCCGATCCGGCACTTGCCGAACGCGTCAAGGCGCTCGCCTCGGGGCAGAAGATTCGGTAGGCGCGTGACGCGACGCCGCGCGGCTCGGCGGACCGGGCGGGGCGGGCAGGAAACGTGCGATACACTTTCGGCGGTCCGCCGGCCCCTTCCATGAACACTTCCGATTCTCACTATTCGCCGGACGACGCGATGCCGCGGCTGCCGCGCCGGCGACCGTCCCGCCGCCGCGACGACATCGCCCGCGACCAGCTGTTCGACATGTCGGCCGACCTGCTCTGCGTCGCGAGCTTCGACGGCTGGCTCCTGCAGGTGAATCCGGCCTGGACCCGCACGCTGGGCTGGTCTGTCGCGGAGCTCACGAGCCGTCCGTCGATCGAGTTCGTCCACCCCGACGACCGCGACCGCACGCTGGCGATGCGCGGCGACATCCTGCTCGGACGCCCGGCGCGCGAGTTCGAGAACCGCTATCTGTGCAAGGACGGCTCGCTCCGCTGGCTGTCGTGGAACGTCCGCTCGTCGATCGAGGCGCGCCAGGTGTTCGGCGTTGCCCGCGACATCACCGAGCGGCGTGCCGTCGAACAGCAGCTGCGCCGGGCGCAGCGGCTCGAGAGCCTGGCCACGCTGGCCGGCGGCCTCGCGCACGATCTGAACAACGTCTTCGCGCCCATCCTGATGGGCGTCGATCTGCTGGCGCTCGACACCGACGCGGCCGAACGCGCCGAGATCCTCGCGAGCCTCGACTCGAGCGCGCGGCGCGGCGCACGCCTGGTCGGGCAGGTTCTCTCGTTTGCCCGCGGGGTGGACGGCGACCGCGTGGAGGTGGACCTGCGCCACCTGCTGCCGGCGATCGTCGCCGAGACCCGCGCGGCCGCGAGTACGGCCATCGACGTCGCCGTCGACCTCGCGCCGGACCTCTGGACCGTCGTCGGCGATCCGGAGCAGCTGCGGGACGTCGTCCACAGCCTGTGCGAGAACGCGACAGAGGCCATGCCGTCGGGTGGCACGCTCCGGCTGTCGGCTTCTAACGCCGGCGCGGAACCTGCCGCCGATCTGCCCGCGGCGTACCCGCCGCTCGGAGACCACGTGGTCATCGAGGTGCGCGACACGGGGGTGGGCATGCCGGCCGACGTCATGGCCCGCATCTTCGACCCGTTCTTCACCACGCGTGCGGTGGGGAAGGGCGCCGGGCTCGGCCTCTCGTCGTCGCTGGCCATCGTCGAGAGCCATGGCGGCCGCATCGACGTCGAGAGCGCGCCGGGCGCGGGCGCGACGTTCCGCGTGCGTCTGCCCGCCGTGCCGGCGCCGGCGGACAGGCCGTCACCTGACGCGCCTCAGGCGCTCGCCCATGGCCGCGGCGAACTGGTGCTTATCGTGGACGACGAGGCGTCGGTGCGGCTGATGACCCGCCGCGTGCTCGAGGCCGGAGGCTATCGCACAGTGGTGGCCGCGGACGGCGCCGAGGCGCTCTCGGTCTTCAAGGCGCTTGGCGCCGACGTCGCGCTGGTCATCACCGACATGCGCATGCCCGTGATGGACGGCGTACAGACCATCGCGGCACTGCGCCACATCCAGCCGTCAGTACCCATCATGGTGGCGTGCTCGCCGGGCGAGGAGTCGGGGCTCACGACCGCCGTCGGCGCGGCGCCCGTGCGCTGCCTGGCCAAACCCTACACAGCCGAGGACCTGCTCGTCGCCGTACGCGCCGTGCTCGAACGCCCACACTGACATCGTGTCATTGCTCGACCTTTATGCGTTGTCCCTGGAGGGCCGCCGCGATTCGCCCGCCCTCGAGATCGACCAGCCCGACGGCACGACCGTCAGCCTGACCTTCGGCGAAATCGACACGCGCAGCAGCCGTCTTGCGGCGGTGCTGGCGGCGCGCGGCGTGTCGCGCGGCGACCGCGTCGCGTTCTGCCTGACGAACCGCCTGCTCGTCATCGACCTCTGGCTCGCGCTCGTCAAGCTTGGCGCCATCGTCGTGCCGATTAACGTGCTCTACCGCGCGCGTGAGGTGGGCCACATCATGAGCGACGCGGCGCCTGTCGCGATCGTCACGACGCCGGATCACCAGGGCGACGTCCCCGAAGGCGCCGTCGTCTGGGACGCCGACGCGCTCGAACGTGAAGCTGCATCGGCAGCGCCGCTCTCCACGGCGAGCCGCTCAAATGCCGACACACCCGCCGCCCTCGTCTACACGTCGGGGACGACGGGCACGGCCAAGGGCGCGGTGCTCACGCACGGGAACTTCGCCGCGAACGCGCTGACGCTCGTGACAGCCTGGGGCATCACGAGCGCCGACCGCTATCTGGCGGCGCTGCCGCTGTTCCACGTGCATGGCCTCGGCAACGGTTTGCAGTGCTGGCTCGTGAGCGGCTGCCACATGCGGCTGCTCGAGCGCTTCGAGCATGCGAAGGCCGCCGACTGGTTCGAGCGGTACCGGCCCACGCTCTTCTTCGGCGTCCCGACGATGTACGTGCGCCTCCTCGAGGTGCCGGAGGCGCGGGCACGGGCCATCGGCGAGACGATGCGGCTGTTCGTCTCCGGGTCGGCGCCGCTCCCGGCGCAGGTGCTCGACGCATTCGCCGCACGCTTCGGCCACGTCATCCTCGAGCGGTACGGGATGACCGAGACGATGATGAACGTGAGCAACCCCCTGGTGGGAGAACGGCGTGCCGGGACCGTCGGCCTCCCGCTGCCGATGCTCTCGATCGAACTGCGCGACGAGGACGGCCGCGTCGTGGCCGACGGCGAGACGGGTGAGCTGTGGGTGCGCGGGCCGAACGTCTGCGCCGGCTACTGGAACCGGCCCGATGCCACGGCTGCCGCCTTCAGGGACGGGTGGTTCCGCACCGGCGACCTCGGCGTCCGGTCGGCCGATGGCTACATCACGCTCCAGGGCCGGCGCAGCGATCTGATCATCTCCGGTGGCTTCAACATCTACCCGCGGGAGATCGAGGAAGTGCTGACGACGTGCCGCGGCGTGAGGGAAGCTGCCGTGGCCGGCGTTCCCGATCCGGTACGGGGTGAGGTGCCGGTGGCCTATCTGGTCTGCGAGGGCACCCTGGACGCGGCGGCCGTCGAGCAGCAACTGCGTGCCGAACTGGCGTCGTTCAAGGTGCCGCGCCGCTTCGTGCAGGTGGACGCGCTGCCGCGCACCGCGCTGGGCAAGGTGCAGAAGCACCTGCTGGCGGCGGATGACGCCGGGGGCCGGCCCTCCACGTGATGAACCCGGCCGTCCTGTCGGTGCTGGCGCTCCTGCTCGTCGTCGCGGCGAGCTTCGGCACGAGCGTCAATGTCGGGGTGCTGGCCATCGCGCTCGCCTGGCCGATTGCGGTCTATGGCGCCGGCTGGCGCCCTGACGCGCTGATGGCGGTCTTCCCGGCGTCTCTGTTCGTCACGCTCCTCGGCGTGACGATGCTGTTCGGCGTCGCGCAGGCCAACGGTACGCTGGGCGCGATGACCGAGCGTGCGCTGCGCCTTTGCGGCGGACGTGCCGCGTGGCTGCCGCCCCTGTTCTTCATCCTGGCCTGCGCGGTGAGCACGATGGGACCCGGTGCCATCGCGACGCTCGCGCTGCTCGCGCCGCTGACGATGGCTGCCGGTGCACGGGCCGGCGTCCCGGCGCTGCTCGTCGCCCTGATGATCGGCAACGGCGCGAACGCCGGCAACCTGTCACCGTTCAGCGCGGTCGGCGTGATCGTCGACGACGCGATGACGAAGGCCGGCATGCCCGGTCACGAGTGGACGGTCTGGGCGGTCAACTTCGTCGCGCACCTGCTGGCGGCGGTCGCGGCATGGGCGCTCTTCGGAGGACCGCGCCTGCTGCGCTCGACGGAGTCGGCCGCACTTCCTCCGCCCAGTCCGCTCGCACGCCAGCACGCCGTCACCCTCGCGATTGGCGCGGCATGGGTGCTGGCGGTGGTCTTCCTGAAGGTGCACCTCGGATTTGCTGCGTTCGCCGCGGCCGCGCTGATCGTGCTGCTGCGTGCGGCTGACGACACGGCGCTCCTGCGGCACGTGCCGTGGTCGGTGATCGTGCTCGTCTGCGGCGTGAGCACGCTCGTGGGCGTGCTCGAAGGCACCGGCGGCATGGACCTGTTCGGCACGGGCCTGGCCGCCGTCGCGACGCCCGCGACGATCAACGGCATCATCGCCTTCATCACGGGCACGATCTCCACCTACAGCTCGACGTCGGGCGTGGTCTATCCGACCTTCCTGCCGTCCATCCCGTCCATCGTCGAGAAGCTGGGCGGCGGCGACCCGCTGGGGATCGCGCTCAGCATCAACGTCGGCGCCGCGCTCGTGGACGTCTCGCCGCTGTCGACGCTCGGCGCGCTGTGCATCGCCGCGCTCCCCGAAGGGCACGATCCCGCCCGCCTGTTCCGCAGCCTGCTGCTGTGGGGGCTGTCGATGACCGTCGCAGGCGCCGTGTTCTGCCAGTGGGGCGTCGGCGTGCTGGTCAGATCGTGACGTCCTTGCTGACGACGAAGATGTTGTTGTCGGTCTCCTGGATCGACACTTCCACCGTGTAGGCGATCTCCCGTCCGGGGAACTTCTCGCCGATGTGCTTGACGACGTTGTCCCAGACGTAGAGTGCGACGTTCTCGACGCTGGGGCCGTTGCCCTTCAGCAGCACGACGCCTTCCGGCTCGAACAGCTCGGGGTCGAGAAAGGTGGCGTCCTGCTCGGTGACCAGGATCTTGTGGTCGAGGAAGCGCATCACGGCCTTCAGGTCGCCGAAGTCGAGCGCCATGTCGAGCTCGTCGCGCGGGAACTCCTCGCACGAGACCGTGACGGTCCCGCGCCAGGTGTGGCCGTGCACCCATTTGCACTTGCCGGGATAGCCCAGCTGACGATGGCCGGTGTGGAAATGCGAGTGGACGATGATCTTTTCCATGGCGAGGGGGGCGGGCGAGGTGGCGGGGGGTGCCGCACGCCCGAGGACCATTGTACCCAGCCGCCTGTTCAGTGCAGTCGCAGGTCCTCGATGTGGAACGTTCGCGGCTCGCCGCGCCGCGTGTTGACCGTGTCCACCACGAAGAGCAGCGCATGCAGCCGGCCGACGGGCGGCGCGCCGGTCGCAGGATCGACGGCACGAAAGGTCGCCAGCGGCAGCGTGAGCGTCCGGGCGTCCGTGTCGAGGTAGACCGAACGCGCCCACCGGCGGCCCTCGCCCTCTCCCGGTTCGCGCACCTGCACGGAGACCCGCATCGGGTGGTCGGCGCGTCCGGTGAAGCGCACCGCCCCTGCTGACGGCACGTCTGCCGGCCAGTCGATCCGCGCCGCGGCGAAAGGGCTCGCGTGAGTGCCCGGACACAGGGTCGTCGAGACCGACACGGCGCCGGCCGCTCGTACCTGGACGCCGACCGACGAGCACGGATCGTGCTCGGTTTGCCAGGGACCCGCGAGGAGCACCCCTGTCGCAGGGTCCGCGCCGGAACGCTCGCCGTCCGCCGACGTCGTCGCCTGCGGCACGTCCACGGCGATCGCCTGGCTGACGAGCCACGGCAGTGCAGGCTGCCGCCACCGGCGCGGGAGCCACACCTCGGCACGGTAGATCGCCGGTTCCCCGCCCACGACGCCGGCCACGAGACGATCGCCGGGTGCGCCCTCGCGCCAGGGGCGGCCGTTGCGCAGCAGACGCACCCATCCGCCGTCGAGCGGCGGCGCCTCGACGACGAGCGTGATGGGCCGGCGGCTGTCGAGGCGTGCACCGGGGAGGTGCACGGCGCCGTCCACGAGCGCCGTGAAGCGCACCGGTCGGGGGCTGGCGAGCGCGAAGGCGGCGACGTGCGCCCTGTGCGAACGCAGCGCCTCGACGACAGCGTATGCGTCCTGTTCCGCGTCACCTGTCGGCGCGCGGCCGCGCGTCCACGGCACCACCATTCCGAACGTGCCGAAGCTGGCCCGATAGCCCGGCCAGCGGGCGAGCGTGTAGGCGGCCTGCTGCGGGTCGTCGCGCGGTCGCAGCCCGATGCGCGCATGCGCGTCTACGCCGGCAAGGGCCAGGCGGGGCGACCCGGCGTCAGGTGTGTCGAGGCGCTCGAGGAGGCCGTCCGGATAGCTCAGCGTGGTTGCCAGGACGGCCGAGGGCCGCCACGGGTAGGGCACGAATCGCACCAGCAGGCCGAGCGGGCCGTCGTCGCGCCAGGCGCTGTCGGCATTGAGCACTTCCAGGCCGTCGCCGCGGACGTCGGCGGCATGCCAGGCGAGTTCGCTGCGGGCGGAGTCGGGGTGCGCGATGATGCCGACCCCGCCGAGCCGCGCCACGTCCTCCGCGACGTCAGCGGCGTCTCCAGCCAGGCGATACGGGGCCTGCCGCATGCCGATGGCGAGGTAGTGGCCGTCACGCGTCGACAGCTCCACGCCGTCGATGACCAGCACGCCGGACAGGTAGACGGGTGCTGACGGTTCCCGCGAGCCGTCGCCGTGGTCGGTCAGGATGACGAAGTCGAGACCGGCGTCGGCGGCTGCCGCGGCTATGTCCGCGGGGGTGCCGCTGCCGTCCGAGCGGGTCGAGTGCACGTGCACCACGCCCGACCAGAACGGCGTCTCCGGGCCCGCAGGCACCTCGGCCGGGCCCGCAGGCACCAGCAGACGGCTCATCGCGAGCAGCAGCAACAGCAGCGCGCAGACGACCCAGGCGCGGACGCGTCGTGCGCGGGACATCGTTGGGGGATTCTATGCGGTCAGCGACATCCCGACCTATTACCGGACGTCCCGACGGAAACACTGGACATCACGCCTCGTTCATTGGGCATCATGTCCCATGCCCCTCGACGAGTACCGCCGCAAGCGCAACTTCACGTCCACCCCCGAACCCGCCGGCGACGAGGCCGTCGTCAGCAACCGCCGCCGGGCGCCGGGCGGCTACTTCTGCGTCCAGAAGCACCTCGCCACGCAGCTGCACTACGACTTCCGGCTGGAGTACGAGGGCGTCCTGCTGTCGTGGGCCGTGCCGAAGGGGCCGTCGCTCGACCCGTCGGTGAAGCGGCTCGCGATGCAGACCGAAGACCATCCGATCGAGTACGGCGACTTCGAGGGCGTCATCCCCGAAGGCTACGGGGCCGGCGTGGTGATGCTGTGGGACTACGGCACGTGGACGCCCGAGACCGACGACGTCGACGCGGCGCTGGCCAAAGGCGACCTGAAGTTCACGCTGGACGGGTACAAGCTGAAGGGGTCGTGGGTGCTCGTGCGCACACGGGGCTACGGCAACAGGTCAGGAAAGGGCGGCACCGACGGCCGGTCGTGGCTGCTCATCAAGCACAAGGACGAGTGGGCCGGCGAGCTCGACATCACGACGTTCGCGCCCGACAGCGTCAAGAGCGAAGGTGGCTTCCGCGACATCCTCGCGCAGAAGGCGCCGGACGTGTGGCTGAGCAATCCGGGCGCGACGGGCGACCCCTCGATGGAGACGCTGGCATCCATCCTCTCGAAGCTCGACGCGGTGGAGCCGGAGACCGGCGGGACGTCCGGTCCCTCAGGGGCGGGGAAGGCGCCACCCGCACGACGCGGCGCGAAGAAACGCTGAGCGGATACACTGTCGCGGTGACCTCCACACCCCTGTCACTGCACCCCGCCTCGCTGGCCGACGCCATCGCGCGCCGGCTCGACGTCTGGACATCCGAGGGGCTCGTCGCCCGCCTGTGGGCGAAGGACGCAGCGCTCTGGACCGACAGCGGTGAAGACCGCTGGCTCGCCTGGCTCGACGTCCTCGACGCGCAGCGCGCCGCCATCGACGAGCGCCGCGCGCTCGCCGCCGAGGTGCACGCCGAGGGCATCACCGACGTCCTGCTTCTCGGCATGGGCGGGTCGAGCCTCGGCCCCGAAGTCGTGAGCGCGATCATCGGCCCGGCGCCCGGCGCGCCGCGGCTGCACGTGCTCGACTCCACCGATCCGGCGCAGGTGCGACGCATCGACGCCGCGCTCGACCTGTCGCGCACGCTCGTCATCGTCGCGTCGAAGTCGGGCAGCACGCTCGAGCCGAACATCTTCAAGCAGCACTTCTTCGCGCGGGTGCGCGAGGTGGTGGGCCCCGATCAGGCAGGCCGCCATTTCGTGGCCATCACCGATCCGGGATCGCAGATGGAACGCATCGCGCGCGAGGACGGCTTCCGCGCCGTCGCGTACGGCGTGCCCGAGATCGGCGGGCGCTACTCGGTGCTCTCGGCGTTCGGCACGGTGCCGGCCTCACTCATCGGCGTCGATCTCGAGCGCTTCCTGTCCGAGGCGGCATCGATGGCCCAAGCGTGTCGGGAGGCGGACGCCAGGAACAACCCGGGCGTGGCGCTCGGCGTGGTCCTCGGAGAGGCCGCGCGCGCCGGACGCGACAAGCTGACGATTGTCGCCTCTCCGCCCGTGGCGTCCCTCGGCGCGTGGCTCGAGCAGCTGGTGGCCGAGTCCACGGGCAAGCAGGGCAAGGCCATCATCCCCGTCGACCTCGAGCGGCCCGGCGCGCCGCGTGTCTACGGCCCCGACCGCGTGTTTGCCTACCTGCGCTACGCGCCGGAGCCGGACGCCGACCAGGACGCCTTCGTGGACGCGCTGAACCGCAGCGGCCATCCTGTCGTGCGCATCGACATCGCCGACACGTACGGGCTCGCCCAGGAGTTTTTCCGGTGGGAGATCGCCACAGCGGTGGCGGGCGCCGTGATGGGCATCAACCCGTTCGACCAGCCGGACGTCGAGGCGAGCAAGGTGAAGACGCGTGCGCTGACCGAGGCGTACGAGGCATCCGGGGCGCTGCCGGCCGAGGAGCCGCTCGTCTCGGACGGCCTGCTGTCGCTGTACGCCGATGCCGGCAACGCCGCCGCGCTCGGCGATCCGGTCAGCGTCGAGGCCGTGCTCGGCCGCCATCTTGCCCGTGCCGGCGCGGGCGACTACTTCGCGCTGCTCGCGTACCTCGACATGACCGACGCCAACCAGGCGCGGCTGCAGGAGATCCGCCACCGCGTGCGCGACGCGCGCCGCGTGGCCACGTGTCTCGGGTTCGGACCGCGCTTCCTGCACTCCACCGGGCAGGCGTACAAGGGCGGGCCCGACTCGGGCGTGTTCCTCCAGGTCACGTGCCACGACGTCGCCGACCTGCCGGTGCCGGGCCAGCGTTACACCTTCGGCGTGGTGAAGGCGGCGCAGGCGCGTGGCGACTTCGGCGTGCTGTCGGAACGCGGCCGGCGTGCGCTGCGCGTCCACCTGCACGACGTCGAACAGGGGCTGGCCGCTCTCGACGCCATGGTGACCGCCGCCCTCGGTGATGCGTAAGGACATGATGATGCAAATCGCGATGATCGGACTCGGGCGCATGGGCGCCAACATGGCCCGCCGCCTGCTGGCGGCCGGCCACGACGTGGTCGTCTACGACCGCGACCCGGCCGCCGCGGCACCGCTCGTCGAGGCGGGCGCGCGCGCGGTGGACGACCTCTCTGCGCTCTCTGGCGCACTCGACGCGCCACGTGCGGTGTGGTCGATGGTGCCGGCGGGCGGCGCCACCGATGCCGTGGTCTCGACGCTGGCCGACGTGCTGTCGCCGGGTGACGTGGTGATCGACGGCGGCAACACCTTCTTCAAGGACGACATCGCGCGCGCGGCGCGGCTGGCCGAGCGCGGGATCGACTACCTGGACGTCGGCACCAGCGGCGGCGTGTGGGGCCTCGAGCGCGGCTACTGCCTGATGATCGGCGGTCCCGCAGCAGCGGTCGAACGGCTGACGCCGATCTTCCAAGCCCTGGCGCCGGGACGCGGCGACATCCCGCGGACGCCTGGCCTCGACGACGCGACCGCCAGGGGCACGGCCGAGGAGGGCTGGCTGCACTGCGGTCCTGTCGGCGCGGGGCACTTCGTGAAGATGGTCCACAACGGCATCGAGTACGGCATGATGCAGGCCTTCGCCGAAGGGTTCGACCTGATGCGCAGCGTGCGGCACGACCAGGTGCCGGAGGCGTGGCGCTACACGCTCGATGTCGGCGCGGTCGCCGAGGTGTGGCGGCGCGGCAGCGTCGTGACGTCGTGGCTGCTCGACCTGACGGCGCAGGCCCTCCTCGAGCAGCCAGACCTCGAACGCTACTCGGGCTACGTGCAGGACTCGGGAGAGGGCCGCTGGACGGTGCAGACGGCCGTCGAGGCCGCCGTGCCGGCGCACGTGCTGACGGCGGCGCTCTACACCCGCTTCCGATCGCGGCAGGAGGACAGCTTCGCCGACAAGATGCTGTCGGCGATGCGCGAGAAGTTCGGCGGCCACGTGGAGCCGGGGAGGGGCGCGTGAACCTGCTGCCGCCGTCGGTCCGTCCGGGCGGCAGGGCGACGCTCGTCGCCGACCCGGCCGTCGTCGTGATCTTCGGCGTCAGCGGCGATCTCGCCGAGCGCAAGCTCCTGCCGGCCTTCGGCAACCTGCGTGCCTCGGGACGGCTGCCCGACGACGTGCTCGTGCTCGGCGTGCTGCGGCGTCCCGCCGACGAGGACGCGCTGCGCCGGACGCTCCTGGCACAGCTGCACGGCGAGGCCGATGACGGCGAGGTGCGCGAATGGCTCGGCGCGCGCGTCAGGTTCGTCGTCGGCGACACCGACGATGACGACGTCTATCGCGAAATCGGTCGCGTCATCGACGAGTGGGCCGCTGGTGCAGGGAAGCCCGCGAACGCGCTGTTCTATCTGGCGACCCCGCCGCAGGTCTTCGGTCCCGTCGCCGAGGCCCTTGGCCGCAACGGGCTCCTGACGGAGGATCGCGGCTGGCGCCGGGTGGTCGTCGAGAAGCCGTTCGGCCGCGACCGCGAATCGGCGCGCGCCCTCAACGACACGCTGTCGCGCGTGATGGGCGAGTCGCAGATCTACCGGATCGATCACTACCTGGGCAAGGAGACGGTGCAGAACCTGATGATCTTCAGGTTCGCCAACGCCGTCTTCGAGCCGATCTGGAACCGGCGCTACGTGGACCACGTGCAGATCACCGTGGCCGAGGCCGACGGCATCGGCGACCGCGGCGGCTACTACGACGAGGCCGGCGCCCTGCGCGACATGGTGCAGAACCACCTGTTCATGCTGCTGGCGCTGACGGCCATGGAGCCGCCGATCTCGTTTGTGGCCGACGAGGTGCGCGACGAGCGGATCAAGGTGCTGCAGGCGATCGTGCCCTTCTCCCCCGCGGCCGTCGAGCGTGACGTCGTCCGGGGGCAGTACGCGGCAGGCAGCGTGGACGGCGGGAAAGTGCCAGGCTACCTCGACGAAGCGAAAGTGTCGGCGGGCTCGGCAACCGAGACCTTCGTGGCGATGCGCCTCATGGTGGAGACGTGGCGGTGGGCGGGCGTGCCGTTCTACCTGCGCACCGGCAAGCGGATGCCGCGCCGCGTCTCGGAGATTGCGGTCGTCTTCAAGCAGCCGCCGTTTGTGATGTTCCGCGACACGTGCGTGCCCTGCCTCGACGCCAACGTGCTCGTGGTGCGCGTGCAGCCCGACGAAGGCATCTCGCTGCGCTTCGAGGCGAAGGCGCCGGGACAGTCGCTCGCGATCCAGACGGTGAACATGGACTTCAAGTACCACGAGTTCTTCGGCGCGCGGCCGTCCACGGGCTACGAGACGCTGCTGCACGACGCCCTGCAGGGCGACCAGACCCTGTTCCACCGCGCCGACAGCGTGGACGTCGGCTGGCGTGTGGTCATGCCGCTGCTCGACGCGTGGGCAGGCGGTGGCAAGCCCGAGACGTACGAGGCCGGCACGTGGGGGCCGGAGTCGGCCCACGAACTGCTCGAGCGCGACGGACGCGCGTGGCGGCGGCCATGACGGGTGCCCACGCCGCACGGCGGACGCACACGCTGCGGTTCGCGGCCACGCCCGACGCGCTGGCGCAGGCTGCCGCGTCGGAGATCGTCGCGCTGCTCGAAAGCGCCCTTGCGTGGCGCGGCGAGGCGCACCTGTGCCTTGCCGGCGGCAGCACGCCGCGGCTGCTGCACGGGGCGCTCGCCACGTCGGCGTTCGAGGGCTGGCCGCACGTGCACGTGTGGTTCGGTGACGAGCGCTGCGTGCCGCCGGACCACCCCGACAGCAACGCGGGCATGGCGCGCGAGACCCTGATCGATCGCGTGCCGATCGATCCGGCGCATGTGCACCGCCTCGAAGGCGAGTTGCCGCCGGACCAGGCTGCCGGAAAGTACGACGAGGCGCTGCGCAGGCAGGCGGACCGGCTGGGCCGACGGTCGCCGCTGCTCGACGTGCTGGTGCTCGGCATGGGCACCGACGGCCATACCGCGTCGATCTTCCCGGGCAGCCCGCTGCTCGACGGTGCCGGAAGCGGCGACCGGGACGAGCTCGACGTCCTCGGACGCTGGTGTGCCGCCGTGCACGTTCCGGCGCTCGACGCCTGGCGCCTGACGCTCACCCCCGCGATGCTGCGCGCGGCGGCTGCCGTCGTCCTCCTCGTGACGGGCGAGGCCAAGCAGCAGGCGCTTGCCGGCGCCCTGACCGCCGCCGCACCAGTCGACGCGCTGCCCGTCCGCCTGCTCGAGTACGCGCGAGGCGACGTCGCCTGGTTCGTGGATGCCGGCGCCGTCTTCGGCCGCACGGCCGCCGTCACGTCAGCGGGATGATCTCGACGTCCGCCTCGTGGGGCGTGAGCGTCAGGCGCGCCACCGACGGGACGATGTCGAAGCGGCGCGGTCCGGCGGCGCCGGGGTTCACGACGAGCCGTCCACCGGCGCGGTGCACGAGCGCGCGATGGGTGTGGCCGTAGATGACGACCTGCGCGTCGTACTGACGCAGCAGCGCGTCCGGTGAGAGCCGGCGCAGCAGGTGTCCGTGGGTCACCAGCAGCGACCACCCGCCGACGTCGACGTACCGCTGCTCGTCGAGCTCCGGCGTGAACGGGTCGTCCACGTTGCCGTAGACGGCAAGCACGGGCGCGACCAGACCGAGCTCGACCAGC
This sequence comes from Acidobacteriota bacterium, assembly GCA_044508265.1. Lineage (GTDB taxonomy): Bacteria > Acidobacteriota > Vicinamibacteria > Vicinamibacterales > Vicinamibacteraceae > JAEZDP01. The sequence continues at coordinate 14,487 of JBIQIB010000036.1, forward strand.
ACGTCACGGCTGCCGACGTCGCCCGCGTGGAGGATCAGCTCCACGCCCTCGAGCGCGGCCACGGCCTCCGGACGGAGCAGGCCGTGAGTGTCAGCGATGAGTCCGATTACGTGAGACATCGGAAGCGTGTCGCGGGGCGCCGTGGTCCGAGGATGAGCTTGACCGGCGGCCGCTGACCCCGCGATTGTACGAGAGACGAACTCGATGGCCGGCTACCAGACGCACCAGATCGTGACCCCCATCCACGCGCGGTATCTGATCCGCGTGCCGGAGTCGGAGACGCACGGCCCGTTGCGCAACCGCCCGATGCTCGTGGGCTTCCATGGCTATGGCGAGGCGGCCGAGACGCAGTTGAGCCGCCTCGAGACGATCCCCGGCAGCGACGCGTGGGTGCTCGTGTCGATCCAGGGGCTGCACCGCTTCTATACGCGCGGCGGACAGGTCGTCTCGAGCTGGATGACGTCGCAGGACCGCGACCTGCTCATCGACGACAACCTGCGCTACGTCCGAAGTGTCGTCACCGAGGCGGTGCACCTCACGGGCGAACCGCAGGCGATGGTCTTCGTGGGCTTTTCCCAGGGAGTGGCGATGGCATGGCGGGCCGCCCTGCTCGGCGGCCGCCGTGTGGATGGCCTGGTGACGCTCGGCGGCGACGTGCCGCCGGAGTTCGCGGTGCGTCCGCTCGTCGAATGCCCGCCGGTGCTGGTGGGCCGCGGCGAGGACGACACGCGGTATCCGGCCGAGAAATATCGCGCCGATCTCGAGATGCTCGCGTCGCGCTTCGTGCCGGCCGAGCCGTGTGAAGTGCCTGGCGGCCACGAGTGGACGCAGGCGTTTGCCGACGAGGTCGGCCGCTTCCTCGCCCGGATCGTCGCCCCTTCCAAGGTAGGGACGGCCCTCCGGGCCGTCCCCTGACCCTCGCCCTGCGGGCCGTCCCCGGAGCTACTCGATGAGCCGCTCGGCGTTGCGGAAGTAGAACTTCTCGAGCACCTCCCGCGGCAGCGCAAGCGCCTCCACCTCGGCGTCGCCGTACTGCACGGTACCCGACCCGGCGTAGTACGCCCAGTCACGCCGGTACTGCGCTTCGAGCGCCTCGACGAAGTTGGCGCGCTGCTCGTCGGTCGGCGTCACGTCCGGGTTCCGGTGCGGACGCCACGAGCGATCCACGCCGTAGAGGATGCGGTCCTGATACTTGATGAAGAACGCGCGCACCTTGTCGGCCGGCTGGCGGGTGAGGTTGCGCGTGCGCGCCGACACTTCGACGTGGAAGTTCGGGTAGGCGTCGAGGCGCTTCGCGACTTCGTCCACGTCGTGCTCCATGCTGCCGAGGTGCGCGCCGATGACCGTCAGGTCCGGGTGCTTCTGCACGAGGTGGTCGCGTGCGTCCATCAGCGCCTCGTGACTCGGGAACTCCGGCTTGCCGTACAGGTGCCACTGCGGGTTGCGTGAGTAGTAGCCGTAGTGCAGGCCGTCGGGATCGAGGGGCAGCCATGCCTCGCGCGGCTCGGCGAGGTGGGCGAGCAGCGGCTTGCCGCGCTCGGCCAGGTGCGCGTACACCGGGTCGAGGAGCGGATCGTCGGGCATGAGGAAGCTGCCGTCCGGCTTCTTCAGCTCGAGGCCGACCTCCTTCCAGATCTTCGTCATCACCGCGCCGTCGGCAAACGTCTGGTCGAGCGCCTTCGTCACGCGCGCGGCCCAGTCCGGCTCGTCGCGTGTCGTGAGGTCGAAGGTCGACGCCCACGAATAGCGATCCGGATGCGCGTCGGCGAGGGCCTTCGCGGTGCGGTGCATGAACTCCAGGTGTCCGTCGGTGCCAGGGTTGCAGATGTTGATGATGTGGACGTCGATGCGGCGCAGCATCTCGTGCAGCGCCGGCAGGTCTTCGAAGACGTGCGAGTGGACGTCGATCTTGCGGATCGACTCGAACGCGGGCGCGGCATCGGCGCTTTCCGGCGTCGCGGCGGGGGGGACGGCGTCATCCGGCGCGCCGCACGCGACCGCTGCGGCGAGCATCAGGATGACTCCGGTAAGACGAAACGAACGCGTCATGAACGAACCTCACACATGGACAAGGCAGGGACGGCTCGCCGAGCCGTCCTCACACCTCGTCGCGATGATCCAGGAAAGTCAGGGAATCGCAGCGACGGTCGGGGGGGCGGCTCGGAGAGCCACCCCTCCCTCTTTGTCAGAACTGGAAGCGGACGCCCAGCTGAATCGTGCGCGGCGCACGAGCCAGCGAGCGGATGCGCATGAAGTTGGGGTCGGTCAGCCCGGTGACCGGGTTGCCCCACTGCGCGTGGTTGAACACGTTCTGCGATTCGGCGCGCACCTCGAGCCGGCGGCTGCCGATCGGGAACGACCGGAACACCGAGAAGTCGAGGTTCCAGTTGCTCGGGCCGCGGAACGCGTTGCGGCCGCTGTTGCCCCAGGCGTTGCCCGGCTGGCTGAAGAGCGACGGGTCGTACCACTGCTCGTCGGGGCCGGCCTCACCGAAGCCGCCGCTCGGCTCGCCCTGGACGTTGGCGGTCTGGAGGCCGCCCTGCTGCTGCAGCAGGCCGTTGTCGCCGCCCACCGAGAACGGCGTGCCCGAGAGCCACGCGCCGATGCCGTTGATCTGCCAGTTCTTGATGATCTGGGCCAGCGCGCCGTTCGACTCGCGTCCCCAGGGGAGCTCGTACACGAAGCCGAGCTGCAGCATGTGCGGACGGTCGTAGCCCGCGTATGCATAGTTGCGGCCCAGCTGCGACGGCTGGTTCCACGCCAGTGCGCCGGCCTCGTCGTCGGTCTCGTTGAGGGCCTTGCTGAAGGTGTAGGCGCCCTTGAGCATGAGGCCGTTCTTGAACGGTCGATTCAGCGCCATCTGCAGCGAGTGGTAGTTCGACACGGCGAACGACGCGAACTCGTTGATGGAGGCGGTACCTGCCTGATCGAAGTACACGCGCGCCGCGTTGCCGCCGCGCTCCGCGTAGTTGAGGTTCCAGATTGCGTAGCCGTCGCGTGTCGCCGTCCCCACGTAGCCCGCGCTGAGCGCCAGGTCGAGCGGCAGCCGTCGCTCGACGAAGACGTTCCACGAATGGATGGACCCACGCTCCGAATTGTCAGGGTCGGGCCAGTTCATCACGACGCCGCGCGGCAGGAGGATGTTGCCGCTCTGGATGTCGGGATCCGGCGCGCCGGGAATGCCCTGGGCAAGCTCGCCGTAGGGGATGAAGCCATTGATACCGGCGTCGGAGTAGGCGATGGTCGCCGGGTAGCGACCGCGCATCGGCCGTGACCACGGCAGTGGATTGAACGTGCGGCCGTAGCCCGCACGGAAGACCGTGTCGTCGTTCAAGCGGTAGGCGACGCCGACGCGCGGCGCGAACAACGTGTTGCTCGTCTTGATGCCCAGGTCCTTCGGGTTGCCGCCGAGGCCGCCGAGCCGGACGTTGAAGGTATCGAGGTCGAGCACTTCGAGACCCCGGCCGTCACGCGTCATGAGCGGGTAGTTCTCGTAGCGCAGGCCCAGGTTGAGCGTGAGCTTCTCGTTGACCTGCCAGCGATCCGAGACGTAGAACCCGAACTGGTTCTCGCGCCCCGCGAGCTCCTCGAACTGGACGCTCTTGCCGAACTCGCTCAGGTTGCCCAGCATCATCCCCGCGAATGCGTTCCAGCCGCCGACGCCCGCATACCCGGGGATGCCCGTGGCGCCGCCGCCGAAGGTGAGCGCGCCGCGCGGGTTGCCCACTTCGGGCTGCCAGTGGTCCAGCGTCAGCCGGACGAAGTCGAAGCCCGTCCGCAGCTCGTGACGTCCGGCCACCTTCGTGAGGTTGATCGACGCCGTGTACGAGCGCTCGTCGCGCCACACAGGCGTCCACGTGGAGTTGTTGCCGAGCGTGCCGAGGCCGGTGTTGAACTGCGGCATGCCGCTGTGGCGCTCCGGGTTCTCGGCGCTGTTGCCCGTCAGGCCGGCGGTGTTGGTGCCGGGGATGCCGAACACGTCGAGCCCGTAGCTGGTGCCGTAGTCCGGCCCCTGCGACTGGTGCGTCATCACGTTGAAGCCGACGTTGCCATCGAGGATCAGCGTCGGGCTGAGCGTCCAGGTCTGGCCCACCGTACCGAGGTACACCTGCGTGTCGCCGCCGCCAGCCTCCTCGAACGGCAGGTAGAACAGGTCGAGCACCTCGGCGTCCATCATCGAGAACTTGGCCCAGATCTGGTGGGCGCTCGTGCGGTTCCAGTTCACCTTGCCGTCGTAGTTGTCGCGGTCTGCCTTCGGGAAGCGGCCCACGAAGAGGTTGTTCTGCAGCCCGTTGTTGGTGCCGGGGTTGTTCGGCAGCGGGTAGGCCTCGGCGATCTGCTGGGCGATCGGGCTGATGCGATCGGCCGGAATGACGGCTCCCGGGAATGCGTCACGGCCGGCACCCGTCGTCGGGTTGCCCGTGGCCGGGTCGTAGATGCGGAAGTTGGGGTTGAGGGCCAGCACCTCGCTGAAGTCACCGCGGCGCATGGCTTCCGTGGGGACGGTGTACTGGTCGAACCGGCTGCGCCGCTCCGCGTTCCGCTCCCACGCGGCGAAGTAGAACAGGCTGTTCCGCTTGATCGGTCCGCCAACCGTTCCGCCAAGGATGGTGGTGCTCGCGTCCAGCTTGTCGGGGTCGAAATAGCCGGGCCGCGCATTCGTCTCGTCGCCCTGCCGGAAGAAGAACGCCGAGCCCCGAAGCGTGTTGGTGCCCGACTTGGTCGCCACCGACATCGCCGCGCCACCCGTCATGCCCTGCGACGCGTCGAAGCTGTTGGTCGAGATGTTGACGTTCTCGATCGTCTCGGCCGGTGCGATGTAGCCGGCGTGATGGGGCAGCCAGACGTTGATGGAGGCGGCACCGTCGATGCGCGTGGTGTTCGTGTTGCGGGACGTGCCGTTGACGTTGGTCGTGAGGGCGCGCCCAGGGGTGTCGGTCTGCGCGTTCTGGAACGCCGGGGGCGTCGCCCCGGGCACCAGGTTCATGAGCGCCTGGTAGTTCCGGTACTGGTTCAGCGGCATGTTGACGACGTCCTCGGGCCGCAGGTCGACGCTCACGTCGGCCTTGTCGGTCTTGAGGAGCGCCGCCTCCGTCGTCACCGTCACCGTCTCGGAGAGCGCGCCGACTTCGAGCCGTCCGTTGACGCGCACGATGCCGCCGGGCGTCACCGGGATGCCGGTCTGCACGTACTCCTTGAACCCCTGGAGCGTCGCGCGCAGGGTGTACGGCCCCGCGGTGACGTTGCGGACCGTATACGTGCCGGTCTCGTCCGTCACCGCATCCAGCGTCAGGCCGGTGCTCTCGTTCGTGATGACGACTGTGGCGCCCGGAATCGCAGCGCCGGACGTGTCGGTGACCTGGCCGGTGACCGTGCCATAGATGGCCTGCGCTGCGGCCCATCCAGGCGGCAGGCAGAGCAGGGAAGCGAATAGCAGGGACAGCAGGAGCTGGCGCCGTGAACGTGGGGAGAACGTCATGTGCACCTCGATGAACGTGCGTCGGTTGTAGCCGCTCGCACCGCTGCTGCGACGCGGAAGACTGCCGCGTAGGAGTTGGCGGGCGTGAATTTGGCACGACTCTACGCTCGCGGTTCTCGGCTGTCAACGCTCCGGATTGCGCGGAAACCGCGCCAGCTCGACACTAGCGGATGCGTAAGCATCCCGCAGCATGCACACGGAAGGCGCACACCAGAGCGTCGCCTCGCTCACGTGAAATCAGCCCGAGTTGCGCAGGCCCGCGCTGATGCCCGCAATCGTGCGTACCAGGGGCCGCGCCGCGTGCTCGTCGCCGGCGCGATAGCGCCGCAGCAACTCCACCTGCACGGCGTTGATCGGGTTCACGTACGGGTTGCGCAGGTGGATGGTCCGCTGCACGACGGGATGCCGATCGAGCAGCGCCTTCGCCTCGACGATGTCGAGCACGAGGCTGGTGGTGCGGGCGTGTTCCTCTTCGATGCGCGCGAAATGCGCCGCGGGCTCGGCCTCGTCGGGCACGAGCGGCAGGTAGCTGCGCGCGATGTCGAGGCTCGTCTTCGCGAGCGTCATCTCGAGGTTCTCGACGATCGTCCTGAAGAAGGGCCACTCGCGATACAGCCGGCGCAGCGTGTCGAGCCCGTCCGGCGTCTCGGCGATCGGCGCCAGGCCGCTGCCGCAGCCGTACCAGGCCGGCAGCAGCGTGCGGTTCTGCGTCCACGCGAAGACCCACGGGATCGCACGGAGCGATCCGAGGTACTCCGCGTCGGCGGCGGGCCGCCGTGCCGGACGCGATCCGATCTCGAGCAGCGACAGTTCGTCCACGGGCGTGAACGCCCGGAAGAAGTCGACAAACGACGGCGTCTGCCACACCAGCGCCCGGTACACCTCTTCGGCGCGCGCCGCCGCCTCGCGAATCAGCACGCGGCCGTACTCCGGTGCGCGTGAGCCCGTCACGTCGGGGAAGGCCGACAGGAGCGTCGCCGACAGCGCGGCCTCGAGGTTGCGATAGGCGAGTCCCGGCAGCCCGTACTTGAACGAGATCGTCTCGCCCTGCTCGGTGAGCTTGAGGCGCCCGGGCGGATGGCCCGCCGGCTGCGCGAGGATGGCGGCGTGTGTCGGGCCGCCGCCGCGGCCGGTGGAGCCGCCGCGCCCATGGAAGATGGTCAGCTCGACGCCGTGGCGCGCGGCGACGGCGGCAAGGTCTTCCTGGGCGCGATAGATCTCCCACTGCGCGGACAGATACCCGCCGTCCTTGGCCGAGTCGGAGTAGCCGACCATCACCTCGATGCGCCGCCCTCGCGCCTCGAGACGCGAGGCGAACGCGGGCTGCGCCATCAGCGCCTCCATGATGGCCCCGGCGTGCTGCAGGTCCTCGATGGTCTCGAAGAGCGGCACGATCGACATGGGCACGCCGGCCTCGCCCGTCAGCTCGAGCGCGCGCAGCACGGCTTCCGTGCCGGTCGTGCCCGAGAGCACGAGCGTGTCGCACACGCCCGGGCCGTGACGGGCCTGCAGCTCCGCCACCGTCGCGAGCGTCGCGCGGATGCGGTCGGCGCCCTGCGCGAGATCGCGGACGTGCACGCGGACGTCCACCTTGGCGACGTGGAAGCCGAAGATCTCGACGCGCCGGCGCAGCGCGGCCAGGCGGCCGCTGGCGATGCGATCGCCGCGGTGCGCGCGCAGGCTGCGATCGAGCAGGTCGAGATCGGCACGGAACTCGTCAGCGGATGCGTACGCATGCGGCCCGTCACCCTCCAGCGTGCGCCGCAGACGGTGCCACATCATCCACAGCTTGCGCCGGTACGGCTCCTCGTCGAGCGACGTGCCGATGTCGGCATCCACCTGCGGCATCGCCGCGGCGTCGGCTTCGGTCGAGGCGACGACGGCCTCGTCGACGTCCACGACGGAACTCGACACGCCGAGGGTGCGGGCCAGATCGCGCACCTCGTCGATGTAACGCCCGAGGACGAGGCGTCGTGCGCGGTCGACGGCCCCGGCCAGCGTGTCGGGGCCGGTGTTGGGGTTGCCGTCCTGGTCCCCGCCGATCCACGAGCCGAACCGGATGGGCAAAGGCGCCTCGGGCAGCCATCGGCGATAGTCGCCGACGAGCGCGGGCGCCACGTCGAAGAGGCTCTGCTCGAAGAACCACAGTCCGTGCCGGATCTCGTCCACCACGCGCGGACGCTTCGCGCGCGTCTCGTCGGTCTGCCACAGCGTGGTGATGAGCTCGGCGAGGGCATCCTCGACGTCGCGTCGTCCCGCGGGGGACAACTGGGGGTCGTCGAGTTGATGCAGCAGCTCGCTCACGCCGAGCTGCGCCGTCAGCACCGTCCTTCTCGTCGCCTCGGTGGGATGCGCGGTCAGCACGAGCTCCAGCGACACCCCCCGCGCGGCGCCGGCGATCGCCGCGTCGTCCACGCCAGCCGCGCGCAGGCGCTGGAAGGCGGCGTCGAGCGACTCGGCCGGCACGCGCTGCTCCACGGCGTACTGGCGGCGCCGGCGGATCCGATGGTGCTGCTCGGCGAGGTTCACGAGCTGGAAGTACATCGAGAACGCCCGCACGAGCCGTGCCTGGTCGTCGAGCGGCAGGCCCGAGACGATGCGCCGCACGCCGGCGAAATCGCCCTGGCGCGACGTCTGGCGCACCTGTTCCTCGATGTCGTAGAGCGCCTGTCCCTCCTGCTCGAGGATCACCTGCCCGAGGAGCTCGCCGAGCAGCCGGATGTCGCGCCTGAGCGGACGCTGCGCGTCTGTCGCGGCCGGAGGAGGAGGCATCCGGCCATTGTAGGACGCCGACCTGTGCTATTTGTGTCGGGCATGCCGACCCATGATCAGGGCTTCTTCGGCCACCCGCGCGGCCTTTCCACGCTCTTCTTCACGGAGCTGTGGGAACGCTTCAGTTACTACGGGATGCGCGCCATCCTGATCCTCTTCATGACCGCGGCGCCGGCGACGGGCGGCCTCGGGTACGACACCGGCACCGCGGGTGCCGTCTACGGCCTCTATACCTCGATGGTCTACATGATGAGCCTGCCGGGCGGCTGGGTCGCCGACAGGCTGATCGGACAGCAGGCGGCGGTGCTGTGGGGCGGCATCCTGATCATGTGCGGCCACTTCAGCATGGCGCTGCCGCACATCGGGACGTTCTACTTCGGCCTGCTGCTGATCGTGCTGGGCACGGGCCTCCTCAAGCCGAACGTCAGCGCCATCGTCGGGCAGATCTACGCGCCCGACGACGTGCGGCGCGACGCCGGGTTCTCGATCTTCTACATGGGGATCAACATCGGCGGGTTCACGGCGCCGCTCGTCTGCGGCTACCTCGGGCAGCGGGTCGACTGGCACTGGGGCTTCGGCGCGGCAGGCATCGGCATGGCCGTCGGGCTGATCCAGTACCAGTTCGGGCGCAAGTACCTGGGTGATGCCGGGCGGCTGCCGGCGCCGGCGGCATCACCTGCGGCGGCGGCGACGCTGCGGTCGCGGACGCTGGCCATCGTCGGGGCCTTCGTCGTTGCCGTTGCGCTCGTCGCAGGCGGCGGGCTCGCGGGCTGGTGGACGATCGATCCGGTGACGGTGGCCGACGTGGCAGGCTACGTGCTGCTCGCGCTCGTCGTCGTGTTCTTCGGCTGGCTGTACTTCGTGGCCGAATGGACGCCCGCCGAGCGCAACCGGCTCTATGCGATCGGTGTCTTCTTCGTCGCGGCGTCGCTGTTCTGGTCGCTGTTCGAGCAGGCCGGATCCACGCTGAACCTGTTTGCCGAGCGCGCGACGGACACGACGCTGTTCGGCATCGACTTCCCGTCGAGCTACTTTCAGTCGCTGAACTCGCTCTACATCATCCTGCTGGCGCCGGTGTTCGCGTGGCTGTGGGTGTGGCTCGGCCCGCGCGAGCCGTCGAGCACGGTCAAGTTCGCGCTGGGGCTGATCCAGGTCGGCGCCGGCTTCGCCATCCTCATCGTCGCGGCGACGCTGTCGGCTCAGGGGATCCGCGTCAGCCCCGCCTGGCTGGCGGTCACCTACCTGCTGCACACGACGGGCGAGCTGTGCCTGAGCCCGGTCGGGCTCAGCGTGATGACGAAGCTCGCCCCTGCGCGCATCGTCGGCCTGATGATGGGCGTCTGGTTCCTGGCCTCGTCGGTGGGCAACTACATCGGCGGCCGCCTCGCCGCGTTTTACGGCGAGGTGCCGCTCTCGTCGCTCTTCGGCATCGTCGGCGCGCTGGGGATCGCGTTCGGCTTCGCGCTGTGGCTGCTCACGAAGCCGATGCGCCGGCTGATGGGGAGCATTAACTAATGCCTAATGCCTCATGCCTAATGCCTCATGCCTCATGCCTCATGCCTCATGCCTCATGCTTAATGCCTCATGCCTGATGGCTGGTGCTTGATGCCTGACGCTTACGCGTTGACCCACGTGGGTTCGGGGGTAATCTCCTCCGCCGGCGTGCTGCCGGCATCAGCGCGGCCGGAGCCTTCCAGGCGGCTGATCGCGCGGACGGTCATGTCGTGGGTGCAGGCGATCTGACACGACAGGCGGACGCCTGTGAGCTGGCGTTCGGCCAGCTTCTGCTGTTCGGCCTCGGTCATGCGCTCCGGCTCGCCGGCGATGAACTCCACGCGGCAGGTGGTGCACCGCGCGTTGCCGCCGCATGCGTGCAGGATGTCGACACCGGCCTCTTCGATGGCCAGGACGAGTCGCTTGCCGTGCGGCACGTCGAACGTGCCGACATTCTCGATGGTCAGCTTTGGCATGGTTTCGTTTGAGCGAAATCGGGAGCCGGGTCCGCAGCGTCAGAAGAAGCGCTTCAGCACGCCGAGCGCGCCCTGCTTCCAGGGCACGCGGTGCGAGACGCCCGACGCGTCCCTGAATTGATCACGGTGGGCAATGTACCACTCGAAGTTGCGAAGCAGCGCGTCGCGGTTCGAGAACCGCGGCGTGAAGCCCAGTTGACGCTCCGCCTTGTCGATGGCGACGAACGAGTCCTTCGACGCCGTCTCGTACACCCACTTGTACAGCGGCGACACGCCGAGGGCCTCGAGCAGGCGCAGGCCCCAGATGGCCGGCGCGGCAGGGAAGCCGATGATGCGTCGTCCCCTGCCGGCGTGATCGAGCACCGCCTGGTAGTCCTCGCGCATCGTGAGGAACTCCTTCGCGCCGATGTTGAACGTGTCGTTGACGGCCGCCTCGGGCAGCGTCAGGCAGCGGGAGATCGCCTCGCACAGGTCCTCGACGTCGAGCAGCTGATAGCGGTTGCGGCCGTTGCCGATCATCGGGAAGTGCCGGCCGTCGAGTGCCCAGTCGTAGAGCAGCGCGAAGACGCCGAGCCGCTCCGGGCCGATGAACGACTTCGGACGCAGGATGGGCACGACCATGCCGGCGGCGCGGAACTCGAGCGCGACGGCCTCCGCCTCCACCTTGGCGACGCCATACGGGCCGACGCCCTCGAGGCGGTCGTCCTCGCGCAGCGGATGGTGATCGGGGATGCCGTAGACCGCGGTCGAGGAGATGTGCACGAAGCGCTGCACGCCGTGGCGCCGCGCGGCGTCGAGCATCATCCGCGTGCCGACGACGTCGGTCGTGTGGATGTCCTCGGGCGAATAGAGCGGCAGGGCCGCGGCGCAATGGACGACGAAGTCGGCGCCCGCTATGGCCCGCTCGACGTCCTCCGCGCGGCGGATGTCACCCAGGACGACGTCGCAGTGGGGCTGCATGTCGGGGTAGGTGAACTCCGCGATGTCGAGCGATGCGACGGCGTAGCCGCGCGCATGCAGGTAGCGCAGGAGGTTGATCCCGAGGAAGCCGGAACCCCCGGTGACGAGGACGCGAGGGGGTCGGGTGGATGCGTGGTCGGCCGTCATGTCGCGTGACAAACCTGCCAAGTGTAGTCCAGGCCGCTGGTAGACTCGCGCCGATGACGACCGTGCTCGTGTGCGCGACGGATGCCGCTGACCCGCGCGTGGCGCCGTATCCCGAGGCCGCGGCCCGGCGTGGGCTCGCGGCACATGTGGTGACGTCGCGCGACGACACGCTGCCCGACGGCACGCGCGTCGGCGGCGTGGTCGCCGTCGGCGCAGCAGCCGCCCCGCTGGCGGCGGAGATGGCGCGACGACACGGCGTGTCCTGGCACGATCCGGAGGCGGTGGCGCGCGCCGGCGACCGGTTGCACCTGCTCGGGCGCCTGACGGCCACGGGCATGTCGGTGCCCCGCTTTGCGGCAGTCGACGCCGCGACGGGCGACGGGCTCGAGCGCCTGTCCGGGCTGCGGACCCCGTGGACGGTGACGGCGCTGCCGGGAGGTCAGGTCGCGCTGGCGCACGGGCCCGACGATCTGCAGGCGCTCGCGGCGTCGTGGCGCGCCGACGCCCCCGCCGAGCCCGAGCGGCTCGTCGTGGAAGCCGCCTGGCGCGGCGGGCCGTCGTGGCTGGTCGTCGGATTGCTCGACGCGGGTGCGCTGCGCGTCGTCGGGGTCGTGGACGTGGACGTGGACGCGGCAGACGCCCGCACGCCGCAGCCGGCGGAGGGCATCAGCGTGCTGTCGACGCCCTCGACGCTCGAGCGCGGCGCGCAGGCGCACCTGGCGGGCCTGGTCGCGCATGGCTGCCTGGCGCTGGGGTTGACGCAGGGCCCGGTGCTCGCGCGCGCGGTGACCGTCGAGGGCAGGGCCTGTCTGGTGGACGTCGCGCCTGGCTCGCTCGATATCCCCGCCAGCACCGTGCTCGCCATCACCGGGCCGTCACTCGAGCCGTTGACGCTGGCCGACCTCGTCGTCCGGCACGCGGTGGGCGACGGACTCGACGCCTACGGGATGGATGGCAGTTTCCGCCACGTTCAGATCACGAGACCTGACCCCACCATCCCGCAGTCTCGGGACCTGACCCCGCAACGGCGCCGCCGCGAGACCTGACCCCCGCTATTCGGGAACGAAACCGGGCGGCGGAGCGGCGTTCTGCCCGAAGAAGTACTGCTCCATGTGCTTCGCGACGAGCTCCTGCGCCTCCTTCTGCCACGGCATCAGGCGGTACTCGTTCAGGATCATCTTCATCTGCTCTTCCCACATGGCCCAGGCCTCCGCCGAGACGTTCTCGAGGATGCGCTGACCCAGCGGGCCGGGCCAGGGCGCTTCCTCGAGCGCGGGAAGCTCGCGACCCAGCTTGACGCAATGCACGGTCTTCATTGGCTGATCGTACACAAAGGAGACGTGGGAAGGAGGAGGGGAGGAAAGGAGGGGGGAGGAATGGAGGAACAGGAGCGGAGGAATGGAGGAGCGAAGGAATGGAGGAACAGGAGCGGAGGAAGAGGAACAGAGGAACGGAGGAAGAGGAGCGAAGGGACGGAGGAACGGAGGACGCGCAGAGGATGATGGAACCTACGGTAGACGACCAGGGAAACGCAGGTTGCGCACCGAGACGGTGAGGATGGCGATGAATTCGTTCGTTTCCTGCCGCAGCCAAGGGCCGTCGGGCGGCTCGGGCTGGGCTGCCTCACCCAGGACGTCGAGCCAGTAGAGCGCTTCTCTCGCTTCACGCAGCGCGAGCGAGTAGCAGTGCGTCATCTGTCGCCGCGACAGCGATCTCGCGCCTGTTTCGCTCAGATTGGCGCCGATAGCCGTTCCCGCCGCGGCGAGTTGCTCGACGGTCCGGACGGGCACCAAAGCGGATGCGCGGAGTTCCCGCGCGTACTTCAGCAGTCGGACCGAATACTGCCGGGTGCGGAGTCCGAGATCCTGCCGCCGCTTGTCCATGCCAGCTCATGCGAGCAAGACACGGTCCATCGCGGCCCCGTACCGCGACGCTCGTTCCTCCTTCCTCCCTTCCTCATCCTCCAATCCTCTGCTCCTCCGTTCCTCCACTCCTGTTCCTCCATTCCTTCCCTCCTCCTTTCCTCCAGTCCTCGTCAGATCACAGGTGATACGCTGGTGGTTTCCGCTCGCGCATGCGAGCCACCCCATCACCCCCCGTATGTGGACCGTAGACCGTATCCGTCGTTCCCGCCGTGCGCTGGTCACCCTCGGCGTCCTAGGGGGCAGCTTCCTCGGCGCCATCGAGGCGACCATCGTCGCCACCGCCATGCCGACGGTCGTCGAGCAACTGGGGGGGCTGGCGCACTACAGCTGGGTGTTCTCGGCCTACCTCCTCACCTCCACCGTCACGACGCCGATCTGGGGCCGCCTGTCGGACATCTACGGCCGCCGCCGGTTCTACTCGGCGGCCATCGTCATCTTCCTGGTGGGCTCGATCCTGAGCGGGGTGGCGCGGTCGATGGAGGAGCTGATTCTCTACCGCGCGCTGCAGGGCATCGGCGCCGGCGGCCTGCTGCCGCTCGGCATGACGATCCTCGGCGAGATCTTCTCGTTCGAGGAGCGTGCGCGAGCGCAGGCGCTGTTTGCCGGCGTGTGGGGCGTGGCCTCGATCCTCGGGCCGCTCGCCGGCGCGGTGATCACCCAGGGGCTGTCCTGGCGGTGGGTGTTCTTCATCAACGTGCCCTTCGGGCTCGTCGCCGGCCTGCTCGTGGGCCGCAATCTCACCGAGACGCCGCGCGAGAGCCGCCCGCGCGTCGACTACATGGGGGCCATCCTGCTGATGGCCGCCGTGACGGCGCTGATGCTGGCGCTGAACCAGTCGTCTGTGGACGATGGCCTGCCGCGTTCGGTCGTGCAGGTGCTCTATGGGCTCGCGGTAATCCTCGGCCTGCAATTCGTGCGGTCGCAGCGGCGGGTGCGGGAGCCGATCCTCCCGCTCGACGTCCTGGCCAACAGGTTCGTCGCAGTGACGACCTTGAGCAACATGTTGCTCGGTATCGGTATCTTCGGTGCACTTACGTTCGTCCCGCTGTTCGTGCAGGGCGCCATGGAACGGTCCGCGGCGGAGGCCGGCGGCGTCCTGACGCCGCTCCTTCTCGGGTGGGTGCTGATGTCCGTCGTCACCGGACGGCTGCTGCCGCGCGTCGGCCACCGGCCCTTCATCCTGACCGGCCTCACCTGCGTGACGCTCGGGTTCTTCGGCCTGTTGTTCGTCCGGCGGGCCACGCCGCTGTGGCGCATGTACATCGACCTCGGGCTGATGGGTGTGGGCATGGGCATGACGATGCTGTCGCTGCTGCTGGCGGCGCAGGGCTCGGTACCGAAGAGCCAACTCGGTGTGGCGACGTCACTTGCGGCGTTTGCCCGCAGCATCGGCGGGGCGATCGGCGTGGCCGTGATGGGCGCGATCGTCGCGGCGGCGCTGCCCTCCGGGATGGACGACCCCGCGGCCCTCGAACTCGGCATCCGCCGCGCGTTCGTCCTCGGCGCGTCGGTATCGGTGCTGGCGCTCGCGGCGGGATTCTTCGTGCCGGGCCGGATGCCCGACCGCTCGACCGTGTAACCTTTTCCGTCCTTCAAACGGACACCCCCGGCGATCACCAGGGTCGTCAGTGCGATTACCGCGTCGTACCCGGGTGGGCCGGGGGCGTCTCGGCGGCTCCCGCACGTTCGTGCCGTCCAGCTGGCACGTTTGTTGTAACCGGTCATACCCGACTGTTATCGAGCTCGTTCGGCCTGCCGCCACTGGTGGGCCGCGACATACCCAGGGAGGTGTCCGTGAGCAACAACGACCCCATGAACCCCACGTCCATGACCGGCGCCGAGCAGCCCCGCCGCAAGGAGCGCCGCGGCTTTGCATCGATGTCGCCGGAAAAGCAGCGCGAAATCGCCAGCAAGGGCGGGCGTGCGGCCCACTCGAAGGGCACGGCGCACGAGTGGACGTCCGAAGAGGCGCGGGCTGCCGGTCGCAAGGGCGGCCAGGCGAGCCGCGGGGGGCGCGGACGCCTCCCGGAGGGCGCGACCGAGACGCAGGTGACGCCGGGCGGGTCGACCAACCAGGCCGACTGACCGGTAACCACCCTTTGACCGGTGGCGGGCCCGTGCGGCCCGCCGCCGGCACTTCCTGCCGGCCCCGGGGCGGGCGCTTCCTCTCGCCTTGTGAAGGATCATCGACAAAGGCAAGATGACCCGGTGGCCTCTGCACTCCGCCCGTGCCGGTTCGTGGCGTCCCTCGTGGCGCTCGTCGCGCTCGCCGGCGGCGCGGTGCACGGGCAGACCACCGACGAACCGGCTGCCCGCTACGTCCGCAGCCTCGACATCGTCGGCGCAGACGAGATCGACGTCGACGCGCTGAAGCGCGTCCTCAGCACCCGCATCAGCAGCCGCCTTCCCATCGTCGGCCGTGATCATCCCTTCAGCCGCGAAGCATTCCAGCAGGATCTGTATCGGGTCGTCGCCTACCTGTCGGACCACGGTTTTCCGCAGGCCCGTGTGACGCACGTCGAGATCCGTCCGCAGGCGCCAGACGGCGTGCGCCTGACGGTACACGTCGACCCGGGGCCACCGGTGCTCGTGGAACGCGTCGCGCTGTACGGCTTCGGCGTGCTCGACGACGAGGACTACGCCGCCGTCGAGGAACGCGTGCGCCTCACGGCGGGCGAGCGCCGGCAGCAGGGACAGGTGCGCGAGACCCGCGCAGCGACGGTGGCCGTCCTCCAGGAGCGCGGCTTCGCCCACGCCTCGGTAGACATCCTCGAAGGCGACGGCAGCACCCCGGGCACCGTTGCCATGGCGATCGTGGCCGATCCGGGGCCGCGGACCACCTTCGGGCCCGTCACGGTGCGTGGCAACGGGTCGGTGAGCGAGGGACGCGTGAGGTCGCTGCTCGCGTTCCGCGAAGGCGAGGTGTTCAGGCTGTCGAAGCTGCTCGAGAGCCAGAGGCGTCTCTACAACCGCGAGATCTTCCAGTTCGTGACGATCAGCCCGACGCCCGGCCATCATGGCGATGAGACGGTGCCCATCGACGTCACGCTCACGCAGGGACGGCCACGACGCGTGTCGCTGGCCCCCGGCTTCGGCAGCGAGGAGCGCGGGCGCGTGATGGCGACGCTGCGGCACCTGAACGTGTTCGGCGGCGCGCGGACGGCGCAGCTCCAGACGAAATGGTCGGCGCTCGATCGCGGCGCCCGCGTCGGCTTCGAGGAGCCGTCGCTCTTCCGGCGCGGCATCTCCATGAGCAGTTCGCTGCAGTACTGGTACGCGGACGAACCGGCGTACTCGCTGCTGACGAGCGGCGGGCGCGTCACGCTGGCGCGCGAGCTGTCGCGCAGTGATCCGATCACCCGACGCCAGGCGCTCACGACCGTCTCGATGACGTTCGTCAACGAGTACGAGGACTACACGATCTCGGACGCGGCGCTGCAGGACCTGTCGTTTCGCGACGAGCTCATCGCGCTCGGCCTCGACCCGACGCGCGGTGTGGGGAACGGGACGCTCGTCGCGCTCGGGTTCGACCTCCAGCGCAACACCACGGCGAACCTGATCGACGCGCGGCAGGGCTACCTGGTGCGGGCCCACGTGGAGCAGGCCGGCCAGTGGCTGCCGGGCGACTTCAACTATCGCGAGTACTCCGGCGAGGGGCGGCTGTACGCCACGCTGTTCGGCCGCCTGGTGATGGCCGGACGGCTGCGTCTGGCCACGATAGACGCGTCGGGCCAGCTGGAGCCGGACGTCCCGTTCTTCAAGCGCTACTTCCTGGGCGGTGCGACGAGCCTGCGGGGGTGGGGCCGCTTCCAGGTGAGCCCGCTGAGCGGATCGGGCCTGCCCATCGGCGGGCACTCGCTGCTCGAGTCGTCGCTCGAAGCGCGCCTCCCGCTCGCCGGCAACTTCGGCACCGTCTTCTTCCTCGACGCAGGCAACGCCTGGCGCGACAGCTTCGAACTGCACCTCGACGACCTCCGGTACTCGCTCGGCAGCGGCCTGCGCTACACCACGCCCATCGGCCCCATCAGGTTCGACCTGGGGTACCAGCTCAACCCGATCGAGGGCCTGCTGGTGGACGGCGAACCGCAGCCGCGGCGCTGGCGCATCCACTTCAGCATCGGACAGGCGTTCTGACCCGCGATGGCCCTGACACGCCGCCTGCTCCGCGTCCTGAAGCTCCTCACGCTCGCCGTCGTGACGCTCGTCGTCGCGGCGCTCGTCGTCTCGCAGACGCCCTGGTTCCGCGAATGGCTGCGGCGCACCGCGATGCGGCAGGCCGAGCGCGCCATCGACGGACAGCTGATCATCGGCCGCATCGACGGCACCCTCCTCACCGGCATCGCACTGAGCGACGTGTCGATCGTGCAGCAGGGCGCGCCGGTCGTCAGCATCGACCGTGTGGAGGTGAGCTACGGGCTGAACGAGCTGCTGTCGGACGGACGGGTGATCGGGCGGCTGCACGTCGAGCGCCCGGTGGTGCGCGCAATCCGCACGCCGACCGGATGGAACCTCGGCCGCCTGCTCAGGCCGCGGGCCCCGTCGCGGCCCGGTGCGCAGCGTCCGACCTTCGCGCTGCCCGACATCACGGTCGTGGAGGCCCTCGTGACGGTCGAGGGCGCCGGCGCCGAGCCGGCAGCGACGTTGCCGCGGCGCATCGAACGCCTGACGTTCGAGGGCGGCGTGACGAGCG
>JBIQIB010000184.1:0-5154 GCA_044508265.1 Acidobacteriota bacterium
CGTAGGTCCCGTCGATGAGATGTACGTGCACGCCGCCGGATTGTCGCAGACGCGACGGCCGTTGCGCACGCCGGGACCGGCCGAGCCTGCAGACAGGGCGCCTGCTGCCGATTACCGGGTGGCGCGATGACCCTTGCGACGGCCTTTCGTGTCGTGTGGACCTCTGGAGCCTGGCGTGGCCGCCTCCGGACGTGGCCGTGCAGCCTTGCAGCCCTCCTGTCTCTCGGGACCGGCCACGCGTACGCGCTCGACCCTGCGAAGGCCATCTCGCAGTACGTCCAGCAGAACTGGCAGGCGGCCGAGGGCCTGCCGCAGAACTCGGTGCAGGCGCTCCTGCACGCCAGCGACGGCTACCTCTGGATCGGCACGCAGTCGGGCCTGATCCGGTTCGACGGCGCCCGGTTCGTCCTCTTCGATCGCCACAACACGCCCGCGCTCGCCAGCCACAGCATCCGCGCGCTGGCCGAGGACCGCGACGGCACGTTGTGGATCGGCACCCACGCCGGCGGCATCGTCCTGCTGTCGCAGGGCGCGTTCACGCGGCTCGGCGAGGCGGACGGCCTGCCGCACTCGGCCGTCTTCGCGCTCTACCGCGACAGCCGCGGCGACATGTGGGCCGGCACGTTCGGCGGCGGCCTCGCGCGCTGGACGGGGAGCGGCTTCGACGTCATCAGCACGCGTGACGGGCTCGCTCACGACCACGTGCGTGCCATCACCGAGGGCCGCGACGGCGCGCTGTGGGTCAGCACCGACGGCGGCGGCGTGAGCCGCATCGTGGACGGCCGCGTCGTCGGCGCGCCCGGCCTGCCGGCGCTGCGCAACAGCGCGGCCTGGCCGATCGTCGAGGACCACGAAGGCGCGCTCTGGGTCGGGACGTACGCCGACGGCCTGTATCGCGTGAAGGACGGCAGGACGACGCGCCTCGGCATGGCCGACGGACTGCCTTCCGAGAGCATCTGGGCGCTGCTCGAGGATCGCGACGGCGTCCTCTGGATCGGCTCGTCCGCGGGGCTGTCGCGCCTCCGCAACGGCCGGTTCGAGCACGTCACCCTCCACGCGAGCCGCGAGGCCGACTCGGTGTGGAGCCTGCACGAGGACCAGGACGGCGCGCTGTGGGTGGGCACGCTGGGCAGCGGGCTCACGCGCCTGCGTGAAGGTACGCTGACGCCGATCACCTCCGAGGAGGGCCTGTCGGGCGGCCGGGTCTTCGCGGTGCACGAGGACACGAGCGGCGCGGTGTGGCTGGGCACCGACGGCTCGGGCCTGAACCGCATCGCCGGCGGCGAGATCACGGTGCACGACACGGCCAGCGGACTGCCGAGCAACAGCGTCTGGTCGGTGGACAGCTGCCGGGACGGCACGTTGTGGGCGGGCACCGAAAGCGGCCTGGTGCGGCGCACGGCCGGCGGATGGGCCACCTACGGCCGGGAGGACGGCCTGTCGGAGTCGCGCGTCTGGGCGGTCCGATGCCTTGCGGATGACTCGCTGCTCGTTGGTACCTTCGCGGGCCTCGACCGCATGCGGAACGGCGTCATCAGCGCCGCGCCGCAGCCGCACCTGTTCTCGAGCGGTGTCCGGTGGATCGTCGAGGACCGTCCCGGCCACGTCTGGGTCGCCACCAACCGCGACGGGCTGGTGCATGGGCCCGTGGACGGCCCCTTCGAGGTGCTCACCGTCGCCGACGGCCTCGCGAACAACCAGCTCCTCTCGCTGCTGGCCGATGACGAGGGCACACTCTGGGTGGGCACGCGCGCCGGGCTGTCGCGCGTCCGCGACGGACAGGTCGTGAGCTTCGGCGCCGACGTCGGCCTCCCCGACGAAGTCATCTCCGGCATCCTGATCGACGAGTCGCACCGGCTGTGGATGGCCAGCGCGCTCGGCGTCTTCCGCGTCGCGCGCGACGAACTGGCGGCCGTCGCCGACGGCCGCCTGCCGCGCGTCGCGGCCGTGCACTACCGCGTGCTCGACGGCCTGCCGAGCGACCAGAGCAGCAGCGGATCGCAGGGTCCCGTGCTGGCCGCGAGCGACGGCCGCTTCTGGTTCGGCACCCTGCGCGGCGTCGCCTGGGTCGAGCCCATGCGCCACCCGGGCGACAACGAGCCCCCGCCGGTCCTCATCGAACGCGTCGTGCTCGGCCCCGACAGCGCCGTCCACGCGGGTCCGCTCGGCGGCGGCAGGCTCGAGCTCCCTTCCGACGCGCGTAACGTCAGCATCGACTTCACGTCACCCTCGCTGGCCGAAGCGCACCGGCTGACCTTCGAGTACCAGCTCGTGGGCGTTGACGACGGCTGGGTGCGCGCGGGCAGCCGCCGGGTGGCGTACTACACCAGCCTGCCGGCAGGCGAACTGCGCTTCTTCGTGCGCGCGCGTGACGGCGAGGGCCGCCGCTCGGTCAGGCCTGTCGCGCTCGGCCTGTATGTGACCCCGTACTTCCACGAGACGTGGGCGTTCCTCGGCGTCTGCGGCGTGGTTGCCGGCGCGCTCGTGGCCGGCGCCTGGCGCCTGCGCACGCGCACCTTCCACGTCCGCCAGCGGGAGCTGCAGCGCCTCGTGGACGAGCGCACGCGCGACCTGCTCGAGGCCAAGCTGCGGGCCGAGGAGGCGAGTCACGCGAAGAGCCAGTTCCTCGCCAACATGAGCCACGAGATCCGCACGCCGATGAACGGGATCATCGGCATGACCGACCTCGTGCTCGCAGACCCGCTGCCGCCGCATCATCGCGAGCAGCTCGAGGTCGTGCGCCACTCCTCGTCCACGCTGCTGCGCGTCATCAACGACATCCTCGACTTCTCGAAGGTGGAGGCCGGGCATCTCGAACTCGCGCCCATCGACTTCGGATTGCGCGGCAGCGTGCAGGCCGTCGTGGCGACCGTCGGCGTGAAGGCACGAGGCAAGGCGGTCCGCGTCGCCGCGGACGTCGCCGCCGACGTCCCCGAGTTCCTCTACGGCGACCCGGATCGACTGCGGCAGGTGCTGCTGAACCTCGGCGACAACGCCGTGAAGTTCACCGACGCCGGCCACGTCACGATCGCCGTCTCGGTCGCGCGCCGGGACGCCGACGCCGTGGTGCTGCGGTTTGCCGTGCGCGACACGGGCATCGGCATCCCGCCGGAGAAGCAGCAGGCGGTGTTCGAGCCGTTCACGCAGGCCGACGGCTCCACCACGCGCAGGTACGGCGGCACCGGGCTGGGGCTCTCGATCTCGACCCGCCTGGTCGCCCTGATGGGCGGCCGCCTCGGCCTCGAGAGCACGCCCGGCGTCGGGACCACGTTCTCGTTCACGGCGTGCTTCGGCTGGCCGCGAGGGGAGGGCGCGTGTGACTGCCCACCGTCCGCGAACGCCAACGCTCCGGAGCGGCTGGCGCGGGCGTCCGAGCCGGCGGAGCCGCCCCTCCGGGTGCTCGTCGCCGAAGACAACCTCGTCAACCAGCGCGTCGCGGTCGCGGCGCTGCGCCGCGCCGGGCACGAGGTCGCCGTCGTCGCCGACGGCGCCGAGGCCGTGGCGTACGTCACGACGACACCTGTGGACATCGTCCTGATGGACGTGCAGATGCCGCGCATGTCGGGCATCGAGGCGACCGTCGCGATTCGCGATTACGAGCGGCGGTGCGGCGACGGCCGCCGCGTGCCCATCCTCGCGCTCACGGCGCACAGCCTCGAGGGCGATGCGGAGCGATGCCTCGAGGCCGGCATGGACGGCCATCTGTCCAAGCCGCTGCGCGTCGATCGCCTGCCGGAGATCGTCCGGGAGTACGTCAGGTCGGCGAATCAGCTGGTCGGCTAGTCGGCACACCAGCAAGTCGGCGGGTCAGCGAGCCAGCATGCCGATCCGCCGACAAGCCGACAAGCCGACAAGCTGATCCGCCGATTTGCTGACAAGCCGATCCGCCACCTGTATCCTGTCCCGGCACACCCGAGGAGAATCAGCGAATGGCGAAGGCGACACGTAAGGCACCTGGCAGCAGGAAGGCCGCGACCACCAGCAGGACAACGAAGAAGTCCACGACCGCCTCGCGAAAGGCCTCGGCGGCGCCCGAGGTCGACAACTACGGTGGCGGCGGCGCCACGGGCGCCTCGACAGGCGCGGCCGGTGTCCGGGCGTTCGACGAGACGCAGCGCGCCAGCGGTCCGGAGCACCACGTCAAGCCGTCGTACCAGGATCAGGCGCACGCGCCGCGGCGACGGACGCTCGACAAGCTCAAGTTCCCGTCCTACTGCCTGGGCGACCTGACGCCGGTCGACATCAAGGAGTACCTGAAGTACAGCGACACGATTCTGGTGCCGAAGGCCTCGCTCGAGCAGCACGGCCCGCACCTGCCGCTGTACTGCGACACGATCACGTCGCTCGAGGTCGCGCGCCGCGCGGGCGAGCAGGCCGGCATCCTGTACACGCCGACGCTGTGGCTCGGCTACAGCCCGCAGCACATGAAGGCGCCGGGCAGCGGCGCAGGCACGATCACGCTGCGCGCCGACACGTACCTGAACCTGCTCTACGACATCGGGCGCAGCCTGATCCACCACGGCTTCAACCGGATCATCTTCGTCAACGGGCACGGGTCGAACGTGAAGGTCGTGGATCCGGTGCTGCGGAAGCTGCGCAACGAGACGGGCGCACTCGTCGCGTACTACAAGCCGTACGCGGAGCGGTACCTCGGCATGATCCGGGACGTGCTCGAAGGGCCGATCGAGGAGACCCCCGGCTGGCACGCCGGCGAGCTCGAGACGTCACAGTGCCTGTGCCACAACCCCGACCTCGTGCGCATGGACCGCGCCGTGATGGACCGCGCGCACGCGCCGAAGTACATGACGAAGCAGTGGAAGAAGAGCGACGGCATGCCCGACCTCGAGTTCCAGGGCTACCAGTACTTCAACATGCCGTTCGAGCACGACGAGTTCACCGACACGGGCATCATGGGCAACCCGTTCCGCGGCGCGGCCTACAAGGGCGAGATCGCGTTCCGACGCTTTGCCAATCACCTCATCGACGCCGTGCACGAGTTCGAGCAGGTGAAGCTCGACGTCAGGAACCGCGACTTCACGAGCGGCAAGACCATGGGCTGGTAGGGACGGCTCTCCGAGCCGTCCTTTCTCCGAGCCGTCCGTCTCCTACGACTGAGGCGCCTGCACGAGTCCCGTGCCGACGTCGTCAGGGTCG
>JBIQIB010000185.1:0-5134 GCA_044508265.1 Acidobacteriota bacterium
CGAGCCCTGACTTCCCGAGCCCCACGCAGCCGGGCTGCGACGGCCCGTCGGCCACACCCCAGCCGTCAGCGCCGCTGAGCGTGAGCGAGTAGTGTCCCTGCCGAAATGGTAGCGGTGACGATGGGGCAGGTGAGGCAGGGGCTGGCTGTGTCGGAGACTGGCATCCGAAGCACAAGACAGCCCATGTGAGGATTGCAAGCCCGGGCCAGCTCGACCGCGACATGGGCTCAGTATGTCCCGAATGCTCTGGCGGTCGGCGAGCGACAGTGATCAGTTCTTTTGACAACCCGGCGGCCGTATATGTAGATTGTCATAGCATGCGCACCCAGGCTGCCAGATCGGACCTCCTCCAGGGCACCCTCGACGTGCTCATCCTGAAGGTGGTGGCCCTTGGCCCCATCCACGGCTACGCCATCGCGCAGCGACTCCGGCAGATGTCCAGAGAGGTGCTTCAGGTGCAGCAGGGATCGCTCTATCCCGCGCTGCATCGTCTCGAGAAGCGCGGCTGGATTCGAGCGGAGTGGGCTGCGACGGAGACGGGACGCGACGCGCGCTTCTATACCCTCACCAGGGTCGGCCGCAGGCAACTCGAGGAGCAGCGCGCCTCGTGGGACCGACTGTCGGCCGCGGTGAGCGCGGTGCTGCGCACTGCGGAGTGAGCCATGCCGCTCGGTCGTCAGGACCCGCGCATTGCCGAGGAGATTCGCTACCATCGCGACCGCCTCATCGAGGACTACCTGGCCGAGGGGCTGGACCGGCGTGAGGCCGAGCGGCGTGCGCTTCTCGCACTGGGGAATCCCCGGCAGATCGAGGAAGCCGTGCGCGACATACGCGGCCGCTGGCTCGACGACTTCAGGCACGATCTGAAGCACGCCTTGCGGATGCTCCGCCGCAGTTCCGGATTCACGGTCGCGGCGGTCACGTTGCTGGCGCTCGGCATCGGCGCCAACGTCGCAATCTTTTCGCTCGTCAACGCGGTGTTGCTGCGCCCGCTGCCGGTCCCCGAGTCTCACCAGCTCGTGCAGATCGCACGGCTGAACGCTGACGGACGACCATCCCGCCTGTCGTACCCGCTGTTCGAGTTCTTTCGTGACCATCTGACGACGGTGTCGGGCGCGTTCGCCTTTCGCCGCGACGAGCGCGCCATCGTCATGGACGGCGAGACGGAGTTCGTGACGGTCGCTCAGGTGTCCGGCGCGTACTACAGCGTGCTCGGCGTCGGCGCAGCGGCGGGCCGCGTGCTGGCGCCAATTGACGACGACCCGGCGGCGCCGGCGGCGGCGGTGATCAGCGATACGTACTGGCTGAGACGATTCGGTCGCTCGCCCGGAGCGCTGGGGCACACGTTCACCGTCGATGACACGGTCGTCACGATCGTGGGCGTCACCCCGCCCTGGTTCACCAGCGCCGAGCGTGGGTTCGCACCTGACGTCACGATGCCCCTCGTGCACGCGGCGCCGCCCCAACTGCGGGACGGTGTCGCAATGCACTGGCTCGACGTGATGGCTCGACTGAAGCCGGGGACATCGATCGAGCGGGCGAACGCCGAGGTCGACGTGGTATGGCAGAGGACGTTACCCCAGCAGATGGCTGCCCTCGCTCGCGGCGATGCACGGGACGACCTCCTGCGCCAGGGCGCCGACGCGTTGCCTGCCCCGGGCGGCATCAACCCACTCGACCACCACACCCAGGCGCTCAAGGTGTCGACGGGCATCGTCGTCCTGATCCTCGTCCTGGCGTGCGTGAACCTCTCCGGCCTGATGCTGGCGCGAGCCACCGCTCGTCAGCGGGAGACCTCCGTCCGGCTCGCCATCGGCGCGGGGCCGGGGAGGCTCGCACGACAGGTGCTCACCGAGATGCTCGTGCTCGTCGTACTTGGTGGCGCCACCGGACTGTGTCTGGCGAGCTGGGTGAGTCCCCGCCTGTGGACGCTCTTCGACGACAGTCGTGCGCTGGCGCTGTCGGTGGGGCCCGACTGGCGGGTTGTTGTGTTCACGGTGGTCATCAGCGTGGGCGCCACGGCGGTGGCGGGGCTCCTGCCAGTCCTCCACGCGGCCCGTGCGCCTCTTGGTCCGCCGCTCAGGATTCCGCACGCACGCGGCGGGTATCGCGCGGGCCGTGCTCTTGTCGTCGCGCAACTGGCCATCTCGATGGTCCTCGTCGTGGGCGCCACCTTGTTCGTAGGCACGCTGGTCAACCTCTACGCCGTCGATCCAGGCTTCGAGCGCGACGGCGTGCTGATTGTCAGGGTTGGGAGCAGCCGGGCGTATCCGCCGGAACGGACGCGAGCGTTGCAGGCCGCCGTCATTGACCGCTTCGATGCGCTTCCCGGCGTCCGCTCCTCGAGTGCCGCATCGGTGCTGCCTGCGGAGGGGGCCCTGATGCGCTTCGGCGTGCGTGTGGAGGGGCACGAAGTGCCGGACGGCCCGTCGAACCTGGTCGGCTTCAACATGGTCGCGCCACGGTACTTCGAGACGCTCGGCACCCCGCTGGTCTCGGGCCGCGAGTTCGATCGGCGTGACGCCCACGACGGTCCCAGGGTCGCCATCGTGAACGAGCAGTTCGTCCGACGATTCATCACGGGCGCGGAAGGCATGGGCGAGCGAGCGACTGGGCCGGCGGTACTGTCGCGGGCGGTTGCCGCCCGCGCCATCGGACGTCGGGTCACCGTGACTTACCTCAGGGACAGCTTCGCGATCGTCGGCGTCGTACGGGACGTGAAGTACCAAACGATCCGCGAGGACGACTCGCTGCCCACGCTGTACATTCCGTTCGACCAGGCGGCGACGGCGCCGTCGATGGGCGTGTACGCCGTCCGTGTGACGGATGGCGATCCCACGCGCCTCGCACCCGCCATCGAGCGCAGCGTCCGTGACGTCGATCCCGCGATGCGCGTTCGTTCGACGACCACCTATGCGGCGTCGATCGGGCGCACGATCCTCACCGAGCGGATGCTCGCCACGATCAGTGGACTGTTCGGAGGCCTCGCCCTCGCGGTCGCGGCGATCGGACTGTACGGCCTGCTCGCCTTTCAGGTCGCGCGACGCACCAATGAGATCGGCGTGCGGATGGCGTTGGGAGCAGACCGTTGGGCCGTGAAGCGGCTGGTGGTTCGGGACGTCGCGGCGATGGTCGTGCTCGGCGTCGCCCTCGGTGCCGCTGGTGCACTCACGGTCACCGACCTGGCGCAATCGGTGCTGTTCGGGCTCACGCCGTCAGACCCGCGAGTGTTCCTTGTCGCGGCGTCGATGCTTGGCGCCGCCGCGTGTCTGGCGGCGTGGCTTCCGGCCCGTCGCGCGGTGGCTGTCGATCCCGTTGTCGCGCTGCGCCATGACTAGACCGCCTGCGCATGCGCAGCCACTGCGTGCGCTCACGCGCGTGCGTACCGCAGCGGTCGCAGCAGTCTGCCTCGAGGTCACGACGCTTCGATCTGACGAGGTCGACCGACTGCAATGGCGTCTCGACTGTCGTCGTCGAGCAGAAGCACATGGGGTCGAACAGGCCCGCGTTACGTGCCGCGAACGTCCTCGCTTCGTGTCCTTCGCTGGAGGAAAGACGCCCTCGGGGGACAAGTAACCGTCAGCTCACCCATTGGCAGACAAAAGTCGCCAGGCGCCGCGCGAATCGGACAGGCGTACGGCCGGATGGCTGAAGTCTCAACTCAATGACAAACGGCCGGGCTGGCATGTGGTTTGCTCGTCACGAGCCGACATTCAGCAGCGTTCAATTTCCCTGGAGGTCCGTCGGATGAAGCTGTCGCGCCCTTTTCTGCATGTCGCTCTCACGATCGTCCTGTCCGCAGGGGTTGCGGTGCCGGCCCAGGCCATGAGCATCGGGATCGCGGGCACCAACGGCGCGATCGCCATCAAGACCTTTCTCGAGGCCAACGGGCACGCGGTGACGAACTTCGTCCTCGCCCCGACGCTCGACGCTGACTACGCCGGGCTCGACGCCTTCATCCTGCTGCGCACCGTCGGAGCCCCGGCGCTGGAAAACTTTGTGCTCGCGGGCGGGCTGCTGATCACCGAGTGGAATGCGTCATCGTGGGCGCTGGACACGGCCAACCTGCTGAGTGCCGACGACGTGGACTTCGCTGCCAAGGAAGACGCGGTCACGTTTACCGCAGCGGGCATGGCCGCGGGCCTGGGCGACAGCCTGCCGAATCCCTACTCCGACCCTCCGCGGACCGACTACTACAGGACCTTCGCGAACATCGGCGCCGGCGTGGACATCCTGGCGACACGTTTCGACGGTGGTCCGGCGATTCTCGGCGGCGCGGCGGGCGCGGGCAGCGTCCTCATCATCGGCTACGACTGGGCCGACTCGTTCCCGACGACGATGTCGAACAACGGCCAGCTGCTGTTGAACGCGCTCCAGTATCGTGCGCCCGCCCCCGTCCCCGAGCCCGCGTCGCTGTTCCTGCTTGCAACGGGTGCCGGTTTGGTTGCCCGCAGGATCCGTCGGCGTCGCACCATGCCTGCGCGCTAGCGCGAGGCGCGCGCGATCGGCAGATCGCTGCGCGGTTGCTCCAAGGCAACGCTCTTGCGGTCACGGCTCGCGGTGGGGCTGAGCCAGCGCGCCTGGCCAGCCCTGCCGCTCCAGTACGCCACGCTCGAACAGGTCGGCATTGCGAACGGCGAACGCCTCCCAGTCGCCGCTGCCATCGCCTGCCAGCCGCTCGGCAATCAGTCGCGCGTACGCCACCGTGATGGTCTCGTCATACCGCTCCGGCCTGCCCGCCGCCGCCGCGACGCGCTGCAGCCCCTCCCGGATGCGCGCCAGCGCCTCCGGCCACGGATGCTGCCGCAGGTACCACCACGCCACGCGCACGTGCTCCGTGTGACCGAACGTCCCCGGCGGCAGTGACGCCGCCTCGAACGCGCGCACGAGTTCCTCGTCCGTCATCGGATCCTCCAGAAGAGTGAGGTGTATGAGCCTGATGGGGGAGGGGCTCAGCAGGTCCCGCGGCTCAGGTGCGGCGAGTGCCGGCGCTCGGGGAGGCGAAGAGGCGCCAGAAACACAAAACGCCCACCCCGGAGGGTGAGCGCCAACACCTTGTATGCCAAGGGAGTCGAGTGATGGTTGCGGGGGCGGGATTTGAACCCGCGACCTTTGGGTTATGAGCCCAACGAGC
>JBIQIB010000037.1:0-11542 GCA_044508265.1 Acidobacteriota bacterium
GTGTCGTCGATGTAGTTCTGCACCTCGACCGGCGTACCGCAGAACCGGAGCAGCCGCGCGAACGTGTCGCCCATCGCGGCGTTGCGCAGGTGGCCGATGTGGGCTGCCTTGTTCGGGTTGATGGCCGTGTGCTCGACGACGGTCTTGCCGGGCGCGGTCCCGGCAAAGGCCGACGGATCGGCGGCCGGCGCGCCGAGCCGGGCGCGGAGGAAGGCGGCGCGATCCAGGAACACGTTCACGTAGCCGTTGGGCGTCGCCTCGACGCGCGCCACGCCGTCGACATCGGGCCAGGCCGCCACCACCTCCTGCGCGATGACACGCGGCGCCTTGCGCAGCGTGCGCGCGAGCTCGAACGCGAAGGGCAACGCAAGGTCGCCGAGGCGACGCTGCGGCGGCGTGTCGATCACGATCGTGGACGGCACGGCGTCCGCGCCGTAGAGGCGGGCCAGCGTGTCCCGCAGGGTCTGTCTGACGGCTTGCTGCAGCGGCAGAATCATGGCGTGTGTTTTGACTCGTCCAGATCGGTGAAGTAGGATGCCCGGCAGTCGTGCCGAGCCTCGGCGAGTGCCCGCGCGTAGGTGAGCGGATCGTTGACGTTCAGCAGCAACAGCCCGGCCGGGTCATGGCGGGCACGCGTGGCGTCAGGCAGCACGACGTGCGGCAGACGCTGCACCACCTCCTGAAGCCGGCGTCCTCCGGCCCCCCAGTACGCATCGAGCATGGACAGGATCGTCCGTCGGGCCGTGAGGCAGAGTGCCGCCGTTCCATCGCGGCCTTCGACGTACGCGAGGTCGGTGCGGCGGCCCTCCGCCTGCAGCGCGCCGAGAAAGGCTGGCGTCAGGAACGGCAGGTCACAGGCAGCGACGATCGCGTACGGCGTGTCGATGGCGCGCAGGCCTGCCCGCAACCCCGCGATGGGACCGCCGTCGACGTCCTCGTCGCG
Organism: Acidobacteriota bacterium; assembly: GCA_044508265.1. Taxonomy (GTDB): domain Bacteria; phylum Acidobacteriota; class Vicinamibacteria; order Vicinamibacterales; family Vicinamibacteraceae; genus JAEZDP01. The sequence goes on from JBIQIB010000037.1 coordinate 944, forward strand.
CACGTGGGCGACGCCCTCCGGGGCATGGGGGCCAACCACCAGGCATGTCGCGGTCACGGGCGTCAGCGCGTCGACCACGCGCTGCAGGAGGGTGCGTCCTCCGAGGGGCAGGCGGCCCTTGTCGAGTCCGCCGAATCGTCGACTGCGTCCGCTGGCGAGCACGAGGCCCGTCCATGCCAGACGCTCACTCACGGCGGTAACACTACCAGAAAATGAGTGAAGCGAGAATCGACAGGCTGCTCGCCGCGGCCCTGCACCAGGCCATCGGCGACGTCACGCCGCCACGGCTCGAGTTCTACGAGGGCTACCTGAAACCGAGGGGCTGGCGTGAGGACACCGTCAACCTCGCGCCCCTCGCCGCGGTGCTGTCCTTCCTGCGCCATGAACCGCCGGGAACGTACGCCGACGTCATGACCGGCGCCGCCACGTATGCAGCCGCGTGGGTCTACGACGCGCTGCCGTGGCACGTACGCGCGCGCGGCCGGCTGACGCCGCGGCGGCTGCGGCTGCGTCAGCTGGGCCGCATCGGACGCCAGCACGTGGAGCGCGGCTATCGCGGCACGAAGGTGGCGCTGTCGGTGCGGCGCGGCGTGCTCACCGCCGAGATCCGCGGATCGATCTTCTGCAACACGCGCGACCAGGCGGGTGCGCCACACTGCCGCTACTACCAGGCCTTCTTCGAGCAGCTGCTCGCCCGAGACGGCCTCCTGCTCGGAGAGAGCCGCATCGACGCGTGCCGTGCCGGCGGCGGCGACGTCTGTCTCGTCCATATCGAGCTGGCCGCCGCCACGGCGCCCGTGCTGGCCACGAGAACCCTGGAGGGGATAGATGAGGTGTGAGCGGCGCGCGCACCACCGATTCGGCACGCCCGCCGGGGTCTCGCCGATCCGTGGCTCCGTGCTGGCGCTGTTGCTGCCGGCGCTGCTCCTGGCGACCCTGCCGGCTTCCGCCGGCACACGCGCGCCGGCGCCGGGAGACAGGCCGGCCCTCGCTGCGGCACCGCATGCATCCACGGCGGAGACCCGGCCCTTCGCGCTCGTCCTGCCGCTGCAGCCCGACGACGACGATCCGCGGAGCCTCTGGCTGGGCGAGGGACTCGCGCTGCTCATCAGCGACGGGCTGACGGCGCTCGGGCGCCCGGCCGTTACGCGGACAGCCCGCGAGCGCGCATTCGAGGCGCTCGAGCTGCCGAGCGGCGTCACGTTGTCGCGCGCGACGCTCCTGCGGGCCGGCCAGGTGCTCGGCGTCGAGCGCCTCGTGTTCGGCACGGTGCGCGCCAGCGGCGACAGGCTGCACGTGCGCGTCCGGATGACCGACGTCGACGCCGCCGAGACGGCACCCGAGATCGCCGTCGAGGGCGCGCTGCGCGACCTGGTGGACGTCGCGGAGCAACTGGCTCGCCGCCTCGCAGGCGTCCCCCCGGCCGAAGAGGGCTCGTCACCCGCCATCGAGCCGCCGCCGTCGCTCGAGGTGTTCGAAGCCTTCGTCAAGGGCCTCGTCGCCGAGACGCCGACGACGCAGCGGCGTTTCCTGCTGGACGCGGTGCAGCGTGCGCCGGAGTACGGACGCGCACAGGTGGCGTTGTGGGAGGTGTGCACCCAGCTCCAGGATCACGAGCGCGCGCTCGAGGCGGCGCAGGCCGTGCGTGCGACGTCCCGCTTTGCGCAGCGCGCGCGGTTCCTGGCCGCCCGTTCCCTGCTGTCGCTCGGGCGGCTCGACGACGCGTTCTCGGCGCTGCAGGCCCTGAACAAGGAAACGCCGTCGGCCGCCGTGTACAACAACCTCGGCGTGGTGCAGATCCGGCGCGGCGAGGATGCCCCCGGCGGCGTGCCGGCGTACTTCTTCTCGAAGGCCACCGAGCTCGACCCCGACGTGGCCGACTACTTCTTCAACCTGGGCTACGCGTACTGGGTCGCCCGCGACATGCCCGCGGCGATCTACTGGCTGCGCGAGGTGGTGCGCCTGCGGCCGGGCGACGGCGAGGCGCACTACGTGCTCGGGGCGGCGCTGCAACTGCAGGGGGCGGCGGCCGAAGCCGCCCGCGAGCGCGATCTGGCGCGGCGGCTGTCGTCGGTGTACGCCGAGTGGGAAGCGAAGGCGGCGTCCGATCCGAAGACGCTTGGCGTCCCGAGGGGCCTCGAACGCATAGCCGACGCGCTCGACAGGCTGCCCGTGGCGCTCGACTCGGCGCTCGTGACGGCCGCGCAACAGGAACATCAGCAGCTGGCGCGCTTCCACTACGACCGCGGCCTGCGGCTTGCCGAGCAGCACGCCGACCGCGACGCCATCGTCGAGTTCCGCAAGTCGCTGTACCTGTCGCCGTATCAGGCAGAGACGCACCTGGCGCTGGCGCGGGTGCTGGTCCGCAGCGGGCGGCTCAAGGACGCCATCGAGAGCTTCACCATCTCGCTGTGGAGCGCCGAGTCGGTGGAGGCGCGGCTGGGCCTGGCGCGCGCGTGGCTCGAGCTCGGCGACGCGGAGGCGGCGCGGCCGCATGCCGAGCGCGCCGCCGTGCTGGCGCCGGCCGATCCCGAGCCGCGTGCGCTGCTCGAACGCCTCGAGAAAGCACCGCCTCGATGACGTGGACGCGCCGCCTGGGAGGAGGACGGGCTGGCGCACGCGGATGGTACACTGCCTCCTGCAGGAAACGGTCCTATGGCGCACGATCTCCACGACGACGGCTTCCACGAGATCCAGCTGAGCGGCAAGCAGCTGGTGTTCCTCTTCATGGCAACGACTGTCGTGTCGATTGTCATCTTCCTGTGCGGCGTCCTCGTGGGTCGCGGCACGCCTGTCCGTGCGGCCGACGTCGCGTCGGCCGGCGTGCTCGAGCCTGACGCGCCTCTCGATCCGGCGCTCGTCGATCCGCCCGCCGCGCCCCAGTCCAACGAACCGACGAAGGTACAGGGCCTGTCGTATCCCGAGCGCCTGACGGCGTCCGAGCCGCGTCAGGAAGTCGTGGCGCCAGCGCCGACGCCGGCCCCCCAGCCCGCCGCGGCAAAGGAAGTGGCGAAGGCCGCCCCGCATCCGACGCCCGCCCCGACGCCCGCGCCGACGCCCGCACCCAAGGCGGCGCCTGAGCGCGTCGATCCCCCGGCACGCACGGCGGCGAAGGCCGAGGCGACGCCGCCTGCGCCGGCACCCGCGGCGGCGGCAGGCGAAGGGTTCACGGTGCAGGTGACGGCCCTCAAGAACCGCGCCGACGCCGAGCAGATCGCCGAGCGGCTGCAGAGCCGGGGCTACCGCGCGTACGTGGTGGCACCCGAAGCTGGCGGGCAGGTGATCTACAAGGTGCGCGTCGGGATGAACCTGCCCCGGCCCGAAGCTGAACAGGTGATGGCTCGGCTCAAGGCCGAAGAGAAGTTCCAGCCCTGGATTACGCGCTAGCCCTGGCGACGGGCCTCCTCCTGGCCCTCGCGTTCCCGAAGTTCGGCGCCGCCCCGTTCGCCTGGGTGGCGCTCGTCCCGCTGCTCGTCGCGATTACGCGGCGCGGCGCCGGCCCGCATCCTGCGCTGCTCGGTCTGATGGCCGGCAGCGTCTGGTTCTTCGGCACCCTCTACTGGACCGCTGACGTCCTCGCCGTGTTCGGCGGCGTGAACGCCGCGCTGAGCTGGCTGCTGTGTCTGCTCCTCGTCGCGTACCTCGCCCTGTACCCGGCGGCCTTCGCCTGGATCACCGCGCGCGCGGTGCGCCTCGCCGGCAGCCGGGCGCTGCTGCTCGCGCCGTGCGTGTGGGTGGCCACCGAGTGGGTACGCGGCACGCTGTTCTCCGGATTTCCGTGGGTGCTGCTCGGCTACAGCCAGACCGACGTGCTGCCCGTGATGCAGACGGCGAGTCTGGTCAGCGTGCACGGCGTGTCGGCGCTCATCGTGCTCGTCGCCGTAGCGTGCGCGTGGATCGCGCGCGACGGTCTCCGCGCGGCGTGGCGTCCGGCCGGCATCATCGCGCTCGTCGTGGCCGGCCTCACGGGCTGGGGCGCCTGGCGCATGGGGCAGGACACGCTGACGCAGACGGGCACGCCGCTGCGCGTCGGCATCGTGCAGGGCAACATCCCGCAAGACCGCAAGTGGAACCCCGCGTACCGCGACGAGATCCTCGGCCGCTACCTGCGCATGACGCGCGAGGTCGCGGCCAGCGGCGCCACGGTCGTGCTCTGGCCCGAGTCGTCGACCCCGTTCTTCTTCGGGCGCGATCAGGCACGCACGGACGCGGTGCGCGCCGTGGCGCACGACATGGGAATTCACCTGCTCGTGGGCAGCGACGACGTCGCGCCCGAGGGGGCGCCGTACTACAACGCCGCCTTCATGATCGATCCGACGGGCGAGACGACCGGCGTGTACCACAAGATGCAGCTCGTGCCGTTCGGTGAGTACATCCCGATGCGCCACCTGCTGTTCTTCGCCACGCCGCTGGTCGAGAGCGTGGCCGACTTCGCGCCGGGCGAGGAGATGACGCTGCTCGACGTCGGAGACGAGGCGCTGTCGGTGGCGGTCTGTTACGAGGTCGTCTTCCCGTGGCACGGCCGGCTGGCCGCGCAGGCGGGCAGCGGGCTGCTGACGACGATCACCAACGACGCGTGGTACGGCACGACGTCGGCGCCGTACCAGCATTTCGAGCAGGCGCGCGTACGGGCTGTCGAGACGGGCCGCTACCTCGTGCGCGCCGCGAACACCGGCATCAGCGGCGTCGTCGATCCGTACGGCCGGGTGCTCGCGCGCACGCCGTTGTTCGAGACCCGGACGCTCGTCGCCGACGTGCGCTGGCAGCACGCGTCCACCGTGTACATGCGGATTGGCGACAGCTTCGTGTACGCGTGCCTCCTCGTCACCGTGCTGGCGTGCGGCGTCATCATCCGGCCCGAGCTGTCGCGGAGGCGGCGCCGTGCCACTCAATGAAGCCGTTCGCCTCTTGCGCGCGACGGCGCCTTTTCTGGAGTATCAGACCATGACCGTGATTCGCGAAGACGAGCTCCGACGCTACGACGACCTCCAGCGGCGCGCCGCAGATCTCCGGGGGTATCTTTGAGGCCGCTCGCCCTGAGGAGGAGCTGGCGCGTCTCGAGGCCGTAGCGGCGGCGCCGGGCTTCTGGAACGACCAGGCCGAGGCCCAGCGGGTGCTGCAGCGCCGCGCCCGCGTCGAGCAGGAAGTCACCCTGCTGCGGGAGCTGCGTCAGCGCAGTGACGATCTCGCCGTGCTGCACGACTGGGTGGAGCAGGGCGAGGACGTCCTCGAGGATCTGCGCCGCTCGCTCGACGAGTTCGAGACGCGCATCGACGCCGGCGAGATCAGGAAGATGCTCGGCGGCGAGCACGACCGCAAGAACGCCATCATCACGATCCACCCAGGGGCCGGCGGCACCGAGTCGCAGGACTGGGCCGAGATGCTGCTCAAGATGTACCTGCGGTGGATCGACAATCGCGGCTTCAAGCGCGAGGTGCTCGACTACCAGCCGGGCGACGAGGCCGGCCTGAAGAGCGTCACGCTGACCGTCACCGGCGAGTACGCGTACGGCCTGCTCGCGGCGGAAGCGGGCGTGCACCGGCTCGTGCGCATCTCGCCGTTCGACCAGGCCTCGCGCCGGCACACGTCGTTCGCGTCGCTCTACGTCTGGCCGGAGATGCCCGACGACGTGGACATCGACATCGACGAGAAGGACATCCGCGTCGACACGTTCCGCTCCAGCGGCGCCGGGGGCCAGCACGTCAACGTGACCGACTCGGCGATCCGCATCACCCACCTGCCGACGGGCATCGTCGTCTCGTGCCAGAACGAGCGATCACAGCACAAGAACCGCGACTCGGCGATGAAGGTGCTGAAGGCGCGGCTCTACGACCTGCGGCTCAAGGAGCAGCAGGCGGAGCTCGATCGCATCGGCGGCGAGAAGAAGGACATCGCGTTCGGCCACCAGATCCGCAGCTACGTCCTCCACCCGTATCAGATGGTGAAGGACCACCGGACGAAGCACGAAGTCGGCGACGTCGAGCGCGTTCTTGATGGCGACCTCGACGGGTTCATCAAGGCGTACCTGATGGCCCGTGCGGCAGGCACGCTCGGGACGGACAACGGTGAGAGCTAGTGCTGATGCTTAATGCCTAATGGCTAATGCCTAATGTCTGATGCTTGATGCGCATGACTAATGCCAGTCGCCTGGTAACCCTCGGCTCGGCATGAAGCATGAAGCATGAAGCATTAGACATTAAGCATTAAGCATTACCTGAACGCCGCGCCCGGCTCCGTGCCGGCGATGAACGCCTCGCGCTGGCCGAACTCGTTCGTCGTGAAGACGATGTTGCCGGGAGCCGGAAATTCGGGCGGCTCGTGGCCCTCGGCCTTGCGTGCCTCGATCCACGCGCGCATGACGTCCATCCAGATCGGCAGCGCGGCGACGGCGCCGCTCTGGCCCTGGCCGATGGACCGCTTCTGGTCGTGTCCCACCCAGACGCCTATCGTGATGTCGGGGTCGAAGCCCACGAACCAGGCGTCGGTGAAGTCGTCGGTCGTCCCGGTCTTGCCGCCAAGCGGCCAGTTGAGCGCGGCAGCGCGCGCGGCGGTGCCGTGCTGCACCACGCCGCGGAGCAGGCTGGTCATCACGTAGGCCGTGTCGGCGCGGATGGCCTCGGTGGCCCGCGGGCGGTTCTCCTCCAGCACGTTGCCCTCGCGGTCGGTCACGCGCGAGATCACGTAGGGCTCCATCCGCACACCCTGGTTGGGGAAGAGCGAGAACGCGTTGGTGATCTCGAGCAGGCTCGCCTCGCCGGCGCCGAGCGCGCTCGACAGGTACGGCGGGATGGCGGACGAGATGCCCAGCTGCGCCGCGTAGCCGGCGACCTGCTCGGGTCCGAGCGCGTCCATCAGCCTGACGGTCGGCACGTTGCGCGACAGCTCCAGGGCCCGGCGCAGCGTCATCGGCCCGGCGAACGTCCTGTCGTAGTTCTGCGGGCTGTATGGCGGTGACCCGGGTGCACCGGCGAACGTCACCGGCGAGTCGTGCAGGACCGTGGCCGGCGTGTAGCCCCTGTCGATCGCGGCCGTATAGACGACGACCTTGAACGTGGACCCGAGCTGGCGGAACGCCTGGACGGCGCGGTTGAACTTGCTGCGGTCGAAGTCGTAACCGCCCACCATCGCGAGGACGTGCCCGGTGCGGTTGTCGAGCGCCAGCACCGCGCCCTCGACCTCCGGCTCCTGCTCGAGCCGTGCCGTGGCGGCGTCATCGTCGACCGCCTCGATCCGGACGTCGACCAGGTCGCCGGGCCGCACGAGATCGGTTGCCGTTCGCTTACCGGTCCACGCGTAGCCGTCCCGGGGGACGCTGACCGCCAGCCGGCCGGCGGTGGCCCGGATCTCGGCCGCCGACACGTCCGTCACCACAGCGGGCACCACGTCGCCCTGGGCGATGCGGCGCTGCCAGCGCGGGTGCGTGTATGTCTCGGTCGTCTGGCCCTCGTCGGCGACGTTGCGCGGCTTGCGGAAGCCCCGCCGTCTGTCGATACGGCGGAGGCCTTCGCGCAACGCGGTGCGTGCCGCCTCCTGCAGCGGCAGGTTCAGCGTCGTCTGCACGGACAGGCCGTTTTCGTAGAGCTGCTTGGCGCCGAAGGACGACTCGATCCGCTGGCGCACCGACTCGACGAAGTAGGCGGCGGGAGAGTAGCGCGGCGCCGGCGGCTCGGCCGTCACGATGGGCGCCGCCTTTGCGCGGTCGGCGTCGTCCTGCGTGATGTAGCCTTCCTCGGCCATCCGCTGCAGCGCGTAGTTGCGCCGCCGCCGCGCGGCGTCGGGGTAGAGGAACGGGCTCTGCCTGACGTTGCCCTGGATGATCCCCGCCAGCGTGGCCGCCTCCTCGAGCGACAGGTCGCTGGCCGACTTGCCCCAGTAGAGCCGCGAGGCAGACTCGACGCCGTACGCGCCGTGGCCGAAGTACGTCGTGTTGCAGTAGAGCGTCAGGATCTCGCGCTTGGTGTAGCGCTTCTCGAGCTGTATCGAGAGGATGGCTTCCTTGATCTTGCGCTCCCACGCGGCATAGCCCGACCGCACGAACGCGCCGTCGCGCATGTACTCGGCCTGCAGGAACAGCAGGCGTGCGAGCTGCTGCGTGATCGTGCTCGCCCCGGCGCGCTGCCCGTACACGACGTCCTTGACCGCCGTGATGACGATGCGCGGGATGCTCAGGCCGACGTGGCGTTCGAAGTCCTTGTCCTCGGCCGAGATGATGGCCTGCCGCAGCAGGGGCGAGATCTCGTCGTAGCCGACCACCACGCGGCGCTCCTTCGCGAACTCGCCGATGACCTCGCCGTTGGCGGCATACAGGCGCGTGATGGTGCTCGGGGCGTAATCGTCGAGCGCGCTGATGCGCGGCAGATCGCCGGCAAACGCGAACAGGACGCCGCTCACGCTGCCGAGGACAACGGCCAGCAGGAACAGCAGGACGATCGTCGCCTGGCGGGCGATCCGGACGATGTAGACGGCCACAGGGGGATTGTATAGGGGGGAGGGGGTGGCGAGGACTGGAGGAAAGGAGGAGCGAAGGAATGGAGGAGGAGGAGTGGAGGAAGGGAGGAAGGAGGAATGGAGGAGGAGGAACGGAGGAAGAGGAACGGAGGAGGGGAGGAACGGGGGGAGAAGAGGACGGGAGGACTGGAGGAATGGGAGCAGGAGAAAGCGAGGGCAAAGACGGCCGGACAGGAAGACGTATGGAAGCGGAGTGAGGAGCGAAGCGAACTGCGGCGGAGCTCTTCCTCCATTCCTCGTCCTCCGTTCCTTCCCTCCTCCATTCCTCCAGTCCTCAATCCTCCATTCCTTCGCTCCTCCTTTCCTCCAGTCCTCGCCCGTCTCTCCTCTTATTGCGGCCTCGGAACCGCCTGTCGTGAAGTGGGGCGCCGCGTGTCGAGGCCACGCGCAGGTGGGGCCTCGGCGCCGGCGGACGGGGCCGACGGCGCGCTGGCGGCGGGCGGTGGATCCTGACGCTGCTGTGGCGGCTGGGCATCGGCGGGCGGCCGGCGCGCCGGAGCGCGCTGCGGGGCGGCCTCGCGCGACGGGGGCTGGCGCGCGGGGGCGTCGGCGGCGGGCGGCATCCGCTGGCGGCCGCGCGGCCTCGCGACCTCGTTGGCGCGGTCGTACGGGTTGTCGGGTGGCGGCGTCGGGCCGACGGCGGGGCTACCGGCCGGGCCGATGCGCGTGGGCGGAATGCGCCCGCCGGGGTTCGTGGTGTCGCCACCGCGATACCAGGAGCCCGGGTGCCGCCTCACGGGGGCGCTGCCGTACCAGCCTGACGAGCCGGTGCCGTAGCGCAGAGGCGGGGCCGTGCGCTGCGTGACGAAGGCATCGAGGTTGGTCAGCGTGCGGCCGTCCACCGCATAGTCCCACAGGCCTCCGCGCGTGCCGTAGCGCTCGGTCGGGACGATCGTCCACGCCCTGAAAGGATCGAGCGTGCGTCCGGGGTAGACCCCGCGCTGGCTGGCGCGCGGCGGCATGACCATCCTGTTCCAGGCCCAGGGGCTGTCTCCGCGAAGGCCCCGCGGGCTCCAGCCGACGTAGCCAGGCCCCACGCTCCAGTGCACGCGGCCCGGCGACCAGCGGCGTCCCGGCCGCCAGAACCAGCGATCGCCCTTGCCGATGTCCCAGCTCCCGTAGTGATGCGTGGGCCAGCCCCAGGGGTCGAGCGCGACCCATGTCGGCCCGTACGCGCCGCCGAACGGCTGCCAGTAGCCGTGCGAGTACGGTCGCCATCCGGCCGCGACGACGGGATACCACACGGGCCCGTACACGGAGTCCTGCTCCCATTGGCCATGGCGGTCGAAGACGTCCGCGTATGCCTCGAGCCGCGGGTCGCCCAGGTAGTCGCGCGACGGGCTCTCGCGCGCGGCGAGGACCGGCTCCTGCGCCCACGCGACGAATGAGTCGAAGGCCGCGGTGTTGAACGTGCGGACCGTGCCCGGCGCCGCGCCGTCGCGCAGCGTGACCTGCTGCCCGGCGGCCAGGGGGAGCACGGCGTCCGCGTGCTGGATGTCTACCGTCCCGTGCGCCACCTGGACGTCGGCCACGGTATCGCGGACGGACGCGCGCACCTCCGTCCCCGGTGACACCGCCAGCGAACCGGCCGGCGTGTCGACGCGCAGCGGCTCCGTCGCGACCGCCGGCGTGACGATGAGCACGCGCCCGGTGGTGAGGGCCATGAGCGCCGGCGACAGGACGGCGAGGGAGCTCTCGCGATCGAGGCCGACCACGGTGCCATCGCTCCAGACCAGCTGCACCTGCGCATTCCCCGTCGTCACGCGATCGCCGAAGGCGAGGTGCTCGCCGGGGACGGCCTCGCCTTCCTCGAGGTCGCGTTGGATCGCCGCGCCCTCGCCGTTGACGCGGCTGATGTGCGGCAGCGCGACGTCGATGGCGTCGTCGTCTGCGGACGTCGTGGGGGCGGCAGCCGGTGCCTGCGCCGCGGCGGGCAGCGTGAGCCCCAGCGACATGAGCACGGCGGCGCCTCGCCAGAGGGTTCGACCCATGGAGTTCAGTCCTTTCGGGACCCGGCACGATGCCGGGCAGCGGGCCCGTGCTGGCGACGGGCCCGCCATCATGCAGGCGGCCTTTCCAGTATAGGGCCCT
>JBIQIB010000037.1:11642-32230 GCA_044508265.1 Acidobacteriota bacterium
CGCACTAAGCTTTTATGCTAGTAACGTTATTAGGGCGTGTACTCGGGACGCAGTGCCGGGGTGCGCCGACAGGTACGCCATTTACTGGCCATTCAGAGGGCTGACTATATGAGCAAGATCATCGGCATCGACCTTGGCACGACGAACTCCGTTGTCGCCGTCATGGAGGGCGGAGAGCCCGCGGTCATCACCAACCCGGAGGGCAGCCGGCTGACCCCGTCCGTCGTCGCGTTCTCCAAGTCGGGCGAGCGCCTCGTGGGGCAGGTCGCCAAGCGCCAGGCCGCGACCAACGCCGACAACACGGTCTATTCGATCAAGCGGTTCATGGGCCGGCGGTTCGACGAGGTGTCGGACGAGATGAAGCTCGTGCCGTACAAGGTCGTGCCCGAAGGCAACGACGTCCGCATCGACGCGGGCGGCAAGAAGTGGGCGCCGCCCGAGATCTCGGCGATGGTGCTCCAGAAGCTGAAGCAGGCCGCCGAGGAGTACCTGGGCCAGACGGTGACGCAGGCCGTCATCACCGTGCCCGCGTACTTCAACGACGCGCAGCGCCAGGCGACCATCGAGGCTGGCCGCATCGCCGGCCTCGAAGTGAAGCGCATCGTCAACGAGCCGACCGCGGCGGCGCTGGCCTACGGCCTCGACAAGAAGGGCGAGCAGACCATCGCCGTCTTCGACTTCGGTGGCGGTACGTTCGACATCTCCATCCTGGAGGTGGGTGAGGGCGTCGTCGAAGTGAAGTCCACCAACGGCGACACGCACCTCGGTGGCGACAACCTCGATCAGCGCGTGATCGAGTGGATCATCGCCGAGTTCAAGAAGCAGGAAGGCATCGACCTCGGGGCCGACCGGATGGCCCTGCAGCGGCTGCGTGAGGCGGCGGAGAAGGCCAAGATCGAGCTCTCGAGCACGATGGAGACCGACATCAGCCTGCCGTTCATCACGGCCGACCAGAACGGCCCGAAGCACCTCTCGCTGCGGCTGACGCGCGCCAGGTTCGAGCAGCTCGTCGACGACCTGCTGCAGCGCGCGATGGGCCCCACCAAGCAGGCCCTTGCCGACGCGGGCCTCGCGCCCAACCAGGTCGACGAGGTGGTGCTCGTCGGCGGCTCCACGCGCGTGCCGCGCGTGCAGCAGCTCGTGAAGGAGTTCTTCGGCAAGGAGCCGAACAAGAGCGTCAACCCCGACGAGGTGGTCGCGGTCGGCGCGGCCGTGCAGGCCGGCGTGCTCTCGGGTGACGTCAAGGACCTGCTGCTGCTCGACGTGACGCCGCTGTCGCTCGGCATCGAGACGCTGGGCGGCGTGATGACGACGCTGATCCCGCGCAACACGACGATTCCGACGCGCAAGAGCGAGACGTTCTCGACGGCGTCCGACAGCCAGCCGAGCGTCGAGGTGCACGTCCTCCAGGGCGAGCGCCAGCTGGCGCGCGACAACAAGAGCCTCGGCCGGTTCCATCTGGACGGCATCCCGCCGGCGCCACGCGGCGTGCCGCAGATCGAGGTGACCTTCGACATCGACGCCAACGGCGTGGTCAACGTCTCGGCCAAGGACCTGGCGACGTCGAAGGAGCAGAAGATCACCATCACGGGCTCGAGCGGCCTCAGCAAGGACGAGGTCGAGCGCATGACCCGCGAGGCGGAACTGCACGCCGAGGAGGACCGCAAGCGGCGTGAGGCCATCGAGGCGCGCAACCGCGCCGACCAGTTGGTCTACCAGGCCGAGAAGATGGTGGCCGACGCCGGCGACAAGCTGACCGACGCCGAGAAGACGCCCGTGACCGAGGCCGTGGCCGAGGTACGCAAGGCCATGGAGGGTGACGACGTGGCGGCGATCAACGCGGCGATCGACAGGCTGACGCAGGCGCAGCACAAGGCCGCGGAGGTGCTGTATCGGCAGCAGGCGCCCGCTGGCGAGGCAGGGGGCGCGTCCAGCGCCACCGACGGGAGCGGACAGGGCGCGGGGACGGCCGACGGCGACGTCATCGACGCCGAGGTCGTCGACGACAAGTAAGGCCGTCCCATGCGTCTCTACGAAGTACTGGGACTCGACCGGGGGGCGTCGGACGCCGAGGTGCGTCGCGCCTACCGGCGCCTCGCGCGTCGGTACCATCCCGGCTTGAACCCGGGCAACGAGGAGGCGGCGCGGCGCTATGCGGAGGTGGCGGAAGCGTTCGAGACGCTCAGCGACCCCGACAGGCGCCGGGCATACGACAGCGGAGAGGCGCGCCCGCCCGCTCGGGCGGCGGGCGCGGCCTTCGCCGGCTTCGACTTCTCGGTGAAGGTGCACGGCGCCAGCGCGACGACCTTCGGCGACCTGTTTGCGGACGTGTTCCACGCGGCCGCGGGCGGCGACGCCCGGCGTCGTGCCGCCGGTTCCGACATCCTGGTGGAACTCGGGCTCTCGCTCGCCGACGTCGTCCACGGGACGACGCGCGCCGTGACCGTGACCCGTCGTGCGGTGTGCCAGGCGTGCCGCGGCGGCGGGCGCGTCGAACGCCTGCCGACGCCATGCCGCAGCTGCCAGGGACGAGGCGAACTGCGCTTGGCCCGCGGGCACATGACGTTCGTGCGTCCCTGCAGCGCGTGCCATGGCGAAGGCGTCGAGCGGTTCGCCACGTGTGCCAGCTGTCACGGGCAGGGTGTGCAGACCAGGACGGAGGAACACGTCCTCGAGGTGCCGCCCGGCCTGCATGACGGCGACGAATGGCGGCAGCCGGGTCTCGGCCATGCCGGCGTCGGCGGTGCGCCGCCGGGCGACCTCAGGGTGCGCGCCCGGGTGGCGGCCGACCCGGCGTGGACGCGCGATGGCGACGACCTCCATCACGTGCTGCGCGTGGCGGTGCACGAGGCGGTGCTCGGCACCCGTCTGGTCATCGACTCGCCTGACGGTGAGGTGCGCGTCCGCATTCCACCGGGCACGCAGAGCGGCCAGCGGCTGCGGCTGCGCGAGCGCGGCGTCCCGTCGCGCCGCGGCGGGAGGCGCGGCGACCTGGTGCTCACGGTGCAGATCGTCCTGCCGCGCGTGATCGACACGCGAGCGCGCGAGCTGATGCGCGAGTTCGCCCGGCTGCATCCGGACGACGTGCGGAGCGACCGCGAGGCCGGCCGCCCCTGACACGGACACGACTGTTTTCCGCCGCGAGGCGGCTACGAGGCAGCCATGGCAACCCGACGACCGGGCAAGGCGCATTACATGATCAGCGCCGTCGCCCAGCGATACAACATCCACCCGCAGACCCTGCGGCTCTACGAGCGCGAAGGACTGCTGACGCCGTCACGGACGGAAGGCAACACGCGGCTCTACTCCGACGAGGACCTCGAGCGGCTCGAGACCATCCTCACGCTCACTCGCGAGCTCGGAGTCAACCTGGCCGGCGTCGAGATCATCCTCAACATGCGCGAGCGCATGGCACAGATGCAGCGCGAGGTGGACGAGTTCATGCAGTACGTCAAGCAGGAGATGACGCGCGGCCTCGGCGACTGGGAGCAGCGGCTCTCGACCGCGATGATCAAGGCGTCGCCTGCCGGCCTCGTACGCTCCGAACCCCCGCCCCCGCCGCACGATACCGACGACACCGCACGCTGAACGCCTTGGCGTGCCGGCGTCGCCCGGCGCGCCGCGTGCGCGTCCGCGTGGCTCGCTGTATGATCGGCCGCAGCGTGACGGCTCACATGCTCTGCCCCCACTGCCAGGGAACCGGTTGGATGCCCGTGGAACGCGACGGCGTGCGTCGCGTGCGCCGCTGCACGTGCTGGCGTGAGGCGTCGCTCGGCCGCCGCCTCGCAGACGCGCGCATCCCAAGGCGCTACGCGCACTGCGACTTCGATCGCTTCACCACGTACGGCAACGCGTCGCTCGAACGTGCGCTCGCTGCAGCGCGGACGCTCGTGCGCGACTTCCCGGCGCGCGAACGCGGACTGTTCCTGCTCGGCCCCCCGGGCGTCGGCAAGACACACCTGGCGGTCGCCGTGCTGCGCGAGCTCGTGGCCGCGCGCGGCGCGCACGGCGTGTTCTTCGACACGCGCGATCTGCTGCGCCTGATCCGCAGCACCTACGACCCTGTCGTCCGCACGACGGAGCTCGACGTGCTGCGTCCGGTGATGGAAGCCGACGTGCTCGTGCTCGACGACCTGGGCGCGGAGAAGACCTCCGAGTGGGTGGACGAGACGCTGAACCTGATCGTCAACACCCGCTACAACCAGAAGCGTTTGACGCTCTTCACGTCGAACTTCGTCGACGATCCCGACGCGAGCGTCCCCGACTCGCTCGTCTTCCGGATCGGCATCCGCATGCGCTCGCGCCTGCACGAGATGTGCGACTTCCTCGATCTCGACGGCGCCGACTACCGCGAGCTGCCCGTCAACGGCGGCGAGGCCGATCTCGTCGCCCTCTGGCGCATGCGTCAGAAGCCGGCGGCACCGCGCCTGCCGGGCAAGGCCGGCAGTCCGCTGCGCGCGCGCCTCAAGGAAGGGCCGCGCGTCTCGGCCGCACCGCCGCCGGAACTGCGCTGGCCAGGCGGGCGCGCCGGCACGAAGTAGCGCACGTGCAGGGGCTCTACCTCCACGTCCCGTTCTGCAGCGCCATCTGCCACTACTGCAACTTCAACCGCGGTCTGCTCGACGACGCGATGAAGACGCGCTACGTCGGCGCGATGGAGCGGCACATCGCCTCTGAAGGGACCGGCGAACCCGTAGACACGATCTTCCTCGGCGGCGGCACGCCGTCCCTGCTGGCGCCGCTCGAGCTGCGCCGCCTCCTCGATGCCTGCCGCCGCGCGTTCGACGTGACGTCGGACGCCGAGATCACCCTCGAGGCCAATCCCGAGACCGTGGACGCCAGGCAGCTGGCCGCGTTCCGAGAGGCGGGGGTGACGCGGCTCTCCTTCGGCGTCCAGTCGTTCCGCGACGCGGAGCTGAAGCGCCTCGGCCGCATCCACGACGCGGCACGCGCCCGCCGCGCCGTCGGCGACGCCCGCGCCGCCGGGTTCGACAACATCAGCCTCGACCTCATGATGTGGCTGCCTGGCCAGTCGGTGGAGCAGTGGCTCGAGTCGGTGGACGCCCTCATCGACCTCCAGCCGGACCATGCGTCGCTCTATCTGCTCGAGCTCTATCCCAACGCGCCGCTGCAGGAGCTGATGGCCCGGCAGCAGTGGTCCCGAACGGCCGAGGACGACGCCGCCGACATGTACGAGGAGGCGATGGCACGGCTGGCCGCCGGCGGGTGGATGCGGTACGAGATCTCGAACGTCGCCAGGACCGGGCGTGAGTGCCGGCACAACCTCAAGTACTGGGCGGATGGCGACTGGCGCGCGTTCGGGCCCGGGGCGCATGGCCGGGTGGGGCTGGAGCGCGTGCGTCTCGTCGCGGCCGTCGATGAATACGTCGCGCGGGTGGAGGCAGGCGTGCCTCCAGTCGCGGAGCGGTACGTGCGCTCCGCGGATGAGGCATGCGCCGACGCGTTGTTCATGGGACTGCGGCTCGCGCGCGGCGTGTCGCTGGCCGCGGTGGGCACGCGCTACGGTGTCGATGTCCTGAATCGATACGGTCTATCGCTGCAGCCGTCCGTCGACGCCGGTCTCCTGCAGGTGGAAGGCGACACGATGAAGCTCACCGGGCGCGGCATGCTCCTTGCGAACGAAGTCATGCAGGTGTTTGTATGAGAATCCGGATACGTTAGAGTATCGCCCCGGACCACATGTTTCCGCACCGAGGAGGTGTTATGCACTTGACGTTGTGGGCGCCACGCGTGCGCCGCGCGGGTATCCGAGCCGCGTTCACTGCAGCTGTCCTGCTGGCGAGCGGCGCCACCATCCCCGCGTTCGCGCAGGATCCCGCCCAGCCCCAGCAGCCGCCCAACCCGGCTCAGCCCGCGCCTGCCGACCCGACTCAGCAGCAGCCGGCCCAGGAGGCCGCGCCGCAGCCGCCGCAGCTCACGTTCGACACCGACTACGTGATCTGGTTCTATGCGGTGAAGGGCGAGAGCACCGCCAACTTCGAGCAGTTCTTCGGCCGCGTGAAGGAAGCGATGGCCAAGAGCGAGAACCCGCAGCGTCGCCAGCAGGCGCAGGGCATGAAGCTGCTCAAGTCGACGGCCAACGCTCCGGACGGCACGGCGACGTACGTGCTGCTGATCAACCCCGTCGCGAAGAACACCGAGTACAGCCCGGGCATGCTGCTGTTCGAGGTGTTCCCGTCCGAGGCCAAGCAGCTGGTCGACGAACTCCAGACCTACATCAACACCCAGGGCCTCAACGCCGCGGTGCCGATGAACCAGGTCATGGAATTCGGCGGCATGTAAGCGGCTCGACCTCCGTTTCGCGTCACTTTCGACCCCGGACGGCCACCCGCGCACGTCCGGGGTCTTTTCACGTACATGACCCGTTCCCTTCGACTCGCGCTCCCGCTCGCGCTCGTGCTTGCCGGCGCCCCTGTCCGCGCCGCCCAGGATCCGGCACCGGCGCCACCCGCCGAGGCCGGAGCCGCAGACCCGCAGGCGCCGTCACCGGCCGGGCCCACCCAGCCTGCCGCGCCGCTCGCGCTGGCGCTCGAGGGACCGACGGCCCTCGTCTTCCACGTGGTCAAGGCCGACCGCGGCGCCGAGTTCGAGCAGTTGTTCGCGCGGCTGACGACAGGCCTGGCCGCCAGCAGCAGCGAGGCGCGCCGCCAGCAGGCGCAGGGGTGGCGGCTGCTCAAGCAGAATGCTCCCACGCCTCAGGGCCATCTGGTCTACGTGTCGGTGATCGAGCCTGTCGTCGCCAACCAGGAGTACGACATGGCGCGGCTCCTCGCCGAGGCGTATCCCGACGAAGGACTCGCGCTCTATCAGACGCTGCTGGCCGTGCACGTCCAGCCCACGGTGCAGGCGTCGAGTCTGACACGCGTGGGTGACCCGGCGGCACCCGCGGCGACACCGGAGGCTGAGCCATGACCCGCGCGATGAGCACGTGGCTGCGTGCCTGCGCCATGCTGGCGGTGTCGGCGACGGTCCTCGCCGCGCAGGCCCCGCCGCAACAGGGGCAGTCGCCGCCCGCGCCGGCTCCGCAGGCGCAGGCAGCGGCGCGTGAGCTGCAGGACCTGTGGATCGTCATCTACAACGTCCGGCCGGCCAGCACCGACGACTTCGAGGCCGTCGCGACGCGGGTGCGCGACGCGCTGCGCGAGAGCACGGATCCCTACAGGCGCCAGCAGGCCGCGGGGCTGCGGATCCACAAGTCGGCGCTGCCAAGTCCTGAGGGCAATGCGATGTACTTCGTCCAGGTGCCGACGCAGACCGGCAACGAAGCCGACAGGACCGGCCTCGACGTCCTCATCGATGCCGTGCTGCCGGCCGAGGCGACGGCGCTCAAGCAGCGGCTCGAGACGGCGCTCGATCCACGCAACCCCTCCGGCCACACGTTGATGCTCGCGATACGCTAGCCTCACGCCATGCAGTTCGAGCTGTCGGACGATCAGCGCCTGCTCCGTGACAGCGTCGCCGCGTTTGCGGCAGCGGAGATCGCTCCGCACGTGGCGGCCTGGGACGAGGCGCAGCAGTTCCCGATGGCGCTGCTGCCGCGGCTCGCCGAGCTCGGCCTGCTCGGCATCCAGATCGACGAGGACCATGGCGGCGCGGGCCTGTCGGCCGTCGACTACTGCCTGTGCATCGAGGAACTGGCGCGCGTCGATCCGGCCATTGCGTTGAGTGTCGCGGCGCACAACGGATTGTGCGCGGCGCACATCGCGATGTTCGGCGACGAGGCACAGCGGCGCCGCTGGCTGACGCCGCTGGCGGCCGGCGAGTATCTCGGCGCCTGGGGCCTGACCGAGGCCGAGGCCGGCAGCGACGCGGCGAGCCTGCGCACCGCCGCCGTGCGTGACGGCGACGGCTGGCGCCTCAACGGCGCCAAGGTCTTCACGACGCACGGGAACATCTGCGGCGTGATGGTCGCCCTTGCGGTGACCGACCGCTCGCGCGGCGCGCGGGGGATCACGGCGTTCGTCATTCCGGCCGGCACGCCGGGCATGCAGGCCGGCCGCAAGGAGAACAAGCTGGGCATGCGCGCGAGCGAGACGAGCGAGGTGGTCTTCGACGATTGCCGCATCCCCGACGACCATCGTCTCGGCCGTGTCGGCGAGGGCTTCATCAGCGCGCTGCAGGTGCTCGACGCCGGACGCATCGGCATCTCGGCGCTGGCCGTCGGCCTGGCGCAGGGCGCGTTCGACGCCGCGAGGACCTACGCGCGTCAGCGCCGGCAGTTCGGCCGGCCCATTGCGGCGTTCCAGGGGATCCGGTGGAAGCTTGCCGACCTGGCGACAGGGATCGAGGCCGCCCGGCTGCTGACGTATCGCGCCGCCGCGATGCGCGATCAGGGCCTGCGCACGACGCGCGCGTCGGCAATCGCCAAGCTCCATAGCAGCGAAGTGGCCGTTCGCGCCGCGGAGGAGTGCGTGCAGATCCACGGCGGCTACGGGTTCGTGAAGGACTATCCGGCCGAGAAGTACTTCCGCGACGTCAAGCTGCTCACCATCGGCGAGGGCACGAGCGAGATCCAGCGGCTCGTGATCGCGCGACAATTGCTCGCGTGACACTGGACGACCTCGTCGCGCACGTGCGGCAGGGCCGCGTCCGCGCCGTCGCGCGCGCGATCTCGCTGGTCGAGGACGATCATCCCGCGGCACCCGCCCTGCTGGCCGCGCTGCACGATGCCGGCCGGCAGGCCCTGATCGTCGGCGTGACGGGGCCGCCCGGCGCCGGCAAGAGCACGCTGGTCGACGCGCTTGCCGCGCACCTGCGGGCGGCAGGGCAGCGCGTCGGCATCCTGGCCGTCGATCCCTCGAGTCCGTTCTCCGGCGGCGCCCTGCTCGGCGACCGCATCCGCATGCACCGGCACGCGCTCGACCCCGACGTCTTCGTGCGCAGCATGGCGACGCGCGGTCACCTTGGCGGCCTCGCCCGTGGTGCGACGGACGCCGCGCGCATCCTCTCGGCAGCCGGCTACGACACGGTGATCGTCGAGACCGTCGGCGTCGGGCAGGCCGAAGTCGATATCGTCCGCACCGCCGACGTGTCGCTCGTGGTCCTCGTCCCCGGGACGGGCGACGACGTGCAGGCGCTCAAGGCGGGCGTGATGGAGATCGCCGACGTCTTCGTGGTGAACAAGGCTGACCGTGAGGGCGCCGACAGGCTCGTCGCGTCCATCGACGCGATGCTGTCGCTGCACCGCGACGACGACGGTGCGGGCGACGGCGACGCCGGCCGCGGCGCCCGGTGGCGCC
Source organism: Acidobacteriota bacterium (assembly GCA_044508265.1). Taxonomy (GTDB): domain Bacteria; phylum Acidobacteriota; class Vicinamibacteria; order Vicinamibacterales; family Vicinamibacteraceae; genus JAEZDP01. The sequence continues at coordinate 20,903 of JBIQIB010000037.1, forward strand.
CGCCCGTGGTGAAGACCACGGCGACGACCGGCGACGGCATCGCGGACGTCTGGGCGGCGATCGAGCGCTTCCGCGCGCACGCGGCCGTGCATGGCGGCGCGCGGCGGCGCGCCAGGGTGGCGCACCACCTGCGTGCCCGCCTGGCCGATCGCCTGGTTCCGCTCGTGGAGGCCGCGCTGCCGGCTGCCGGCGGCGCCACGTTCGACGACGTGGTGGCTGCCGTCGCCGACGGACGGCAGGATCCCGCATCGGCCGTCGAGGCGCTCGTCGCGCCGATAGCGACGGCGGCGCGCCGAACTGCGGCCCGCCCGGCGGATGACCGTGCCGAAGTCGCGACGCCCCCGTCGCTCGATCACGTCGGCATCGCCGTGCAGGATCCGCGGGCGGCCGTCGCGTTCTTCTGCGAGCAGCTCGGGCTGCCGCAAACCGCCGTCGAGACCGTGGAGGCCCAGGGCGTGCGCGTCCAGTTCCTGGGCAGCGGCGAGGCACGGCTCGAGCTGCTGGAGCCGCTCGCGGCCGACACGCCCGTCGGCCGCTTTCTGGACAAGCGCGGGCCGGGCCTGCATCATGTGGCGCTGGTCGTCGACGACCTCGACGGCCGGCTGCACGCGCTCGCCGCTGCCGGCGTGCGCCTCATCGACACCACGCCCCGCACGGGCGCGGGCGGCGCCCGCATCGCCTTCGTGCATCCGGCGTCCACGGGCGGCGTGCTCGTGGAGCTCAAGGAGCGCAGGTAAGTTCCCGTATGTCTTCCCTGTCCATCGGCATCATCGGCGGCAGCGGCCTCTACGACATGGCCGAGCTGACCGACCGCGACGAGGTGCATCTCGACACGCCGTTCGGCGATCCGTCGGGCCCGTACATCACCGGCACGCTGCGCGGGCAGAAAGTGGCGTTCCTGGCGCGGCACGGCGCCGGGCACCGCCTCACGCCCAGCGAGCTGAACTTCCGCGCGAACATCTACGGCTTCAAGGCCCTCGGCGTCGAGCGCATCATCTCGGCGAGCGCCGTCGGCTCGCTGCGCGAAGAGATCGCGCCGCTGCACCTGGTGGTGCCGGACCAGTTCATCGACCGCACGAGCGGGCGGGTGGGTACGTTCTTCGGCGACGGCATCGCGGGGCACATCGCATTCGGCGACCCGGTCTGCGGCGTGCTGGCCGGTGTCGTCCACGAGAGCGCCACGGCCGTCGGGGCGACCGTGCACGAGGGCGGCACGTACGTGTGCATGGAAGGCCCGGCGTTCTCGACGAAGGCCGAGTCGAACCTCTATCGGTCGTGGGGCGCGTCGATCATCGGGATGACGAACCTCCAGGAGGCGAAGCTCGCGCGCGAGGCCGAGATCTGCTACACGACGCTGGCGCTGGTGACCGATTACGACTGCTGGCATCCCGACCACGACTCGGTGACCGTCGAGATGATCATCGAGAACCTCACGCGCAACGCGAAGACGGCGCAGCAGGTGATCGCACGGGCCGTCGAGGCGCTCGCGGCGACGCCGCGCACGTGCGCCTGCGGAACGGCGCTCGCCACGGCCATCATCACGCGGCCCGAGATGGTGCCCGAGGCGACACGGCGGCGCCTCGACGTCATCATGGGCAAGTATCTCGGGTGACCGTGTCACCCGCCGCACCTTCGCCGACATCCGAGGACCATGCGTAACCTGATCGTGACGGGCTCGATAGCCTACGACTACCTGATGACGTTCCCGGGGGCGTTCACCGAACTCCTCCTGCCCGAGCACCTCTCGCGTCTGAGCCTCTCGTTCCTTGTCGACGAGATGGAGAAGCGGCGCGGTGGCTGCGCGCCGAACATCGCCTACACGCTGGCGCTGCTCGGCGAGCGGCCGAAGCTGATGGGCACCGCGGGGCAGGACTTCGGCGAGTACCGCCGCTGGCTCGATGCCGCAGGCATCGACACCTCGCTCGTCACGGAGGTGCCCGACAAGTTCACCGCGTCGTTCTTCTGCAGCACCGACCGCAACAACAACCAGATCGCGTCGTTCTACACGGGCGCGATGGCCGACGCCGACACCCTGTCGTTCAGGACGGCCGGTCCGGTGGACCTGGTGATCATCTCGCCCAATGACCCGAAGGCGATGATCCAGTACGCGGAAGAGTGCCGCGCGCTCGGCGTGCGCTACATCTTCGACCCGGGCCAGCAGTGCGCGCGGATGGAAGGCGACGAGTTGAAGGCCGGCCTCGTCGGCGCCGGTATCGTCATCTCGAACGACTACGAGTTCGAGTTGATCCGCGAGAAGACGGGTCTCGACGCCGACGCGCTGCTCGAGCGTTCGGAGGCAGTCATCGTCACGCGCGGCAAGGACGGGTCGACGATCTACACGGCCGACGGCCGGATCGACGTGCCTGCGGTGCCCGAGCATCGCGTGGCCGATCCCACCGGCGTCGGCGACGCCTTCCGCGGGGGCCTCATGAAGGGGCTGGCGATCGGCGCCGACTGGGAGACCTGCGGCCGGATCGGCAGCGTGGCCGCGACGTACGCGCTCGAGCACGTCGGCGGCCAGAGCCACGCCTACAGCGTCGCGGAGTTCCGCGAGCGCTACACCTCGCAGTTCGGGCCGCTGACGCTGGCCTGAGGACCATGACCGCGCGACGCGCGCCCGTGACGATGCTGGCGGCCGTCGCCGCGGCATGGGCGCTGCTCCTCGTCACGGCGCCGCTGCTGGCGCGCGGTGGGCCGGGCACGGCGACGTCAGGCGTCGCGGCGGCGGTGCATGCCGTCGCCGCGCCCTTCTGCCATCAACGTCCCGAGCGATCGTTCCACTGGGATGGCCATCAGTTCCCCGTATGCGGCCGCTGTCTCTCGCTGTACTTGTCGGGCGCGGTGGCGCTGGCCGTGATTGCGGCGCTTGCCTGGCTGCGGGCGCCAGCCGTCGCGCGCCCCGTGGCGCCCGCCTGGCACGGCAGTCGCCTCACCCCGGAGGCGACATGGTTAGCCGCCGCGACACTGCCGACGGCCGTGTCGGCGGTGGTGGAGTGGGCCGTGGCCGACCCCGGCACGCTGGCCCGCGCCGTCGCCGCGGTGCCGCTCGGCGCGTGCGTCGGCGCGGTGTGCGGGCTCGGGCTCGCCCGCCGGAACGCCTGAGCAGCCTGCTACACTGGCTGTCCGTATGTCCTCGTCTGTTGCTCCGGCGCGCGGGGCCGCGTCGATCCATCCCCTCGTGCTGGCACTCGCAGGCTGGGCCGTGCCCGGCGCGGCGCACGCGCTGCTCGGCAAGCGCGACAAGGCGATCGTGTTCTTCGTGGCGATCCTGACGCTCTTCGTCGCCGGGCTCTGGCTCGACGGCCGCATCTTCCCGTTCGAGCCCGGGCAGCCGCTCGTCGCGCTCGCGGCGCTGGCCAACGCCGGTGTCGGCGTCCCCTACGTCATCGCGTGGGCGGCGGGCTACGGCGCGGGCGTGGTCACCGCGCAGACCTACGAGTACGCCAACACCTATCTCATCGTCGCCGGGCTGCTGAACGCGCTGGTGGTGCTCGACGCCTACGACGTGCACATCGGCCGCAAGCCATGAGCCCGCGATGAACAGCCACCTCCTGCTGCTGCTCCTGTTCGTGACGTGCGTGTCGGCCGTGATGGCCGTCATCCAGAAGGACGACCGCGCCGAGCAGGTGCGGCTGGCGCTGCTGATGATCGGCGGGTTCACGGGCGCGGCCGTCCTCCTGGGCTGGCTCATGTACCCGCTGCCGTGGTGAGCGGCCGCTGGCCGCGCTGGGCCTACTGGCTGCCGGCCGGCCTCTGGGCGCTCACGATCTTCGTCCTGTCCTCGCAGCCGAGGCTGCCGAGTCCGCCGGGATCGCTGTCGGACAAGGACGCGCACGCGGTGGCCTTCGGCCTGCTGGCGGCCGCCTGCCTGTTCGGCCTGACGCAGGGGCGGTTCCTGGCCGTCACCGGCGGGCGGGCGGTGCTCGCCGCGGTCCTCGCCGTCCTCTATGGCCTGACCGACGAGTGGCACCAGTCCTTCGTCCCCGGTCGCACGGCAGACGTCTTCGACGTCGCAGCCGACGCCGTTGGCGCCTGTGCGGCCGTTCTGCTCGCATGGGCCTGCGCTATACTGCTCCGCAGGCGTGACCCCCGCGCCTGAGGCGCCGCGCCCGCCGCCCGGCGCCGGCGACACCGACACGCACCCCATGGCCGAGTCTGCCCTCGCAGTCACCAGTGACGGTGCCATCCGCACCCTCACGTTCAATCGTCCTGCGAGGCGCAATGCGCTCGATCGCGCGACGCTGCGCGCGCTCGAAGACGCCTGCGAGGCGATCGACGCGGACCCCGCAGCGCGCGCCGTCATCCTCACGGGCGCGGGCGACAAGGCGTTCGTGGCCGGCGCCGACATCACCGAGCTTCGCAGCCTGTCGCCGGACGAGGCCGCTCGCTATGCAGCCGACGGCCAGCGCGCGATGCGGCGTCTCGAGACGCTGCGCGTTCCCGTCGTCGCCGCCATCAACGGCGTCGCGCTCGGCGGCGGGCTGGAACTCGCCCTGGCGTGCACGTTCAGGCTGATGGCGACGACCGCGCGCGTCGGCCTGCCCGAGGTGAAGCTCGGGCTCATCCCCGGCTTTGGCGGCACGCAGCGTCTCGCGCGTGCCATCGGCAGGCAGCGAGCCCTCGACCTCGTGCTGACGGGCCGTCACGTGGACGCGGACGAAGCGGTGGCGCTCGGCATCGCGCTGCGCGCCGTGCCGCCGGCCACGCTGCTCGACGAGGCGCGGGCGCTTGCCGCTGAACTGGCTGCCGGGGCGTCACGCGCGCAGGCCCTGGCGCTGCGGGCCGTCGACGAGGGCCTCGATACGACGCTGGACGAGGGGTGTGCCCGCGAGGCCGCGCTGTTTGCCGAAGCGGCGGCGTCAGACGACGCGCGCGAAGGCCTGGGCGCCTTCCTCGAAAAGCGTCAGCCGTCATTTACCGGTCGCTAGAGGAGAACCGTCCGTGTCGCGTCCCGCCTCCGAACGTCCCGTCCCTTCCGCCGCCGGCCTGCGCTTCGCGCTCGTCGTGTCGTCCTACCACGACGACATCACGGGCCGCCTCGAGCGCGGTGCGCGCGAGGCGCTCGAGGCTGCCGGCGTGCAGGGTGCCGCGATACACCGGCTCGTGGCACCCGGCGCGTATGAGCTGCCGTTTGCGGCGCGCGTGGCCGCCGTGTCCGGCCGAGTTGACGGCATCGTCTGCCTCGGCTGCCTGATCAAGGGCGAGACGCCGCACTTCGACTACATCGCGTCGGCCGTGTCGCACGGCATCATGCAGGCGTCGCTCGACACTGGCGTGCCGATGGCGTTCGGCGTGCTCACCACCAACTCCCTCGAGGAGGCCGAGGCACGCGTGCAGCCGGGCCCGGGCAACAAGGGCTTCGAGGCGGCCGTGGCCGCCATCGAGATGGCACTGCTGGCCAGGCAGTGGGCCGACCGCCGTGCCGCGCCGCTGCCGGGGACGCACGTGTGAGCCTCGACGCGACGGCCCTGCGGCAGGCGCGCGAAGCCGCCCTCCAGATGCTCTACAGCTGGGAGATGTCGGGCAGCGACCTGCCTGACGCCATCGCGGGCGTGCAGTCGCTGCAGCTTCGGCCGCCCGTGCGCCCCCGCGACGCGCTCGCCGTGGAGCTGGCGCGCGGCACGGCGCTGAACCTCGCGCGCATCGACCCGCTGATCGCCGAGGCCGCGAAGCACTGGCGGCTCGAGCGGCTGGCCGTCCTCGACCGGCTGGTGCTGCGCCTGGCCACCTACGAACTGCTGGAGCGCCGCGACGTGCCGGCGCCGGCCGTCATCAACGAAGCCCTCGAACTGGCGCGCGGCTTCAGCGGCCCGGACGCCGTCCGTTTCGTCAACGGCGTGCTCGACGCGATCCGCAAGCGCCTGGAGGAGGAGCGCGCGAACCCCGCGGCCGCCCGCGACGCAGGCGGCCCGGCGCCCGATGCCTGAATGGAATCCGAACTCGTCACCCAACGTCGTGAGAACTTCGAGCAGCTGAAGGCGCTCGGCGTCGATCCCTGGCCGCACGCCTACGACACCACGCACACCGTCACCGACGTCGTCGACGCCTTCGGCGAGGCGAGCGGCGAGGCGCTCGAGGAGGCAGGCCACCAGGTGCGCATCGCCGGGCGCATCCTCGGCCTGCGCACGTTCGGCAAGGCGAACTTCATCGTGCTGTCGGACGGGCGGCGCACCATCCAGGTGTACGTGCGGCAGGACTCGGTGGACGCGCGCGATTTCGCCGTGTTCAAGCTGCTCGACTTCGGCGACCGCATCGGCGCGGCCGGCCGCGTGTTCAGGACGCGCACCAACGAACTCACCGTCTGGGCCAGCGAGATCACGTTCCTCGCCAAGTCGTTCCTGCCGCTGCCGGAGAAGTGGCATGGCCTGCAGGACATCGAGACGCGCTATCGCCAGCGGTATCTCGATCTGATCGTGAATCCCGACGCGCGCCGCGTGTTCGAGACCCGCGCGCTCGTGCTCCGGACGCTGAGGCGCTTCCTGGACGACAGGGGCTTCCTCGAGGTCGAGACGCCCATGATGCAGCCGGTGGCGGGCGGGGCGCTGGCGCGCCCGTTCGTCACGCATCACAACGCGCTCGACATGAAGCTGTTCATGCGCATCGCGCCGGAGCTGTACCTGAAGCGCCTGGTCGTCGGCGGCATCGAGCGCGTCTACGAGATCAACAGGAACTTCCGCAACGAAGGCATCTCGACGCAGCACAACCCGGAGTTCACGATGCTGGAGTTCTACCAGGCCTACGTGGACTACGAGTACCTGATGTCGCTCACCGAGGCGATGCTCCACGAGGTGGCCGTGACCGCCGCCGGCGCGACGGACGTGCCGTTCGGCGACCACACGATCTCGTTTGCACCGCCCTTCCGGCGGTTGTCGCTGCGCGAGGCGGCGGCCAGCCGCGCGTCCGAGCGGCTGCAGCGATCGGTGGAGCCTGACATGCTGCGCGACGCCGCCCACGCCACGAGCGTTGCCGTGGCGCTCGGCCTCGAGGTGCCGGAGGGGCAGGGGCCGGGCAAGACCGCGACGGCGATCTTCGAGCACCTGTGGGAAGCCGACCTGCTGCAGCCGACCTTCGTGTACGACTTCCCGACGGAGGTCTCGCCCCTGTCCAAGCAGAAGCCCGGCGACCCCGACACCGTCGAGCGGTTCGAGCTGTATGCCGGCGGCTTCGAGATCGCCAACGCGTTCAGCGAGCTCAACGACCCGGCCGAGCAGCGGCGGCGCTTCGAGGCGCAGCTGGCGGAGCGTGCCCGCGGTGATGCCGAGGCGCACCAGATGGACGAGGACTACATCCGGGCGCTCGAGTACGGCCTGCCGCCCACGGGTGGGGAAGGCGTCGGGATCGACAGGCTCGTCATGCTGCTCACCAACAGCCCGTCCATCCGTGACGTCATCCTCTTCCCGCTGATGCGCCCGCGCGCCTGACGCATGCCGTTCGAGCTCTTCGTCGCGCTGCGCTACCTGGTCGCCCGCCGCCGGCAGGCGTTCATCTCGCTCATCTCGGTCATCTCCACCGTGGGCGTGGCCGTCGGCGTGATGGCGCTCATCATCGCGCTGGCGCTGATGACCGGGCTGCAGGGCGAGTTGCGCAGCCGCATCGTCGGCGCGTCGCCGCACATCTACGTGCTCAAGGTCGGCGAGGGGCTCGTCGACGTCGCGGCCGAGGTCGCGGCGATCCGCGAAGTGCCGCGGGTCATCGGGGCGTCGCCCGGCGTCATGGGCAAGGCGCTCGCCTCGACGGGCGAGCGGCAGGCGTTCATCAGCGTCAAGGGCGTCGACCCGGCCACCGAAGGCGACGTCACCGACGTCTCCGACCGCATGGTGCAGGGCAGCATGGCGGCGCTCGCCGGCCGACCCGACGACAGCCTGTCGGGCATCGTGATCGGCCAGGCGCTCGCCAACAGCCTGGGCGTGGCGGTGGGCGAGACGATCAACCTGATGACGCCGGACGGCCCGCTCTCGCCGTTCGGGCCGATGCTCGGCACGCGCCGGGTGGAGGTGGTCGGCATCTTCTCGCTGGGCCTGTACGAGTTCGACTCGGCGTACGGCTTCGTCGACCTGCCGACGGCGCAGCGGCTGCTCGGACGGGAGGCGCCCGACTTCATCGAAGTGCGCGTGGACGACATGTATGCGGCGCCCGCAGTGGCCGACGAGATCGAGCAGCGCCTCGGGACGTCCTACGTGACGCAGGACTGGGCCGAGATGAACCAGTCGCTCTTTTCCGCCCTCTGGCTGGAGAAAGTGGCCATCTCGATCACCATCGGCCTCATCGTCATGGTCGCGGCCCTGAACATCGTCGCGTCACTCATCCTCCTGGTGATGGAGAAGAGCCGCGACATCGCCATCCTCAAGACCATGGGTGCGTCGGCGCGGAGCATCACGTGGATCTTCATGCTCCAGGGGCTCATCATCGGTGCCGTCGGCACGGCCGTGGGCGCGGCAGCCGGCCTGGGAATCTCGTGGGTGCTCGACACGTACAAGCTCATCCGCGTCCCGATGGACGTCTACCAGGTGTCCTACGTCCCGTTCACGGTGGAACCACGCGACTTCTTCCTCGTCGTCGGGGCGGCTGTCGTCGTCTGCTTCGTGGCAACGATCTATCCTTCGAGGCAGGCGTCGCGCCTCGACCCGGCCCAGGCGCTTCGGTACCAGTGACATGGCGTTTCTGAGCGTCACCGGGCTGCACAAGTCGTACAGGACGCCGGCGGGCCCGATCGAGGTCCTGCGCGACCTCTCGCTGGAAGTCGACGAGGGCCGGATGGTCGCCGTCATGGGCGCGAGCGGGGTCGGCAAGAGCACGCTCCTGCACGTCCTCGGCGGGCTCGACCACGCCGATGCCGGCCGGATCGTCGTCGACGGTGTCGACATCACGGCGCTCGACGATGCCGGGCGGGTCGGGTTCCGGAATGCGCGGGTGGGCTTCGTCTTCCAGTTCCACCACCTGCTGCCGGAGTTCAGCGCGCTCGAGAACGTCGAGATGCCGCTGCGGATCGCGCGCGTGGCGCTGGAGGAGGCGCGTCCGCGCGTCGAGGCGCTGCTTGGCCGCGTCGGGTTGTCGGCGCGGCTCACGCACCGGCCCGGCACCCTCTCGGGCGGCGAGCAGCAGCGGGTGGCCATCGCGCGCGCGCTCGCGATGTCACCGGCCCTCCTGCTGGCCGACGAGCCGACGGGCAACCTCGACGAGCACACGGCCGAAAGTTTGCATGGGCTTCTGCGGGAGATGCACCGGGAGCAGCGCTTGACCTCCGTCATCGCGACGCACAACGGCCGGCTGGCCGCGCAATGTGACGATGTGTACCGGCTGGAGGGCGGGCACCTGCGACGGCAGTGACGCGAGTGGCGGGACGCGTCGAAGCCGTATGTGCCGTGACGTTTGCGGCGTGGCGAGACCCGGGCCCGACCATCCGGCGTCTCAACGCTAGGGGCCGCGGACAGGCAACCGGGGCCCTCGAGCCTATCCCGTATAATGCGGGTATCGATTTCGCGAGTGGCGCAAGCGCCTCGATTCACAAGGGAAGCGGATGTTCGAGCGGTATACGGAGCGAGCCCGGCGCGTACTGTTTTTCGCACGGTACGAAGCCAGCCAACTCGGGAGTGTCTCGATTGAGACCGAGCATCTCCTGCTCGGCCTCATCCGGGAAGGGAAGGGGCTGACGAGCCGCATCTTCGCGCGGTCACACCTGTCGCTCGAGGCCATCCGCAAGGAGGTCGAGGGGCGCACGGTGTTCCGCGAGAAGGTGGCGACGTCGGTCGAGATCCCGTTCAGCGCCGAGACGAAGCGGGTGCTGCAGTTTGCGGCGGAGGAGGCGGACCAGCTCTCGCACAACTACATCGGCACCGAGCACCTGCTGCTCGGGATCCTGCGCGAAGACCAGTCGGTGGCCTCGTCGATCCTCGTCGAGAAGGGCATGCGGCTCGCCACGGTCCGCGAGGACATCGTCTCGCTGCTCAACGAGAAGACGACGATGACGCGGGTCAAGGAGACGCCGCTGCTGGCCGAGTTCAGCCGCGACCTGACCGACGCCGCCATGAAGAACCTGCTCGACCCGCTCGTCGGACGCGAGACGGAGATCGAGCGCGTGCAGCAGGTGCTCTGCCGGCGGACCAAGAACAACGCGGTCCTCATCGGGGAGCCCGGCGTCGGCAAGACGGCGATCGTCGAAGGCCTGGCGCAGAAGATCGTGGTGGGCGACGTCCCGCACTTCCTGGCCGACAAGCGCATCCTGGCGCTCGACATCTCGCTGATCGTCGCCGGCACGAAGTACCGGGGGCAGTTCGAGGAGCGCCTGAAGGCCATCATGAAGGAGCTGGTCGAGAACGCGAACATCATCGTGTTCATCGACGAGCTGCACACGCTGGTGGGTGCCGGATCGGCCGAAGGCTCGCTCGACGCGGCCAACATCCTCAAGCCGGCGCTGTCGCGCGGCGAGATCCGCTGCATCGGCGCGACGACGCCCGCCGAGTACCGCAAGTACATCGAGAAGGACCGGTCGCTCGAGCGGCGGTTCCAGGCCGTGAAGGTGGAGCCGCCGAGCGAGAGCGAGGCCATCAGGGTGCTGCTCGGCGTGAAGGATCGCTACGAGACGTTCCACCACGTGGACTACACGCGGGAGGCGCTCGAGGCCGCGGTCTACCAGTCGAGCCGCTACATCACCGACAGGTTCCTGCCCGACAAGGCCATCGACCTGCTCGACGAGGCGGGGTCGCGCGCCAAGCTGCGTGACGCCGGCTACAGCGAGGAGTTCGGGCAGATCAACCGCAGCATCCGCGTGGCGGTGGAACAGATGGAGAGCGCCGTCTCGCAGAAGGACTTCGAGCGCGCGCAGTTCTTCCGCGAGCAGGAGGTGATGGCGCGCGAGAACCTGCAGTTCGTGCGCGAGAAGTTCGACGTCGCCTCGACCCACCGGCGCGTCTCGGTGGGGCGGCAGGACATCGACGAGGTCGTCTCGAAGTGGACGGGCGTGCCAATCACGTCCATCAACGAGGACGAGGGCGACAAGCTCCTGCGGATGGAAGAGGAGCTGCATCGGCGCGTCGTCAGCCAGGTCAAGGCCATCTCGGCCGTGTCGAGGGCAATCCGCCGGTCGCGCGCCGGCCTGAAGTCGCCGACGCGGCCCGTGGGCAGCTTCCTGTTCCTGGGGCCGACGGGCGTGGGCAAGACGGAGCTCGCGCGTGCGCTGGCCAACTTCCTCTTCGGAAGCGACCACGCGCTCATCCGCTTCGACATGTCCGAGTACATGGAGAAGCACTCGGTGAGCAAGCTGATCGGCTCGCCGCCGGGATACGTCGGCCACGAGGAGGGCGGACAGCTCACCGAGAAGGTGAAGCGCAA
>JBIQIB010000186.1:0-5119 GCA_044508265.1 Acidobacteriota bacterium
TACGGCATCGTGAGCCGCAAGGGGATTACGTTGCTCGTGGGCGAAGCCGGCTCCGGCAAGACTACGATCATCCGCGCGGCCATGGAGAAGCAGCCCATGCGGGTGCACTGCGTGCACGTGAACAATCCGACGCTCTCGCGTGGCGAGTTCATCGAGATGCTCGCAGCGAAGTTCCGGCTCTCCGATCGGGCCATGCAGTCGAAGACGGTCATGCTCGCCGAGCTCGAGCGACTGCTGTTGGAACGACGCGATGCGGACGAGACCACCGTGTTGATTGTCGACGAGGCGCAGAGCCTGCCGCTCGAACTGCTCGAGGAGATCAGGCTGCTGGCGAACATCGAGACCGACGACGAGAAGCTGCTCTCGGTCATCATTGCCGGCCAGCCGGAACTGGCCGATCGCCTCAATGCGCAGGAGCTGCGCCAGCTCAAGCAGCGCATCGCGCTGCGCTGCGAGTTGCGGCAGCTCACGCGCGTGGAAACCGAAGCGTACGTCTCGGGGCGCATTCGCGCGGCCGGCGGCGTGGCGTCCCAGGTCTTCACGCGCGAGGCGGTGGCACTGTTGTGCGAGGCGGCGCGCGGGTTGCCGCGCACCATCAACGTTCTGGCCGACAACGCGCTGCTTGGCGGGTTTGCGGCTGGCGTCAAACCGGTCGGCCGCGATCTGGTGCTCGAGGTCTGCCGGGACTTCGACCTGCTGGGCGGCGTCGAGACGTCCCGGCCGGCGACGCCGGGTGCCGGCCTGCCGATGCCGCGACTCGACGCGCTCCCCGTGCCTGCCGGGCTGGCGGGCGAGAAGCCCGTGGCGCCGGGCGCCGCGGCTCCGGGCAGCGCCGCCGCCTCGGCGCGTGATTCGGAGCTGTTCGGTGCGTTCTCGGCGCGGCGCAAGCGATTTTCGTTCTTCTGGAACTGAAGGGGTGTGAGTGATGGGTCGTGTTGATGAAGCCATGCGTCGTGCAGCGGAAGCCGGCGGGCACGCCGCGGCAACCGTCGCAGAACCGGCAGCGGTGGAGGTGGAGGCTTTTCCGACCGAAGCTTCCGATCGACCCAGGCTGCGCAGCGTCGGGACGTCGGCGCCCGTCGCGCCGACGCCAAAGCCCTCCGGGCTGCTGCCGCCGCTCTCGACGAGGCTGAGCGCAGGGCTGTCTCGCAAGGTCGTTGTCGACCAGGACATCGATCCGGTCTCGAAGGAACAGTACCGGCGCCTGGCGACGACGCTCTACGCCGGTCAGGCAGCCAACGGCCTGAAGGTCGTGATGGTCGCCAGTGCGCTCGCCAGCGAGGGCAAGTCCCTGACCGCCTCGAACCTCGCGCTGACCTTCAGCGAGTCGTACCAGAAGAGCGTGCTGCTCATTGACGCCGACCTGCGTCGGCCGTCACTGCACGAGGTGTTCGGCCTGTCGGGTTCGCCGGGCCTGACCGACGGCCTCGGGGCGATGGACGACCGGAAGCTGACGCTGCACCACGTGTCGCAGACGCTCACGGTACTCACGGCAGGTCAGCCGACATCCGATCCGATGGCGGTGCTGGCCTCCGAGCGCATGCGCCACCTGGTCGACGAGGCCCGTGACGTCTTCGAGTGGGTCATCATCGATACACCGCCGCTCGGACTGCTCGCCGACGCGAACCTGCTCGGCGAAATGGCCGATGGCGCGGTCCTGGTCGTGCGCGCCGAATCGACGCCCTACGACATCGTCCAGCGGACGGCAGCCCTGATCGGTCGCGAGCGCCTTCTGGGCGTGGTCCTCAACCGGGCGCGGATGACGCCGGCCCAGGGGTATCAGTACCAGAGCTACTACGGCACGTCGCCTCACGCGCCGTCTCGATGATCGAAGAATCCGGCGTGACGTCATGAGGCGGTTTACCATTCGCGCGGCCATTCTCGTCGTCTTCGAGGCGCTGCTCATCGTCGGAGCTGTCGCCGTGGCGGCGTTCCTGCGCTTCGGGGTGTGGACGCCCGACATCCTGTTCGAAGGCAACGGTGCCTGGCGCACGCTGCTGGTCGTCCTCGTGACGCAGGGATGCCTGTACTACGCGGATCTCTACAACGTCCGCCTCGTCACCGACCGTCGCGAACTGTTCATCCGCCTGTTCCAGGCCCTGGCCGCGGCGTCACTCATCCTGGCCGCCATCTACTACTGGTTCCCGGACCTCATCATCGGACGCGGCGTGTTTCTCGTCGCGGCACTGCTCGTCTTCGGGAGTGTCGTCGGCTGGCGCCTGGCGTGGGAATGGTTGAGCCGCCGGCTCGGTCCGCGCGAGCGGCTGCTGCTTGTCGGCACCAACCCGGTTGCCCTGAGCCTGGCGAAGGAATTGTACGAGCGTCGCCACGATCTCGGCGTCGAGATCATCGGGTTCGTCGATTCCGATCCGTCCAAGGTCGGCGAGCCGATGATCAATCCCGGGGTGATCGGCACCATCGAGGACATTCCCTCGATCGTCCGGGCCCGCGGCGTGGACCGCGTGGTCGTCAGTCTTGTCGATGCGCGCGGCAAGCTGCCGATGGAGAAGCTGCTGGAGATGAAGCTCGACGGGGTGACCTTCGATCACCTCCCGTCGGTCTACGAGGAGTACACCGGCAAGATCGCGGTCGAGAACCTCCGCCCGAGCTGGTTGATCTTCTCGGCCGGTTTCCGCAAGAGCCGCACGCTGGCCGCAGTCAAGCGCTCGGTGGACCTGGTGGTTGCCGGACTGGGTCTCGTCGTCGGGGCGCCGGTTCTGGTGCTGACCGCGCTGGCCGTTCGGCTGACGTCGCCGGGGCCGATCTTCTATCACCAGCGTCGTGTCGGCCTGCGCGGGCACATCTTCTGGGTGCACAAGTTCCGGAGCATGCGTGAGGACGCCGAGGCCGCCACGGGCGCCGTCTGGGCATCACCGACCGGCGACGCGCGCGTGACGCCCATCGGCCGATTCATGCGGAAGACACGGCTCGATGAATTGCCGCAGCTGTGGAACATCCTGCGGGGCGAGATGAGTTTCGTCGGTCCCCGTCCCGAACGCCCGGAATTCGTGACCGACCTCACGCGCGTCATCCCGTACTACGGGCAGCGGCACATCGTGCGACCCGGGCTGACAGGCTGGGCCCAGATCTGTTACACGTACGGAGCCAGCACGGAGGACGCACTGCAGAAGCTGCAGTACGACCTGTACTACATCAAGAACCTGTCGATCGGCCTCGACCTGTACATCATGTTCGAGACCATCAAGACAGTCGTGCTCCGAAAGGGAGCGTAGGAACGTGAACGAGATCACTGCCAGCGACGACACACCGGTCGTCAACGCCATGAGCATCGACGTGGAGGACTACTTCCACGTCAGCGTGTTCGACGGCCTGGTTCCCAGGGCGCGCTGGGACTCGATGGAAAGCCGAGTCAAAGCCAACACGCACCGGCTGCTGGCAATCTTCGACGAGTACCGCGTCCGGTCGACGTTCTTCGTGCTCGGATGGGTGGCGCGACGACATCCCGACCTGGTGCACGCCATTGCCGCCGCGGGACACGAAGTGGCCTCCCACGGCTACGCCCATCGGCTCATCTACGACCAGACGCCGGCGGCCTTCCGGGAGGACGTCCGCCGCGCGAAGGGCATTCTCGAGCAGGCCTCCGGTCGGCCGGTTGCCGGCTACCGGGCCCCGAGTTACTCGATCACGCCGCGCTCGCTCTGGGCCCTCGACATCCTCGCCGAGGAAGGCTACACGTACGACTCGAGCATCTTCCCGATTCGCCACGATCGCTACGGGATTCCAGTGTCGGGACGCAAGCCCTATCTCATCAACCGGGGCGCGCGATCGCTCATCGAAGTGCCTGGATCGACGACACGCGTCGGTCCGCTCAACCTCCCGGTGGCTGGCGGCGGCTATTTCCGCCTGCTGCCGTACTGGTGGACGCGTTGGGGCATCTCCCGGGTGAACGAGCAGGAGAACCGCCCGGCCATCTTCTACCTGCACCCCTGGGAGATCGATCCCGATCAGCCGCGCCTGGCTGCGGGCCGGCTGAGCCGGTTCCGCCACTACCGGAACCTGGAGCATACCGAGACGCGGCTGCGTCAGTTGCTGACCGACTTCCGGTTCGACGCGATGGACACCGTGGTCTCTCGCGCGCGCCTGGAACTCAACTACGATCCGTCGGCCACGCCAGCGCTCCCGTACTCGTGGTGAGCCCTCTTGCCGGTCCCGCGTCGGCCGAAGGCGACGATCTCATGGTCTCCGAGTATCCCGCATCGTCGTTGGCTGTCGCGCGCGCCGAGGACGGGAAGGAATGGGACGCGTTCGTCGAGGCGTCCCCCACGGGGACGGTCGACCACCTCTGGGGCTGGCGCGAAGTCATCTCGCGTGCGTTGGGGCACGAAAGCGTCTACCTGATCGTCCGGCGCGGCGCGGCCATTGTTGCGGCACTCCCGCTCGTCCTCGTGCGGTCGCGCCTGTTCGGACGCAGCGTCGTGTCGATGCCGTTCCTCAATCACGGGGGCATCCTGGGCGACGATCCTGACGCGGTGGCCGTGCTTGTCGATGCGGCGCGCCAGGTCGCGATCGATTTCCGCGCCTCGCACGTGGAACTGCGACACACCACCAGGCGATGCCCTGACCTGCCGAGCCGCCGTCACAAGCTGTCGATGAAGCTTGCGCTCGCCCCAACCGTCGACGCGGTCTGGACGGGGCTCGATCGCAAGGTGCGTAACCAGGTCCGCAAGGCCCAGAAGGAGCAGTTGCAGGCCGAATCTGGCGGGATCGAACTGGTCGATGAGTTCTACACCGTCTTCGCACGCAACATGCGCGACCTCGGCACCCCCGTGTATTCCAAGCAGCTGTTCCTCTCGACGCTGACAACGTTCGCGGAGCGCGCGCGGGTATTCGTGGTGCGGCACGGCGGACGCACGGCCGCGGCCGGCGTGAGCATCGCCCACGGCGGGACGGTGCTGAATCCCTGGGCGTCCTCGCTGCGCGAGTTCCGGCACTTGAGTCCGAACATGCTGCTCTACTGGACGATGATCGAGCAGGCGGTGAATGCAGGCGCGGCGACGTTCGATTTCGGGCGCTCCTCACCCGACAGCGGCACGCACCAGTTCAAGCGTCAGTGGGGGGCCGTCGAGACACCGATGTGCTGGGAGTACGTCCTGCTGTC
>JBIQIB010000187.1:0-5104 GCA_044508265.1 Acidobacteriota bacterium
GCAATCTGACGGATCGGCTGTACATCACCGACCTGGCCAACGGCGTGCGGCCCGGGGCGCCACGGACGATCACCGTCGGGCTGCGCGCGCAGTTCTGAAAGTGCGCGTACGGTACTGACCGACCTGCGGGCGCTCCCCAGGCAGGCGCCGGTATGACGGATCGCGGCCGCGAACTTCTCGCCACAACTCCGGAACGCTCACGCGGCGTCCCCGCGAGAAGTCCACCCACTCCACCGGCGGCGTCAGCCCAGGCACGAAGCGGATGCCCCACACCGCAACATACCGGTCCATCTCTCGCGAGTAGCGCGCGTCGCCGATCAAGGAGGGATCATCCACGTCCCGCGCGATCCATCCGTTCGAGAACCACGCGAAGCGACGATAGTCGTCACGCAGCCGATCGTCAGCGAGGACGTCGCGCGGCAACTGCGCCGCCGTCACCCCGGGCACGGACGTGCCCGGGCGCCACGTCGCCGGCCCGAACCACGGCAGGCGGACGCGGTCCATGTACAGGACACCGTCCGCTTCGTAGAGCGTGCGCCAGATGACATTGGTGGCAAAGCCAGGAAACACCTCGGACCTCACCGGATCGTGACCGCGGCTCGCAGCGATCATGTCGACGGCATCGGTCGCGCTCCCGCGTTGCCACGCTCCCGCCGCCAGGTACAGGGCGCACGCGGCCATGGCCACGATGGCGGGGCGTCTCCCTGCCTTCAACAACAGGGTCAGCACGACGCCCATCAGCAGCATCACGGTGAACAGCGGATCGACGATCGAGATCATGTTCCACGCCGCACGCGCCGCGCTGAAGGGCCACCAGAGCAAGGTGCCGTACGTCGTGCTCGCGTCGAGCAGGCCATGCGACGCCCAGGCGGCCATGCAGGCAGCCAGGTAGCGCGGCCACGCGCGACGGCGCATGGGCGACGTCATCCAGGGCAGGACGGCGAGCGTCGCGCCGACGGGAACGAAGACCAGTGCGTGCGTGAAGTGACGGTGATACTCGATGTGCAGCAGCGGATCCGCGGCACTCGCGATGAGTCGATCCAGATCGGGCAGGACCGCCGCGAGCGCGCCCGCGGCCATCAGTGTCCCGATCGGAGAAGCGGCCCCGGCAGACATGCTGGCGGCGCCGGGCTCACGATGTCGCCGGCCAGGGCGGGCGCCGGCGACGGCCACGGCGCTGACCGCTCCGGCCAGCGCATGCGTCACAGGATCCACGCCGTCTCCGTCAGGTCGTCGCACCACATGACCTGTAGCGTACCCGCGCGGCAGGGCCGCAGTCCGGCGCACGCGCCGCCGGCGGTACACTGCCCGCCATGCTGACGCGATTCCTCACGCCGGTCCTCGTCGTCCTGGCGCTCGTCCCCGCGGTGGCACAGACGCCCGTGGTGCCGACTGCCAGCCGCGCACGCATGCAGGCCGACCTCGAGTTCCTGACCTCGCCGCCGGTGGACGGCCGCGCCTCGCTCACGCAGGGGGCGGATGCCGCGGCGTGGTTCCTCGCGACGGAGCTTCGCAAGGCCGGCCTGCAGCCGCCCGAGGGGACGACGTACCTGCAGCGCTTCGACCTCGTCTCCCTGCGGCTCGATCGCGACCGCTCCGCCGTCGTCGTGCGCGACGGGCGCGGCGAGCAGCGATTCGCCCCCGTCGCCGTGGCTTTCCCGGACCCCACGCGTGAGGTGGATCTGACACTCGACGTCGTGTTTGCCGGCTTCGGCATCACGGCGCCCGAATTCGGCTACGACGACTACGCCGGCGTGGACGTCCGCGGCAAGGCGGTGCTCGTCTTCGACCATGAGCCGCAGGAAGCCGATCCGGCGTCGGTGTTTCACGGCACGGGCCTCACGCTTCACGCCAGCACGTGGACGAAGACGCAGGTGGCCGAACGCCACGGCGCCGCGGCGGTACTGGTCGTGACCGAGCCGGTCAATGCCCATCGTTCGGTGCCCCGCCCTCCCGATCGCATCGGCGCGCCGCCGCAGGCCCTCGTGTCGAGCGAACTGGGGATTCCGCGCGTCACGCTGCCGGCAGATGCCGCCGCAGTGCTCTTGCGGGGCACCGGACGGACGCCGGCAGACTGGCAGCGCCTGATCGACAGCCGGATGCAGCCGGTGTCACAGCCGCTCTCCGGTGTGACCGTCCGCGTGCGTGCCGTGAACGGCGCCACCGGGGTGCAGCCGTCGTGGAACGTCGCCGGCCTGCTGCCGGGCAGCGACCCGCGCCTGCGGGACGAGACCATCCTCGTCACGTCGCACTACGACCACCTCGGATCGCGTGACGGCCGCCTGTACCCGGGCGCGAACGACAACGGGTCGGGCACCGTCGCGATGGTGGAAGTGGCCCGCCTGCTCGCCGCCGAGCGCCTGCCGCGCAGCGTGCTGTTCGTGTCGTTCGGCTCCGAGGAACAACTGATGCTCGGGTCGTACCACTACGCGGCGCACCCGCTGCGTCCGCTCGACACGACGCGCGCCGTGCTCAACCTCGACATGATCGGCCGCAACGAAGAGCACACGCCCGAGAGCGAAGGGGCGTACGAGGTCACCGCCGGACGGTCCGATCAGCTCAACCTCGTGGGTGCGGCCTACAGCCCGGATCTGACCGCGCTGCTGCAGCGCGAGTCGGCGGGAGCCGGCCTGACGCTCAGCGACAAGTTCGATCGCGACTCGTCGATGCGCACGCTGTTCCGCTGCGACCACCTGCCGTTCCTGCAGAAGGGCGTTCCCGCGGTGTGGCTCTTCGGCGGGTTCCACCCCGGTTACCACGAGCCCGTGGACACGGTGGACCGCATCGACTTCGAGAAGATGGAGCGTGTCGTCCGGCTCACCGTGGACGCCGTCCGCGCTCTGGCGACGTCGTCCTCGCCGCCGCGCTTCCGCTATCCGACAGGTGGCCAGGCCGCGCCGTAACGCAGGACGCAGCACCGCTTCGCCCACCGCCATTGGCACGTCAGGAAGGAAGCCGCCCAATCGTGATGGTGGGCGCCGGCGTGCCGTCCCAGGTGAAGCGATACGTCTTCGCCCGCCGCACGTTCATCACCAGTGCTGGCCGGAAACACGCCGCGCACGTGCCGCCCTCGTGCCTGACGCTCGGATACACCACGCCGAGCGCACCGGCGTCGAGCAGCGTCTCGGCCAGTTGTTGCGACGCGGCGTAGCTGCGCGGGTCGAGGCAGGCGCGCAGCCGCCGTGCACGGCGCAGGTCGTGGAAGCGCGCGCTGAAGTCGGCCAGGTAGTCGTCGTAGGTCACCGTGTCGTGGAACCGGCCGATCTCGGCGAGCTGCACGGCCTTGTGGAATGCCACTTCGGCCTGCGCGGTCTCGAGCTCGAAGGCCGCGTACCACGCGCCGCGATCGGGCCCGTTGAAGCGCGCGCCGAGCGGATGCGCATGGCAGAACGAGGCGTTGACGACGGCGGCGTGCGGCACGCCGGCGACGAGCTCGTCGAGGCCGATGCCGGGAAGCAGCTGGTGACCGGCCAGCAGCCGGTCGTTGGTGAGCGCGTCGAGCTCGAACAGGGCCTGCAGGTGCTCGTCGTCGTCGGCGATCGCGACGAGGACGCTGTCGCCTCCCGGCAGGTGCTTCGACGGGATGAGCCGATGCGTGTCGAACTGCCTGACCAGGGTGACGGGCGGCAGGGCCGGCGCGGCGTCGGGCACCGGCGACGACGCCTTCCTAGCCGGCACGGCGAGCGTCGAGCAGGCGCCGCACCGTCTGCATGGCGGGCAGGCCCCCGCGCACCATGAAAGCCAGCGGCGTCTGTCCGCCGAAGATCGGGTTGGCGTTGGGCAGGTGCACCCACTCGTCGGCGAGGTCCTCGCCATGCAGGATGCGCAGCGCCTTGAACATGCCGATCAGGTACGACACGCGGGTGAGCCGGTCCTGGTCGAGCGTGCGCTCGGGGTTCCGCTTCATCTCGTAGAACGGCCCGTTGCTCACGCCGCCGAGCAGGGCGCGGGCGTCCTCGTCGCGCACCTGCCAGCGCGCCATGATGTTGAAGAACGCCTTCAGGGCCGGCCCCGACAACCGCTCGCGTTCCTTGCGGTTCGCGAGATCTGGCAGCCGGACGGATCCGTAACGCCCCGCGGGGTACTCGAGTGCGAGCTCCATGATCGGGTGACTCCTGAATAGGAGTGTATGTGCTCCGGAACGACAGGTCAAGAACGGCATCGCGGGCGGCGGGGCCGAGGCGGGCTACACTGCTCGGGCCATGTCCGACCTGCCCATCACCGAACAGGAGAACGAGCGCTCGCGCAGCCTCCACACCCTGTCGATTGCCGACACGCTCGCGTTGATCAACGACGAGGACCACGGCGTGCCTGCGGCCGTCCGCCGCGAACTGCCTGCCATCACCCGCGCGGTCGAGGGCGTCGTGGAACGCCTGCGGCGTGGCGGACGCCTCATCTACGTCGGCACGGGTACCTCCGGCCGGCTCGGCGTGCTCGACGCGTCGGAGTGCCCGCCCACGTTCGGCGTCCCCGCCGATCTGGTCCAGGGACTCATCGCGGGAGGTTACGAGGCATGCCACCGGGCGGTCGAGGCGTCGGAAGACGACCGCGAGGCCGGCGTGCGCGACCTCGACGCGCGCAGCGTGACGGCCGCCGATGCCGTCATCGGGCTGGCGGCGTCCGGGCGCACGCCCTACACGATTGGCGCCGTCGCGCATGCGCGCGGCGTCGGGGCGTTCACGGCGGCCGTCACGTGCGTGCCGGGTTCGCCGATCACGACGGAAGTGGACGTCGCCGTCGTCCCCGTCGTGGGGCCCGAAGTCGTGACGGGGTCAACGCGCATGAAGGCCGGCACGGCGCAGAAGCTGGTGCTGAACATGATCTCGACGACGGCGATGATCCAGCTCGGATACGTCCGCGGCAACCGCATGACGAACATGCGGGCGCGCAACACCAAGCTGCAGGCGCGGGCCATCCGGATCCTCGAAGCGGAGGCCGGGCTCGACACGCCTGCGGCCGCCGCCGCGCTCGATGCCGGCGGCGGCGACGTGGCGACGTCGCTGGTGATGCTGCGCACCGGCTGCACGCGCGAGGCCGCCGCCGAGGCCCTCCAGCGCGCCGGCGGCGTCATCGATCAGGCCGTCGCATCCCTCCGGTAGGGACG
>JBIQIB010000188.1:0-5087 GCA_044508265.1 Acidobacteriota bacterium
CGTGTTCGGGTTGTTCAGGTTCGTCGTGTTGAGCGCGTTGTACGCCTCGACGCGCAGCTGGAGCCGCATGCGGCTGCCGAGGGCGACGTTCTTCATGATGCCGAGGTCGAGGACGACGTAGCCGGGACCGCGCACGTCCTCCAGCCGGAGGGGCGTCGTCCTGACGTTCGACACCAGCTGGTTCGCCGGCACGCGGTCGAAGGCGTCCACGTTGAACCAGCGCTCCTTCGTGCGGCCGCCGCGCGACAGCGGGATGTCGTCGATCGTCATCCCCGGCTTGAGCAGGAAGTTGCCGAAGCCGAGCGGCGCGCCGCTCTGCTGCTTCAGCAGGAACGACACCTGCCAGCCTCCGAGGATCGAGTCGGTGAACGTCCCCCACTGGCTGCCCCACCGGCGCTCGCGGCCGAACGGCAGCTCCACGATGCCGCTCGTCACGAACATGTGCGTCCTGTCGAACGCGCCGATGACGCGGTGCAGCCCGGTGTCGAACGCGTTGAGATACTCCGTCTCGGTCATCGTGCGCGACCACGTGTAGCCGACCTGCACCGTGATGCCGTTGGCCATGCGCCGCTCGAGCCGCGCCTGGACCGCCTTGTAGTCCGACGACCCCGTGGTCTCGAGTGCGCTGACGCCCGTGAACTGCGGATAGGGACGCAGGAGCTGCGAGCGGGAGACCGTCGCGCCGTTCAGGCCGCTGCCGGGCAGCAGGCCGGCCATCGGGTTGGGAACCTGCTGCGTCAGGTAGTTGTTGGTGGCGTTGTCGCGCACCGGCGACGTCGAGAAGTACTCCGCCGGCACCGCGTTCAGCTCACGGTTCACCGTGAGGTTGCGCGAGTGGCCGGCGACGTAGGTGACCTCGGCCAGCATGAGCCAGGGCAGCTCCTGCTGCACGCCGATCGACCAGCGATGCGTCAGGGGCGTGCGCACCTCACCGACGTACGGGAAGCTCACGCTCTGTCCCGCATCCGTCATTGGACCAAGGCCGCTGCCTTCGGGCTCCAGGAGCCCTGACGGGAACGGGTCTTCGAGCGTGGCGATGAACGTCTGGCCGTTGTCGAGCGTCGGCACGAGCGGCGTCACGCGTGAGTAGCCCGTCTGGTTCACCGTCATGCGGTTGGGCCCCAGCGAGTCGTAGTACAGCCCGTAGCCGCCCCGCACGGCTGTCGACTCGCGCGGCTGCCACGAGAACCCGGCGCGCGGCATGACGTTGTTGCGGTCGGCCTGCCAGGCCGTGCGAGGCCCGCCCGTGTCCGGATAGAGCACGCCGCCCCGCACGCGGAAGGCGTCCGTTGGCACGTCGGCAATCGGGGCGTCCGCGTAGGCGGCCTCGGCGGCGGCGCTGATGGGCAGCACCGCGTTCTGGTCGAAGCCGCTGATCATGCGGTCGCGCTCCTCCGTGAGCGGGGTCTCGTACTCGTAGCGCACGCCGACGTTCACCGTGAGGTTCCTGGCCACCCGCCAGTCGTCGTGGGCGTAGAGCGCGATCACGCCACTTCGTTCCGTGTAGTCGGCCGCGCGGCTCATCGATCCGCCGCCCGGGAGGCCGAGCAGGAAGGCCGCCAGTTCCTGTCCGCGCGGTGCGGCTGCCGCGTTGTCCACAGGGCCACGCGTCCACTGGTTGGTGAAGCTGAGCGTCGGCGACACGGCAGTGGGATAGCGGCTCGCGTGTTCGACGTACTGGCGGTACTCGGTGCCGAACTTCATGTTGTGGTTGCCGTGCAGCCACATCACGTTGGCCGAGACGTTGTAGACGTCGGTCGTGAAGAAACCGTCGCCCGACTCCCAGGTGCTCAGCGACGAGAACCCGCCGATCGCCGTGTTGGGGAACGCGGCCAGTGCCGGGTCGATCAGCGACGTCAGGTTGTCCGAGAAGCCGAGCGACGCGAGGTCGAAGCCCTGGCTCTGCCGCCGTTCGGGGAACAGCTGCCGCGTGAAGCCGGCCCGCACATTGGTCAGCAGGTTGTCGCGCCACGTGTAGGCGTCGTCGACGCCGAGCACGCGGTTCTTGCGGTTGAGGACGATGCCGCTGGCGGCGTTGTCGAACAGGTTGTTCTTCGACTCCTCCCAGAAGTCCCAGCTGTAGCGGCCGTACACGCGGTGCCGCGGCGACAGGCTGTGGTCCACGCGGCTCGTGACGGTGTAGTACATCTCGTCGGCCACCGACGTGGGATTGACGTAGTTGTTGCCGAAGTCGGCCGTGCCCGGCTGGTTGGGCATCGGGTAATACTCGAGGATCCGGCGGGCAATCGGGCTGATCCTGTCGGCCGGGATGATGTTGCCGGGGAACGGATCGCGGATGTACCGGCCCGGCTGCGTCGGGTGCGGGCGCGTCGTCGCCGGGTCGTAGATCTGGTACTGCGGGCCGAGGGCGAGCAGCTCGGAGAAGTCGCCGTTGCGCATGCGCTCTGTAGGCACCGTCAGCACCGTGGGCGTCGGCACCTCGAACGGGTTCACCTCGACGTTGGCGAAGAAGAACGTGCGGTTGCGAAGAATCGGACCGCCAATCGCCGCGCCGAAGCGGTTGTCCTTGTAGTCGCGCTTGGGCCGCCCGGCCTCCTTGTCGAAGTAGTCCTGCGCGTCGAGCGCCGAGCCCCGGAACCACTCGTACACCTGGCCGGTGAGCCGGTTCGTGCCGCTCTTGGTGACGACGTTCACCGAGGCGCCCATGGCGTTGCCCACGGCGGCGTCGTAGGTGGACGTCTGGATCTTGAACTCCTCCACCGCCGCCGACGGCGGGCTGTACGCCACGCGATCCGCGGCGACGTTGGCCACGCCGTCGATCGTGAAGTCGTTCCGCTTCTCGCCGGCGCCGTCGCTCGAGAACTGCGACAGGCCGTTGTTGAACGCCGCCTTGCGTGAGCGCAGGTTCGTCGTGTTGGTCACGCCGGGCGCCAGGATCACGAGCTCGACAGCGCTGCCTTCGCGGATGGGCAGTTCGGCGATGCGCCGTGCGTCCACGATCTGCCCGAGGCTCGCGGACGAGCGATCGATGGCCGCGGGCGCGGCGCTCACCGTGACTTCGTCGGTGAGCTGCCCCGTCGAGAGCGTGGCGTCGACGGTAAGCACGTCGGCGACGTGCAGCGTGATCTCCTGGCTGCGGTACGGGGCGAACCCGTCGAGCGTCACGTCCACGCGGTACGTGCCTGGAATCAGGAACGGCACCCTGTAGTTGCCCTCGGCGTTGGAGGTGGTGGGCGTCTCGAGGCCCGTGGCGATGTTCACCACCGTCACCGAGGCGCCCGGGACGACACCGCCGCTCTGGTCGACGACCTTGCCCTGGATCGTGCCGCGCGCCTCCTGTGCCGAGGCACTGCCGGCGGTCCACGCCAGCAGGCAGCACACGATTGCCAGACAGACGTTGAACCCGCGCGCCATGACCCACCTCCGATGCAAGCGGGACCGCCGCGGCCGGCGCCTGAATGGCTGAGCCTTGACGGTCCTCCGTCACTGTCAGGACTGTGCGGCCGAAAGGCTACACCACTTGCGCTCAGTGGTGCCAGATGACAGAAATCCAATAGATGAGCTGCTTTAGCGGTACGTGCAGTGACTGCGGTTCACAGGCGCATGGCCGCGAAAGCGACGGAGACTCGACACCTGGGGGAAGGAGATGATGCCCTCGCCGTTCCTGTGAGAGCCGGACGCTCGCGTGGCGGGAATGCTTGACCCGTACTGCAGAACTCGTTACGTTGCCGGCAACCAGGACAGGAAGAGTTCGGCCTCCTCCCTCGCGAGCCAACCAATGGGACCTTCGAGATGAGGCAGCGTTCGAAGTGGCAAACGGCGTGCGCGACACTTCTCTGCGTCGCGGCCTCTACCGCGGCGCGAGCCCAGGATCCGACGCCTCCGCCGGAGCCGGCGTTCCGCGCCGAGGTGAACATCGTCGAAGTCGTGGCTGTCGTGACGGACGAAGCCGGCGAGAGTCTCGGCGACCTGACCGCATCGGATTTCGAAGTGCTGGAGGATGGCGAGCGCCGCGAGCTCCTCTCGGTGCGGCCACTCACGTCAGGCACCTCCGAGGCGGCGGCGGTAGACGAGATCGGGTCCGGTGCGTCAGGCCATGTCGAGCGGCTTCCGACGAGTACGGCGTCTGCTGACGCGCCGGCGTTCGTGCTGCTGCTCGACGACCTCGACACGAGCCCGCGCGACGCATACCGCGTGATTCGTGCCGGCGAGAGGGCGCTCACCGCGATTCCGGACGCTGCCCTCGTGGCGGTGCTCACGACGAGCGGCCTCGGCGGTTCGCTGCTCACGCTGGAACCTCCCGGGCCCGTGCACGTCACGCGGGTGCGTCAGTTCCGCGGACAGTTGCTGCTGCGCCACGCTGTCAATCCGCACGGCCCGAACACGACGCCAAGCTCCGTCAGTGCGCCCTGCGGCGTAGGCTCCGCGGTTCGCGATTCACTCGACTGTTCCGATCCGACACGCGCGGCACGCCGGGCATCAGCGGTGGCGGCAGCGTCCGAGATCCTGGGACGTGCCGGGTCGCGCCGCAAGGTGCTGCTGTGGGTCACCCAGAGCATGGGTGTGTCGACGATCGATCCTGACGGCAGCCGCCGGGCGCAACGTCGGGCGCTCGCTGCAGCGCTCAACAATGACGTGACGATCTTCGTGCTCGACCCACGCGAGAACAAGGGCAACGACGAAGATCTGGACGCGAAGCCGGTGGGCGGAAAGCTGCGAGCCGGCGTGGCCGACTCGGTCTTCAGCGGCGTCGGCGCGATGACCATGGAGCTTGCCGTCGATGACATGGCGGCCGTGCCGCTCACGCAGATCACACGCGAGACCGGCGGCCGCTACATCACGATGGCCAACAACCTCGGCGACCTGATGGGGCGCATCATCACGCAGAACGCCACGGCTTACCTGCTCGCCTATGAATCGCCTGTGTCGACGCGGCCCGGCCGGCACCGCATCGACGTCCGTGTGGCGCGGCCCGGGGCCCGCGTCTCCGCCCGGCGAGGCTACATCGTCGAGGCACCGTTGGAAGAGGCGGAATCCCGCGCCCCCTCCGGCAGCAACGAACTCCTCCGCCAGACGCTCCTCGGCAGCGCGCCCCAGGGACAGCTGCACCTCGTCGTGCATGCGGC
>JBIQIB010000189.1:0-5060 GCA_044508265.1 Acidobacteriota bacterium
CGTTGGCGGCATTGAGATACGAGGCTTCCTCCTGCCCGCGATCGTCGCGAATCACCAGTTCGAAGTTGGCGACCTGGATCGCCTTGTAGTCCGGATCGAGATCCGCGTCGCGTGTCGACGCAAGCCGCACCTCGTTGGCGTCGGCCTCGCGCTTGTAGCAGGCCGCCGACCCGGTGAACGCCTCGGTCATCGCCGCCCAGTTCTCGCGGGCGAACTGCACCAGTCCGAGATGCCACGCGGCCAGACATTGCGATTGATCGATGCGCAGGGCGGACGTCAGGTGAGCCTCGGCCAGGTCCATGGCCTTCATGTCGTAATCGACGAAGCCGGCCAGCGCATGGGCGCGGGCGGTCGCCTCGACGTCGATCGACCGCTGCGCGTCGGAGCGCGCTTCGGCCAGCTGCTCGATCTGGTGGCGGTTCCACGCGCGCCAGTAGTAGGCATCGGCCGCCATGCCCTCGTAGGCGCGGTCGATGATCTCGGTGGCGCCGGCGATTGCCGTCTGGTGCTGCCCCAGGTAGCCGAGGCAGACGACGCGCTGCATCGAGGCATACTCGTGCCCCGGCGCGAGCGCCAGGGTCTCCTCGTAGTGTTCGATGGCGGCCCGGCAGTCCGAGACCGTCTGGTGCATCGCTCCAATCGCATAGGTGGCCGACGGGGAATCGGGAAAGCGCTCGTAGGCGGCGTTCAGCCAGCCACGCAGGTCGCGGATGTAGGCGGCCGTGAACAGCAGCTGGGGCCGCCGCGCACGCTGGAGGCCCGCCTCGATGAAGCCGGGAACCTCGGCGAGTACCTGCTCCTGAATCTCGGGACGCAGCATCGGGCATGCCGCCAGCCGGTACTTCAGGAGCGGGGGTGCGTCCGGCGGAATATCGGCGGCAACACGCCGGACGGGCGAGGAGCCTTCGGCGACAAGGCAGGCGAGGCCCGCCGCCAGATAGCCGCGGAAGGCTGGACTGACGCGTGCGGCGTCGAGGCTCGCGCGGATGTCGGCGTTGCGCGCGATGAGGGGCCGGGCGCGCTCGAGTCGCGCGCGCAGCTCGGCGCGGGGCGTTCCGACGCTGTCGGGCAGGATGGCCCGGGCGATCTCGAGGTGCAGTGGCCCGTCGGCTTCAGGCGACAGCGCCGGCAGGAGTGCCTCAGCGCGGGCGAACGACGCTTCGGGGTCGCGCGCCAATTCTGCCTCACGCAGCGCGATGAGCACGTGCACCTCGAACAGCCGCGGCGCGATCAGGGGGCGTGCGCGGCCCGTCGCCAGGCGCTCGTAGGTGTCGCGCGCTTCGATCAGGCAGTCGTAGCAGCCCTCGAGCACGCGCGCGTCGGCTTCGGCCAGCCGCGGCAGATCGGCTCGGCGAATGGGCGCCGACGCACATCCGGCCGTCAGCAGCAGCACAGCCACCCACGTTCGCATGCCGCTATTGGACACCAGCCGGGACCGGAAGGGGCGCAATGAAGTTGTGGACGGCCTGCAGTGTGCTCGTGCTGGCGGCCGTGGTCGTCGCGCGCGCGCAGGCGCCCGCCGTGGCACCCCGTACGCCCGCACCCGCTCCGGAACAGCCGTTGCCTTACAGCCATCGCCAGCACCTCGAACTCGGGCTCGACTGCTCGGAGTGCCACACCAATCCGGACGCCGGACCGCTGATGACGTTTCCGCCCACCGACACCTGCCTGTCGTGCCACAGGACGATGAAGGCGGGGGCGGCCACGCTCGAACGGCTGACGGCCGCGGCCGCGTCCGGCGAGCCCCTCCCATGGGTGCGCGTGTATCGCCTCGCCGACTACGTGTACTGGAGCCACCCGACGCACATCGGCGCCGGCATCGCCTGCGAGACGTGCCACGGCCCGGTGG
This sequence comes from Acidobacteriota bacterium, assembly GCA_044508265.1. Lineage (GTDB taxonomy): Bacteria > Acidobacteriota > Vicinamibacteria > Vicinamibacterales > Vicinamibacteraceae > JAEZDP01. Next base: position 1,850 of record JBIQIB010000189.1, read on the forward strand.
CCGATCGCGACGTGATTGCGCTCGAGACGACGATCACGACGAAGCGCGGGTGTGTCACCTGCCATGAGTCCCGGCAGGTGTACATGGATTGCGGGGACTGTCATGAGCCGAGGCAGTAGGGATGGCTACGGCGACCGAATCGAGGACTGCATGCGTATTGGGTTGAAGGGATTGTTGGCCGTTGTCGTGGCCATTGGGGCTGGCGGCGTGGCGTCGGCGCAGTCGGCGCCCGCGGAGACGGCGTCGAAGGAGTGGCCGACCTACGGCCACGACCGTGGCGGAATGCGTTTCTCTCCGGTGGATCAGATCACGCCGGCCAACGTCGGGACGCTCGAGGTGGCCTGGACGTATCACATGCGTCCGGCCGCAGCCGCACCGGCCGGGCGCGCGGCAGGCGCCGCGCCAGCCGGGGGCCGCGGCGGACGTGGCGGCCGAGGCAGTGGATTCGCGTCGAGCCAGGTCACGCCGCTCGTCGTCGGCGGCATCATGTATGTCGCAACGCCGTATTCGCGCGTCGTCGCGCTGGATCCGTCGAGCGGACGCGAGGTCTGGGCGTTTCAGTTACCCACCGGCAATCCTTCGGTGCGCGGGGTGGAACACTGGCCGGGGGATGCGACAACGCCGGCGCAGATTGTCTTCGGATCGACCGACGGCAAGCTCTATTCCATAGACGCGAAGACTGGTGTGCCCAATCCCGCCTTCGGCGTCAACGGCGTCGTCGAACTGAACACGCCCGAGATCCTGCGCGATCTGCCTGGCAGCAACGGACTCAGTTCGCCGCCGGTCGTCTATCGCAATCTCGTCATCACCGGCGGGCGGACGCAGGAGAACCCGCCGCAGGGCCCGGCCGGCGACGTGCGGGCCTGGGACATGCACACGGGCCGGCTCGTCTGGACCTTTCATTCGGTGCCGCGGGCGGGCGAGCCGCACCATGACACCTGGGCAGAGGACAGCGGTCGTAACCGTTCCGGCGTGAACGTCTGGGGATTCATCACCGTGGACGCCGAGCGGGGCATCGCCTATCTGCCGTTCGGCGCACCGTCGGTCGATCAGTACGGCGGCGATCGTGAGGGCAGCAACCTGTTCAGCAGCAGCGTCGTTGCGGTCGACGCGGCAACCGGCAGGTATCTCTGGCACTTTCAGGTCGTACGCCACGACATCTGGGACGCCGACCTGGCGGCCGCGCCGGTGCTGATCGACGTCAGGCAGGGAGCGCGCACGATACCCGCCGTCGCCGTCATCAACAAGGTCGGCCTGCTGTTCCTGCTCAACCGGGAAACTGGCGAGCCCATCTATGGCGTGGAGGATCGGAACGTGCCGGCGAGCGAAGTGCCGCTCGAGCGCGCTTCACCCACGCAGCCGTTTCCGGTGAAGCCCGCGCCGTTGTCGCGCATGTCCATGGCCGCCTCGGACATCGCCACGGTGACGCCGGAACTGGAAGCGGCGTGTCGCGCGTTCGTCGAAGGCATGCAGCTCGGCGGTCCGTACCTGCCCGTGTCGTACAACCGACTGCGCGTGCAGTTTCCCGGCAACCACGGCGGCGTGAACTGGGGCGGCACGTCGTTCAATCCCGAGCTCGGGTACCTGTTCGTCAACACGAGCGAGCTGGGGCAGGTGTCGGGGCTGCGCGATCGCGACGCCGCATCGGAATCCGCGCGCGCGGCAGGCGTGGGCAACCGCGTGCACCCCGACGGGCCGTATGAGAGCGTCGAGGGCGGTGGACGATTCAGCGTGCCCGCGCTGGCGGGCAGCACCCAGCAGTTGCCGTGTCAGCAGCCACCCTGGGGGCAGCTCACCGCAGTGAACGTCAACACGGGTGAGTTCGCCTGGCAGGTGCGGCTTGGCGTCACCGACAGCCTTCCCGAAGCGGTGCGCAACACGGGACGGCCCGGCAACGGCGGCACGATTGCGACGGCCGGCGGTCTGGTCTTCGTCGGTGCCACCGACGACGCCCGTTTCCGGGCGTTCGATGCGAAGTCCGGAGCGGAGCTGTGGACGGTGCAGTTGCCGGGTGCCGCGCAGGCCACGCCAATGACCTACGAGGGCGCCGACGGCCGGCAGTACGTCGTGATTGCCGCGACGGGCGGCGGGTTCTTCGGCAATCCGGTGACCGGCGATGCCCTGATCGCCTACGCGCTGCCGCGGCCCTGAGACGCTGCGACGCGACGTTCCGGCGAAACTTACAGGACTCTTACAGTCGGTGTGCCGCGGCCGTGATGTGATGGCCGCATGAATGCAGGTGATGGATCTCGCGCGTGGCCCTCGATCATTCAGGGGGGCATGGGTGTTGGCGTTTCGACGTGGCGTCTGGCGCAGGCCGTGTCCCGGTGCGGGCAGCTCGGTGTGGTGTCGGGCACGGCAATCGATCAGATCGTCGCGCGACGTCTGCAGGATGGCGATCCGGGCGGAGACGTACGTCGCGCACTCGATCATTGCCCGCTTTCCGGGATGGCTGGGCGCGTCCGCGGGTCGTTCTTCATCGAGGGGGGCAAGGCGCCGGGCGTGTCGTATCGCACCATCCCGATGTGGTCGACCCGTCCCGACCGCAGCCTGGTCGAGCTCTGCATCGTCGCGAACTTCGTCGAGGTATGGCTCGCGAAAGAAGGGCACACCAATCCGGTCGGCATCAACTACCTCGAGAAGATCCAGCCGCCGCATCTGCCATCGATTTTCGGTGCGATGCTGGCTGGCGTCGACTACGTCCTCATGGGCGCCGGTATTCCGCTGAAGATCCCCGGCGTACTCGACGCGTTCTCGCGTCTCGCCCCGGCAAGTTATCCGCTCCATGTCACGGGGGCGCAGCCAGGCGACGATCACACGATGACCTTCGCGCCGCGAGAGTATCTCGAAGCCGACGTGTCTTCGCTGCCGCGCCCGGCGTTTCTCGCCATCGTTGCATCGAACACGCTGGCCGCGACAATGATCAAGCGGGCCAACGGCCGCGTCGACGGCTTCGTGGTGGAGGGCCCGACGGCCGGTGGCCACAATGCGCCCCCGCGGGGCAAGACGACCTTCAATGAACACGGGGAGCCGATCTACGGGGCTCGCGATCAGGTGGACCTGACAGCCCTCGGCGAGCTGGGCGCGCCCTTCTGGCTGGCGGGTGGATACGGCGAGCCTGGCGCCGTCCGGAAGGCCCGCGAGACGGGTGCGGTTGGCGTGCAGGTCGGCACGGCGTTCGCGTTCTGCGAGGAATCCGGCCTGCGCGGAG
>JBIQIB010000038.1:0-31979 GCA_044508265.1 Acidobacteriota bacterium
GACGCGCGCGTGACGCCGCTGCACGTCGCCTTCGCGGCGGTGCAGGAGGAAGCCGCGCGGGAGGGCGTCCGCGTGCTCGGCTCCGAACTGGTCGGGCTCGTGCCAGCAGATGCGCTGGCCGCCGCCGGACGTGCGTTCGCAGGTGCGCAGGACGAGGACGCGGCGATGCGGGCGGCCGTGGCCGCGCTCGGACTCGACTGCCACGGGCCCTTTTCGCTGGAGGAGCGCGTGCTCGAACGCGTCCTCGACCGGGCCATGCGCGGCGGCCACGCTACAATCGGCCCGTGAGGATGAGCCGCCGCACAGCCGCGCTCGGCACGCTCCGGGCGCTGGTCGCGTGCGCTCTGGCCGCAGGCTCGGCACACGCGCAGCCGCCGGCGATCGACGAACAGGTAGTGGTCACCGGATCGATAGCTCCCGCCACCCTTGGAGCCGTCGGCCGGAGTGTGACGGTCCTCACCGCCGACGACCTGCGCGGCCTTCCCATCCGGAGTGTCTCCGACGCGCTGCGGCTGGTGCCGGGGCTCTGGGTGCGTGAGCGCGGGCCCTTCGGGTCGCAGACGGACTTCTCGCTGAGGGGCGCCGGGTTCGGCCAGGTGCTCGTGCTCGTCGATGGCGTCCGCCTCAACGACGTGCAGTCCGGACACCACAACGGCGATCTGCCGCTGACGCTCGACGACATCGAGCGGATCGAAGTGCTCGGCGGCGCCGGTGCGTCGCTCTACGGCGCAGATGCCGTCGGCGGCATCATCCACATCGTGACGCGCCAGGGCGCCGCCGTCGCCCCGTCGGCCCGCGTGGCGGCGGGGCAGCATGGCCTCGTCCAGGTGGAAGGGCGCACGCCGCTCTCGAAATCCGGAGTCTTGCGCAGCCTCAGCGGCGCGTTCGAGCGTGCCGACGGCTTCCAGCCGGTGCGCGATTTCCAGCACGCGCAGGTGCGGCTGGCGGCGCGCCTCGGCCGCACCGCCCTCACCGTGGCGCACCTCGACAAGGACTTCGGGGCGGCCGGCTACTACGGTCCCGCGCCGTCGCGCGAGTGGACGACGCAGACGCTCGTCTCGGCGGACGGCCTGTGGCAGGTGCGGCCCGGCAGGCGGCTCCAGCACACCGCCTGGTACCGCACGCACGGCGACCGCTTCGTCTACGACTCGACGGCAGCGGCGGCCGTTCCCAACACGCATCGCACGCACAGCGCGGGGGGCACGCTGCGCTGGTACGAGCGGCTGACCCCGCGCCTGCACGTCTCCGCCGGCGGCGAGGCCGCAGTGGACGTCCTGCGATCGTCGGCACTCGGTGACCGGAACGAGGCGCGGGGCAGCGCCTTCGTCGAGGTGGAGGCGGTGACGGGGCGCGTCCGGTGGTATCCGGGCCTGCGGCTCGACACGTACTCGACATTCGGCCAGGCGTGGAGCCCGTCGCTGGCGATGGCCTGGCAGGCGCGGCCCACGCTGAAGCTCCGGGCGGCCGCAGGGCGTGCCTTCCGCGTGCCGTCGTTCACCGAGCGCTACTACGTCGATCCCGTGCACCAGGCGGCGGCCTCGCTGCGGCCCGAACGTGGCTGGACGGGTGAAGCCGGCCTCGACTGGTTCCCGGGTGGCCGGTGGACGGGGTCGGTCACGGGGTTTGCCCGGCGGGAAGACGACGTCATCGACTGGGTGCGGCCGACGGCACAGGATCGATGGGAGACGGCCAACATCCGGCGCGTTTCCACGCGCGGGGTGGAGGCCGGCCTGCGCGGACGCGTGGCGGCCTTCGCCGTCGGCGCGCAGTACGCCTGGACCGACGTGGAGACCGATCGCATTGCCGGGCTGTCCAAGTACGTGCTGGATCACGCCCGCCATGGCCTGGCCGCCGACGTCGCCGTTCCGGTCGGACGCCGGGCCAGCGTCAGCGCCCGCGTCGAGCGGCGCGTGCCTGTCTCGCGCCCGTCCTATACGCTTGTGGATCTGCGGGCGCAGCGGCAGTGGGGACGCGTCACGTTCTTTGCGGAGGCCGCCAACCTGTTCGACACGCGTTATGTCGAGGTGGCAGGGGTACCGATGCCGGGACGCTGGCTGCGGGGCGGCATCGAATTCCGCTGAGCGCGCCGTGGCCCTCGCCCGGCGAACGGGATGCCGTGCGATACGTCTGAAGGGAGGGAGGCATCGTGGCGCGAGGATGGGAGAGCAAGGCGGTCGAGGAACAGCAGTCGATGGCGACCTCACAGGCGCCTCGCGACGCGTCGCCCCCGCTCAGCGACGAGGAAGCGGCCGCTGCCAGGCGGGTCGCATCGCTGAAGCTCGCGCGCGCCAGAGTGCTCGCAGACCTCCAGCAGGCCTGCCGCCCGGCGCACCGGGCGATGCTCGAGGCCGCCCTGGCAGACGTCGACGCCGAGATTCGGCGCGCGGGCGGTGCGGACGGCGACACGCCCGCCACGTGAGGTGCCGGACACCATGGGGCCCATGCTGAGACGTTCGTTCCTCCTCGCGCTCCTTGCAGGTGCCGCCACGGCGTGCGGGCAGGGCGACGAGCCGGCCGGTACCGCCGGACGTACCCGAGCGGCCGACACCGCGCGTGCCGAGGCGCCGGCGCCTCCCGACCCCCGTCCGCGGATCGTCGCACTCGGCGACAGCCTGACGGCGGGACTCGGCTTGAGCGCCTCCGAGGCCTGGCCCGCGCTCCTGCAGCAGCGCCTGGACGAGGCCGGCTACGACTATCGGGTGATCAACGCCGGTGTGTCCGGAGACACGACAGCCGGAGGACGCCGTCGCCTCGACTGGGTGCTCGACGAAGGCGAAGTCGAGGTGCTGGTGCTGGAACTCGGCGCCAACGACGGCTTGCGAGGCCTCTCGATCGACGAGATGAAGGCGAACCTGTCGGCGATCATCGACGAGGCGAAGTCACGCGACATCGCGGTGCTGCTGTGCGGCATGGAGGCGCCGCCCAACTTCGGGCCCGAGTACACGGCCGCCTACAGACAGGCGTTTGCCGACCTCGCGTCGGAGCACGACGTGGCGTTCCTGCCGTTCTTCCTCGACGGCGTGGCCGGCGTGGCGGCGCTGAACCAGGCTGACGGCATCCATCCCAACGCCGAGGGCACCAGGCGTGTCGCCGAACTGGTCTGGCGCGCCCTCGAACCCCTCCTCGACCGGAGCTCGTCGACTTCATGATCGAACTGCGCGGCATCTCGAAGACCGTCGACAGCGGTGGCCATCCCCTGACGATCCTCCATCCCATCGACCTGACCGTCCCGGCGGGGCAGAGCGTCGCCATCGTCGGGCCCTCCGGCAGCGGCAAGAGCACGCTGCTCGGGCTGATCGCGGGGCTCGATGCTCCGACCACCGGGGAGGTGATCATCGACGGCACCACGATCACGGCGATGAGTGAGGACGCGCTGGCACGGCTGCGCGGGCGGCTGATCGGCTTCGTGTTCCAGTTCTTCCACCTGATGCCGTCGCTGACGGCGTACGAGAACGTGCTCGTGCCGATGGAACTGGCCGGCGCGCCCGATGCGCGCGCGCGGGCGTCGGCGTTGCTCGACGAGGTTGGACTCGCGGCCCGCGCCCACCACTACCCGTCGCAACTGTCGGGTGGCGAGCAGCAAAGGGTCGCCCTCGCGCGGGCGCTTGCCAACGCGCCAAAGGTGCTGCTCGCAGACGAGCCGACCGGGAACCTCGACAGCCGGACCGGGCAGCACGTGATCGACATGCTGTTCGACGTGAACCGCGTCCGCGGCACCACGCTGGTGCTCGTCACCCACGACCGCGAGCTCGCCGCACGCGCCGACGTGCAGGTGATCATGCGCGACGGCCGGATCGTGGAGCAGATCGTGCGCCCGCAGGCCCCGGCGGCGCACGGAGTGGACGCCTAGATGTTCACCCTTCGCATGGTGTGGCGCGAGCTGCGCGCGTCGTGGCTGCGCCTGGCGTTCTTCTTCCTGTGCATCGCGCTCGGCGTCGGCGCGATCGGCGCGCTGCGGTCGGTCATCCAGAACGTCAGCGACGTACTGGTCAGCGAGGCCCGCGTGATGACGGGCGCTGACGTCGTCGTCGGTACGAGCCGGCCGTGGGTGCCCGAGGTGCGTGCGGCGCTCGATGCCGTCATTGCCGGCGCGCCGGTGCAACAGCAGGTCGAGGTCGTGGAACTCGCCACCATGGTGCGTCCCGAGGACGTCTCGAAGCCGGCGGCACGGATGGCGGAGCTGCAGGCCGTGGACGACGGATTCCCGGTCTACGGCCGCCTGGTGCTCGACGGTGCGCAGCCGTTCACCCACGCGCTGCTGCGCGACGGCGGCGCACTCGTGCGCCCGGAGCTGCTCGTGCAGCTCGACGTGAATGTCGGCGACCGCTTACGCATCGGCGAAGGGAGCTTCGAGATCCGCGGGGTGATCGTCGAGGAGCCCGGACGCCGCGCCGGCATGTTCAGCCTCGGGCCGCGGATCCTGATCGACAGGGCCGACCTCGACACCACAGGTCTCCTGGCGTTCGGGGCACGCGCCCGGTTCTCGATCCTGCTCGCGATGGACGAGGGCGGGATCGAGCCGCTCGTCGACGAGGTACGCGACAGGTTCCGCACCGAGTTCATCTCCGCCCGCTCGTACCGCTCGACGGAGGATCGCGTCGGCGACGACCTGCGGGTGGCCGAGAACTACCTGAGTCTCGTGGGCTTCATCATGGTGGTGCTCGGCGGCATCGGCGTGTGGAGCGTCACGCGCGTGTTCGTGGCGCAGCGGATCCGGAGCATCGCCGTGATGAAGTGCATCGGGGCGACGAGCGGCCAGATCCTGTCGATCTACGCGGCCCAGGTCGCCGCGCTCGGCCTGCTCGGCAGCCTGTTGGGGCTGGGTCTGGCGGCCGTGGCACTGCGGTTCGTACCGACGGGCCTCTTCGGCATCGACGGCCTGCAGGTGGGCCTGACCGCCGCGGCCGGCGCCCAGGCGCTGCTGATCGGCGTGCTGGTGTCGCTGCTCTTCGCGCTGGTGCCGCTCCTCGAGGTGCGGCGCGTGCGCCCGCTGTGGCTCCTGCGCGACGAGTCGGCGCGGACGTCGCTCGGCGGACGGCTGCCGCGGATCGACGTGCTGCAGTGGGCCGCTGCCGCCGGCGTCGTCGTGGCGCTGGCCGGTGTCGCCTCGTGGCAGGCCGACTCGCTGCGCGCCGGCCTGATCGTCTCGCTCGGCCTGGTGGTCGTGACGGTGGCGCTCGCCCTGGTCGCGACAGGCGTCGTTCGCGCGGTGCGTCCGCTGCGGCATGCCCGCCTGTTCGCGGTGCGGCACGCCGTGCTGAGCCTCGGGCGCCCCGGCAATCAGACGCGCGTCATCCTCCTGGCCGTCGGCCTGGGCGCCTTCTTCATCCTTGGCGTGCGGCTCGTGCAGGGCAGCCTGCTGTCGGAGCTGTCGTTCGACCTGCAGCAGGACGCGCCCGACATGTTCCTGCTCGACGTGCAGCGCGATCAGCGCGAGGACGTGGAGCGCGTGCTGCGGACCGCCGTCGGCGACGGCCGCACGATCCGGATGCTGCCCGTGCTGCGGGCGCGCGTCACGGGCGTCCACGGCAGGGACGGCGACGTGACCGACGCCGAGGGCGTGCGCGAGCGCGCGGGACTCCGCCGCGAGTTCGTCATCACCTACCGCGATCACCTCGAGGTGAACGAGCGGCTGCTCGCCGGCGAGTTCTGGCCGGAGGCCGACCCGTCGATGGCGCAGGTCTCGATCGAGGAGGCGCTGCAGCGGAATGCCGGTCTCGGCGTCGGCGACGTCGTCACCTTCGACGTCATGGGCCGCGAACTGCGCGCGCGGGTGACGAGCATCAGGGACGTCGAGTGGGACGACGTGCGTGCGGGCGGCTTCATGTTCGTCTTCCGCCCGGGCGCGTTCGACGCGGCGCCGCACGGGTACATGGGGATCGTGCGTGGTCCCGACACGCCGGCCGAGCGGGCGCGGCTGCAGCGCGATCTCGTCATGGCCCATCCGAACGTGTCGGCCATCGACGTCCGCGAGGTCGTGCAGGCGATCCAGAACGTCCTCGGGAACATCACGCTCGCGATCACGGTGGTGGGGGCGCTCGCGCTCGGCAGCGGGATCCTCATCGTCGTCGGGTCCGTCGCGATGACGCGGTACCAGCGGCTGTACGAGTCGGCGATCCTCAAGACGCTCGGCGCGCCGCCGCGCACCATCACGGCGATGGTGGCGGTGGAGTATCTGGGGCTGGGCGCGCTGGGCGGCCTCGTCGGAGCCCTCGGCGCCATGGCCCTCGACTGGAGCGTCGCCCACTACCTGCTCGACATCGACTGGCGTCCGGCCCCGGCGACGGTGCTCGCGGGTGTCGCCGCGACGAGCCTGATCGTGGGCCTCGTGGGCGTGGGCGCCAGTCTCGACGTCGTGCGCCGCCGCCCCCTCGGCGTGCTCCGCGCCGAGTGAGCGCATGCTAAGATCCACCGGATGACGACCTGCCCGTCAACCGGGCAGAGGGAGAATTCGGATGGACGTGTCGGAGTTCCAGGACGCGCTGCTTCGGAAGCGTCGCGAGTTGCTCGAAGGTGAGGGCCTGCGTCCCATCGGCGAGATGATGGGGAACAGCCGGCAGGGCGACATGGCCGACCAGGCCGAGGGCATCAACGAAGTGCACATCGCCCTCAAGCTGCGGCAGACCGACGCCAAGATTCTGCAAGCCATCGAAGAGGCGCTGGCGCGCATCGAGCGCGGGACGTACGGCATCTGCCGCGATTGCGGCGAGCCGATCTCGGACGCCCGCCTGCACGCCATCCCGTGGACGCGGGTGTGCATCACCTGCAAGGAGAAGCAGAAGTCGTGAGAGCCGTCGAACTGCGCGCGCTGCTGGAGGACATCTACCGCGACCGCCACGCGATCTACGACCGCCACGTGCGCGGCGCGCAGGCGATTGGCGATTACGAGATCAACAACACCTACCAGTACATCATCGCCCGCGAGGAAGTGCACCTGGCATGGGTGCGCAGCGCCTGCGAAGACCTCGGAGGCACCGCGACGCCGTCGGCCGAGGCGCTGCTGGCCGTGCCGACGGAAGGGCGGGGAGCCGCGCGCGAGCGTGCCGTCATCGAGGACGACGCCCGGCAGCAGCAGGCGTTCATCGACCAGTGGGCGCCGCGGGTGGACGCCGTGACCCATGCCCGCCACGGCCTCATGCTGCGCCACATGCTGGGCGAAATGCGCGAGCATCTTCGCTTCTTCCAGCTCGCGCTCGAAGGGCGGGACGACCTTCTGGGGCGTCGTGCGCCCGGCGCCAGCACCGGCGACGGCGTCCTCCCCGTGCGGTGGGTGGAGTAGCGCGCGTCCCCGTCGCCATCGCCCTCGGCAGCAACCTGGGGGATCGCGACGCCCTGCTCGATGCCGCCGAGGATCGGCTGTCGGTGCTGCTCACCGGCGCCGTCGCGTCGGGCCGCTACGAGACGACGCCCGTCGGCGGCCCCCCCGACGCGCCCCTCTACCTCAATGAGGTCGTGGTCGGCTCGACGACCCTCGGCCCGCGGGCGCTGCTCGAGGCGCTCCTCGCCATCGAGCGTGAGTACGGACGGGAGCGTCCCGCGAAGGACGCGCCCCGCACGCTCGATCTCGATCTGATTCTCTATGGCGATTTCGTCGTGGACGAGCCCGGGCTCGTGGTGCCGCACCCGCGGTTCCGCGACAGGGCGTTCGTGATGGAGCCGCTCTCCGAAGTGGCCGGCGACTGGGTGGACCCCGTGTCCGGCCTCACGATGGCCGAACTCCGCCGCCGCCTGTAGGGAGACGGTAGGGACGGCTCCCCGAGAGCCGTCCGTCGGTCTGACGTCTCACCTCCGAAGGGTGGGGGACGGCTCGGAGAGTCGTCCCTACCGTCGCCGTCCCTCCTATGCGCGGATGGTGTCGGGGCCTTCGGCGCTGACGGGCGCAGCCGCGGGGGCGCGCAGCCCCTTGAATCCCTGCTCGAAGAGCGTGTAGAGGGTCGGCACGAACACCAGCGTGATCAGGGTGGAGGCGGTGAGTCCGAAGATCACCACGCGGGCCAGGGGCGCCTGCAGTTCCGCGCCCTCGCCGATGCCGAGTCCCATCGGCACGAGGCCCAGCACGGTCGTCAGCGTGGTCATCAGGATCGGCCGCAGCCGCGTGCGACCGGCCTGCATCGCCGCGGCAAACAGCTCCATCTTGTCGCGCTTGCGCAGCGTGATCGTGTAGTCGACGAGCAGGATCGCGTTGTTGACGACGATGCCCGCGAGCATGATGACGCCGATGTAGGCCTGCAGGCTGAACGCGGTGTTGGTGATGAGCAGGCCCGCCACGACGCCAATCGCGGCCAGCGGGATGGAGAACATGATGATGAACGGGTCGCGGAACGACTCGTACTGCGACGCCATCACCGCGTACACGAGCACCACGGCCAGCAGCAGGAGCCACTGCAGCTGGCTGAAGGCCTTCGTCTGTTCCTCCACCTCCGCGCCGAAGCCCACCGAGAAGTCGGGCGGGACGTCGAGCTCGGGGAGCCGCGCCATCACCCTGTCCACGGCCTCCGAGAGCGGCACCTCGATCTCGGCGTTCACCCGGACGATGCGCTCCTGGTTGCGGCGCTGGATCTCGACAGGGCTGTCCTCGGGCTGCATCTCGAGCAGGTTGCGCGCGGGCACCACCTGGCCGGCGGGCGTGCTGATCAGCACGTCGGCGACGTCGGCGATGTGCTCGCGGTCTTCGTCGCGCAGCCGCACGATGATCGGGTACTCCTGGCCGCGCTCGCGGTAGTACGCGGCCTGCGTGCCCGCCACGTTGGTGCGCAGCGTGTTGGCCACGCCGCTGACGGTCAGCCCGAGCAGCGCGGCCTTGTCGCGGTCGACGCGCACGGCGAGTTCCGGCCGGCCTTCCTCCTGTTCGGGCCGGACGTCAGCGAGCCCGGGGATGCTCTCCATCAGGGCCTGGGCGTCCCGCCGCAGCCGCCGCTGATCCTCGAGGTCATATCCACGGATCTCGAGCGCGAGCCGCGCGTCGGCGCTGCCGCCAAGCAGGCGGTTGAGCTGCCAGTTGCCGCCCGAGGCCCGCGCGCGCAGCTGCACGCCCGGCAGCCCCGAGAGGGCGCGGCGGAGCTCCTGCGCGATCTGCTCGTTGGAGCGCGTCCGCTCGGTCTTGGGCACCAGCTGCAGCGTCATCTGGCCGCGGTGGGTGCGGCTGCCGCCGAAGAACCCGCCGCCGCCGCCCTCGGTGATGATCGTCTCGAGCTCCGGCACGAGCTCGCGCACGCGGCCTTCGAGCGAGAGCATCGTGTCGAGCGTCCGCTCGACGCGCGTGCCGATCGGCAGCTCCACGTCCACGCGCACTTCGCCCTCGTCGGTCTGCGGCAGCAGCTCGAACTTCAGGTAGGGCATCAGCATGATGGCCAGGGCCAGCGACGACACACCCACCAGCAGCACCGTGGGCCGGTGGCGGAGCGCCACGCCCAGGAAGCGCGCATACCTGTCGTCGAGCGCCTCGAGCGCCCGGCCGCTCGCGGCGTAGAGCCGCGACGTCAGCCTGTTGCTCTCGGACTCCGGCGCGGCAGGCGCCATGAGCAGGGAGCAGAGCACCGGTACCACGGTCACCGCGACGAACAGCGACATCGTCAGCGAGAAGATGATGACGATCGAGAGCTGCTTGAAGAGGATGCTCGAGAACCCGGCCAGGAAGAACAGCGGCACGAACACCGCGACGTGGGTGAGCGTGGAGGCGAGGATGGCCGACCAGATCTCCTCGCTGCCGTCTATCGCGGCCGTCACCCGATCCTTGCCCATCTCGAGGTGTCGCTGCGCGTTCTCGAGCACGACGATCGACGCGTCCACGATCATGCCCACGCCCAGCGCCAGGCCGCCGAAGGTCATCGTGTTCAGCGTGTAGCCGCCGAAGTAGAGCAGCGCGAACGTCCCGATGATCGAGATCGGGATCGAGACGCAGATGATCAGCGTCGACCGGAAGCTGCGCAGGAACGCGAAGATGATGAGCACGACCAGCACCGACCCCGACATCACGGCGTCGGTGACCGAGGCGATCGACTGCCGGATGAAGATCGAGCTGTCGTTGGTGACCGTCAGGCGGACGCCGGGCACCTCGCGGTTGATCCGCTCGATCTCCTCCTTCACGCGGTCGGCGACGGCCACCGTGTTCTGGCCCGACTGCTTGGTCACCCGCATCTGGACGCCCGGCTTGCCGTTCACGCGGACGAAGTTGCGGAAGTCCTCGGTCGTGTCGCGGATCGTCGCGATGTCGCGCATGTAGACCGGCACGCCGTCGCGCGTGAGCACGACGAGGTCGCCGATCTCCTGGATGCTCGCAAACTGGCCCTGGCTGCGCACCAGGTAGGTGAGCGTGCCCTCGTTGATCTCGCCGACCGGGATGTTCTGGTTCTCGGTCCGCAGGACGCTGACCACGCGATCGACGGGCAGGCCGAGCGCCGTGGTCTTCTCCTTCGAGAGCTCGATGCGGATCTGCCGGCGCAGGCCGCCGCTCGTGGACACGGCCGCGATGCCGTTCACGCGCTCGAGGCGCGGGGCGATCGTCCGCTCGGCGAGTTCGCGCAGCTGGACGGGGTCGAAGTCGCCCTCGACGGCCAGGCTCATGATCGGGAACGACGTCGAGTCGAACTTGAAGATGACCGGCGGCTCCGCGTCTTCAGGGAGCCGCGCGCGGATGCGGTCGATGCGGCTGCGCACGTCCTCGGCGGCCTCGGCGAGGTCCGTGCCCCAGACGAAGTTCAGCCGCACCGTGCTGCTGCCCTCGGCCGAGGACGAGTTCATCTGGTCGAGGCCGGCAACGGCGCTGACCGCCTGCTCGATCGGGCGCGTGACGCTTTCCTCGATTTCGCGCGGCCCGACGCCGGCGTATCCCACCCGGATGGTCAGGCTGGGATAGCTGACGTCCGGCATCAGGTCGACCGGCAGCCGCATCAGCGAGATCGCCCCGAGAAGGACGATCACCGCCGACATCATGAACATGGTGACGGGCCGCTGGATGGCTATGCGAGGAATGCTCATGCGCGTCTCTTTTCGTGGCCTATCTGCCCGCGGCGGCCTGACTCTGTCCGGTGGCGCCGCCCTGCGGCGCGACGCCACCTTCGGGCGAGCCGCCGTCTCCCGACGGAGCCTGCCGTGACGCCGTCGGCGCGGCGCCCTGCTCGGCCTGGCTCGGCAACAGCACCGGGTCGCCGTCGCGAATGCTCGAGGCGCCGATCGAGACGACGTCGTCGCCTTCTTCCAGGCCGTCGACGATCTCGATGCGGTCGTTGTCCTCGAGGCCGGTACGGACCTCACGGAACACCGCGCGGCCGTCCACTACTGTATAGACGCCGCGGCGCCCCCCGACGTCGACGACGGCGGAGCGCGGCACGACCAGGGCGTCGGCCTTCCTGTTGGTCAGCAGCTGCACGCGTGCATACATGCCCGGCTTGAGCCGCCGCGAGGGGTTGGGGATCTCGATCTCCATCTCCGCGGTGCGCGTCGCCGGGTCGAGCACGGGCGCGATGCGGGCGATGCGGCCCTGGAACTGCTCGCCGGGGTAGGCATCGACGTCCACCACCCCGGCGGCGCCGACGGCCACGCGCCGCAGGTCGCGTTCCACCAGGTTGACCACGAGCCGCACGAGCGAGATGTCCACGACCTGCACGACGGGCTGGCTGGTCGAGACGAACGCGCCCGGATCGACGTAGCGCCGGCCGACGTACCCGTCCACAGGCGAGGTGATCACCGTGTTGGCCAGTGAGATGCGGAGTTCCTCGAGCCGCGACGACGCCTGGGCGAGCTGGGCCTGCGCGAGGTCGAGCTGGGCCTGGGCCGACTGATAGCGCGCCTCCCCGTCATCGAGGGTCTGCTGGGGCAGCAGGTTCCGCTCGAACAGGCTCCGCGAGCGCTCGAGGTTGGTCCGGGCAAACGACAGGTCTGCCTCGCGCTGGCGGATGGTCGCCTGCGCGACCTGATGCGATGCCTCGGCCTGACGCAGCTGCTCCCGGAGCTCGCGGTCGTCCACCTGGGCGATCTGCTGTCCGCGCGTCACGGCGTCGCCCAGGCGCACGTTGACGGAGAGCAGGCGGCCCGAGGCCTGCGGCACGACTTCGACGGTGGCTGCGCCGATGAGGCTGCCGACCACCTGCACGCTTTCCTGGAGCGGCTCGCGAACGGCCGTCGTCATGCCGACCGTCAGCGGCTGTCGTGCGAACGCACCGGCGCCGCCGGCCTTCTTGGCGGCGTCCGAGCCGCCGCTGCGGCCGAACGCGAAGTAGCCGGCGCCCGCGGCGACGACGAGTATGAGCACCACGATCCACTTGCGCATGACTACTGGCCGCCTCCACCCGGTCCACCCGGGAAATTCTGGCCGCCACCGCCTGTCTGGGTCTGGCCGGTTGCCGCGCCTGCGCCGCCTCCGCCGCCACCCGCGCCGCCGGCACCGCCCGTGCCGCCGCCGGTCGTCCCCAGCGTGATGCCCGCGTTGCCGAGCGACGTCTGCTGCACCCGCTCGAAGTCCACGAGCGACTTCCGATAGTCGAGGATGGCGCGCAGTTCGACGTTCTCGGCGTCGGCCAGGTCACGCTGCGCCTGTACCACGAAGAAGTTCGTGGAGAGGCCGACCTCGAACTTGCTCTGCTCGGCCTCGAGCCGGCGCTGCGCCAGTTCGCGCGCCGCCCGCGAGGCCTCCACACGCTTCCAGTTTGCCTCGACCTGGAGCGCCGTGTTGGTCACCTGCGTGGCGACGTTCAGCTCGACCTGCCGCATCTCGGTGCGGTTCTGCTCGAGCTGCAGGCGGGCCCGCTGGTAGTTGGCCTCGGCCGGGTTGGTGCCAATCGGGTAGGCCACCTGCAGCGACACGTTCCAGGTCGGGAACTCGCGGTCGCGCAGGAACGCCAGCGCGTCGCCGTAGCCGCCGGGGACGGTGCTGATGATCGGACCGCCCTGGCCGTCGCGGTTGAGCAGCGTGCCGCCGATGCCCTGCAGCCCGTAGCTGGCCACGAGGTTCGCCTGCGGCAGCGACTGGTTCTTCAGCAGCGCCACGTTGGCCTCGTTGATCTCGAGGGTGCGCTTGCTGCGCGCGAGGTCCGTGCGGCTGGCCAGCGCGTTGCGCAGCGCCGCCTCCAGGTCGATGGGCTCGTACTGCAGGCTCGGCCTGTCGGTCGGGTTCACCCGGGAGCGCCACCGCGGGTCCTCGGTGCCCGAGACGATCAGGCGCTTGAGCGCGAGCTCCGCCGTCTGTGCCTGCGCCTCGATCAGCGCGAGCGCCTGGCGGCGCGTGGCGGCCTCGGCTTCGGCCTGCACGACGTCGATCGGCGCGAGCGTCCCGACCTCGACGCGGATCCGGTTGTCTTCGACCAGCTTGTCGGCCAGCTGCAGCGAACGGCGTGCGACGTCCACGGCCTGGATGGCGTAGACGAGGTCCCAGTACGCGTTGCGCACCGAGGCGAGCGTGTTGGTGACCGTGGTGCGCAGCTGGATCTCGGAGATGGCGCGGTTGATCGCCGTCACGCGCAGCTGCGTCCGGGTGCTGTCGGTGCGGAAGTTGCGCAGCAGCGGCTGCGAGAGCGAGGCCTGCAGCGTCGTGTTGTACTGCGGGTTGAACGTGATGAAGCGGTTGTCGGAATCCTGCTTCCGGTTGTTGAACGACACCGAGACGTTGCCGCCGCCCCACGGCAGCGACTGCTGGCCGCCGAAGTTGTAGGTGAGCGCGTCCACCGTGACGCGGTTGCCGCCCACCAGCTGGCTGGTGGGGAGGTTGACCGTGTTGTTCTGGCCGATGTTCGACGTGACGGTGGGGTTGTACTGCGCGCGCAGCGCCGCGAGGCTGTAGTCGAAGGCGCTGGGGTTCAGCCGCTCCACCGCGATGTCGAGGTTCCGCTCGAGCGCCAGCGCGACGGCCTCCTCGATGCCGAGGTCGAGCGTCTCGGGCGCCATGGCCACCTGCGTGGACGGCATGCCGGCGCCGACCGCGGCCAGCAGTTCCTTCACCCTCGCGGCATCAGCCGCGTCCGACGTCTGTCCGTCGGCCGACCCCGCCGCCGCGAGCACCAGCATGCCCGTCGCCAGGCACAGGCTTCGTCCTTTCGCTCTCACACACACTCCTCATCTGTCCGCACCGCGTGCGGAGGCGTCCGGACGTCGGCCGCGCCGGCGCTCGTCAAAACCGCCTGTGGCGGCGGGTCTCGTCTGCCGGACGTTCCTGCTGCTTGTGATAGTCGTCGAGCCGCACCCGCTGCTCGGGTGACAGGACGCGACGCATGCGGTACAGCATGAGGGTTCGCGTCTTTGCCAGCGCGCTGCGTGCGGCTTCGACACGGTCGATCGCGAGGATGACCACGGCTTCTTCGATGCCGTCGGTATCGAGCAGCCGCGACAGCTCCTGCTCCTGACGCTCGAGCAGCGCCTTCTCGGCGCGGAGGTCACCGAGCATCGACTGGAAGATGCGCTCGATCTTCGCCGACTGCCTGTCGGTGATGCCGACGGCGGCGCGGCTCTCGGCCGCCAGCCACCACTTGGACGGGCGCGGCGGCTCGCCGGGCGTCGCGGCCGCCCCGGTCAGGACCGCCGTCACCGCCAGCCACGCACCCAGCAGCCATCCGCTCACGGACTTGAACACCACATCATCCCTCGCTGCAGGTGCTACGGCGGCCGTGGATGGCCTGTTTACCCACGCGCCGGCGCGCCGTCGGCGCCGGCAAACGCCGCCAGACGTGCAATGGCCTGCCCCACGATGTTGTTCGGCGTCGAGGCGCCGGCCGTGAGGCCGATCCGCACCTGCCCGCCGGGCAGCCAGCCGCTCGAGACGATTTCGGCCACGGCCCCGTGCGGGGTGTCGGGCGGCGGCACGGGGCGGTGGCGGATGCGGTCGGCGTCCTCGAGGCCGTCGACGTCGGCGATGTGGTAGGTCGGCACCGAGGCCGCGCACAAGCGCGCCAGGTTGCACGTGTTGCTGCTGTTGTAGCCGCCGATCACCACCATCAGGTCGATGGGCTCGCGCTCGAGCAGCGAGATGACGGCGTCCTGCCGCTCCTGCGTCGCGGAGCAGATGGTGTCGAACGCGCGGAAGTGCTCCTCGAGGGCGTCGCTGCCGAATCTGTCGCGCATCGCCTCGCCGATCATGTCGGCAATCGCCAGCGACTCGCTCATGAGCATCGTCGTCTGGTTGGCGACGCCGATCCGCTGCAGGTGCAGATCCGGATCGAAGCCGTCGCTGGCCGCATGGCCGAAGCGCGCGAGGAACGCCTCGCGGTCGCCGCCGTGGCGGATGTAGTCGCACACGGCCTGCGTCTCCTCGCGATCGAAGACGACGAGAAAGCGTCCGCCCTCCACCTTGAGCGCCTGCGACGCCGTGGCCTGCGTCTCTTCGTGGCGCACCTTCCCGTGGATGACCGACGTGTATCCGTCACGCGCGTAGCGCAGGACGTTCTTCCACACGTTGAGCACCGAGCCGCACGTGGTGTCCACCAGCGTGCAGCCCAGGCCCTGCAGCCGCGCCAGCTCCGTCACCGTCACGCCGAAGGCAGGGATGATCACGACGTCGCCGGGGCCGAGCGGCGGTGACGGCTCGCCGGGATCCGAGAGGAACCGGATACCCGAGCGGCGCAGCTTCTCGTTGACGTGGGGGTTGTGGATGATCTCGCCGGTCAGGAAGACCCGCTGGTCGCTGAACCGCTTGCGTGCCTGATACGCGTAGTCGACGGCGCGGTCGACGCCGTAGCAGAACCCGAACTCCTGCGCCAGGTGGATGGTCATCCGCCCGGCCTCGTGGCGATAGTCGTTGGCCCGCACGTCGTCTACCAGCGCGCTGTGGTAGTCGCGTGCGAGCTCGTCCTTGACGGCGTCCTTGAGGTCGAGCCCCTTGCGGAAGATCAGTGGTTGCACGGCATGAGGAGGATGCCGATGGCCGGCAGTGGCATCCAGCCTCTCAGTATACGACGCGCGCCGCGTCCGGGGCCAATCGCGGGGGCGGGTCGCGGGACGCCGGGGGTGTCAGGTGCCAGGGGCGGTCACCGGCCGCCCGGCCGCCGCAGGTCGGAGGTGCGCGGCGTGAGCTCGTCGAGCACGCGGAACTCGCGGTGCAGCGTGCGCGCGAGCGCGGCGTCCACCTCGACGAGCAGGTGCTCGTCGGCCAGCGTGGGTTCGTGCGGCGACGGGGAGCCGGCGTCGGCGGCTCCCGCGGACCAGGCGCCGGGGTGTTCCGGGTGAGTCGGATACGGGCCGATCAGGCGACCGGCCGCGAGCCCGAAGAGCAGGCCGCAGGCGGCCGCCATCGCCACCCACCGCCGCGCGCGCGGCTGCGTCCGCGTGGCACGTGCCGGCACGGGGAAGTGGAGGAGGCGGCCCGGCTGGCCGTCGAGGCGGCGGTCGATGACCTCCAGCTGACGCGCCAGACGGTCGGCGCCGATCATCTCGTCGGCGACGTACCGCGCGGCCCTCGCCGATTCGTCGAGGCCGAGGGCCTGGACGGCCTCGAGCAGGGCGTCGTCGCCGAGCTGGTCCTGCCGCGTGCGACGCGCCGCCCATCGGGTCAGGTGCCGTTCGATCATGCGGATCGCCCTCCCTCGGCGTCGGCGCGCCGGAAGACGGGATCGTCGGCCAGCAACGTGCGCAGCCGTCGCAGGCCGCGGAAGAGGTGTACGCGGATGGTCGTCTCGCGCAGCCCCGTCATGTCGCTGACTTCCCGTGTCGTCGCGCCTTCGAGCTGACTGAGCACCACCACCATGCGCTGCCGTTCGGGCAGGCGCCCGATGGCGTCCATCAGCCGCACGCCTCGCTCACGCTCCAGCGTGCGAGCTTCCGGCGACCAGTGGCGCGGCGTCGCGGCGCGGTCCATCGGGTTGGAGTCGCCCAGGTCCTCGGCCGGCACCATCCACCGCGCGCGGCGCGACCGCGACTTGACGCGGTCGAGACAGCTGTTGACGAGGATGCGGGTGAACCACACTTCGAAGGATCGGCCGTACTCGAACGTCTGCAGGTGCGTATACGCCTTCACGAAGGCGTCCTGCACCGCTTCGTCCGCTTCGGCACTGTCGCGCAGGTAGTAGAGCGCGATGCGGGTCGCCTTGCGCTGGTGGCGCCGTACCAGGTCGCCGTAGTGCTCACGCGCGCCGTTCGTGTCGCCGGTCGCAAGGCATGCCTTGACGATCGCGGCGACGTCGACGTCACTCGACGGGGTGGGCAGGGCATTACCGGACGGTCCCATGTCAGCCATCAAGGGGTACGCCGGGCGGGGCCGTCGGCGTTTACTCCGATGCGCCAACCGTACTACGCGGGTGCGGCGTTTACAATACGGGCCGATGGCGGCCCCGCTGCAGCCCAGGCCCTCGGAGTTCGTGTTCGCACGCCTCCGATACGCCTCGGGCGACTGGGATTACAACCCCAAGGTGGCGGCCAACATCCTCAACAGCATCGTCGAGTACACGACGATTCCCGTGTACCGCGACGAGGTGATCATCCCGGCCGACGCCGCCGACCTGCCCGCGTTCCCGTTCCTGTTCATGACCGGCCACCTGCTCGTCCGCTTCAGCGCACGCGAGCGGGACGGGCTCGCCCGCTTCGTCGAGAGCGGCGGGCTGCTGTTCTCCGACGACTGCAACCACGACATCGACGGCCTCTACGCGCGGTCCTTCGAGCAGGAGATGCGGGCGGTGTTCGGTCGCGCGGGCGAGATGCCGCGCATCGCCAACGACCACCCGCTCTACCGCTGCTTCTTCCGGTTCGACGACGGGCCGCCGACGACGGCACACGAGCTGAACGGGTGGGGCGACGACCTGGTGCACGACTACCTCCGCGGCGTGGAGGTGGAGGGCCGTCTGGGCGTGGTGTACAGCAACAAGGACTACGGCTGCGAGTGGGACTACGACTGGCGGAACAAGCGGTTTCGCCGGGAGGACAACACGCGGTTCGGCGTCAACCTCGCCGTCTACGCGATGACGTCATGAAGGGCCAGACGCTGTTTGTCGACGCGGACGACACCCTCTGGGAGAACAACGTCTACTTCGACACGGTCATCGACCGCACCGCGGGACGCCTCGCCGACTTCGGCCTGGCCGCGTCGCACGTCCGCGAGACGCTGCTCGACATCGAGCGGCAGCGGACGGCGCGTCACGGCTACGGCGCCGTCAACTTCGGCGCCTCGCTCGCCGTCCTCTGCGAACAGGTGGGCGTCGGGCATGCCCTCGGCGACCTGCGACCGTTCCTCGAGGCCGAGGTCGCGGCGTTGCGGCGCAAGCGGCTCGAACTCCTGCCCGACGTCCCGGATACGCTGGGGGTGCTGCGCCGCCGCCATCGGCTCGTCCTGTTCACCAAGGGGAACCATGACGAGCAGTGGGACAAGATCGTGCGGTCGGGCCTCCGCAGCCTCTTCCACCAGGTGGACGTGGTCAGGGAGAAGGACGAAGGCGCCTATCGCGACGCCGCGCGGCGCCTGGGCGTGGACCCGGCGCGCGCGTGGATGATCGGCAACAGTCCACGGTCCGACATCCTGCCCGCGCGAGCCGCCGGGTTCGGCGCAGTCTACGTGCCGCACCATGCCACCTGGGCCCTCGAGGCCGCCGACCTGCCATCCGATCCCGACCCGCGCCGCCTGCACGTCGAGACGTTCCGCGATCTCCTCGCGCTCTTCTGACGTGACGCGGACCTGGCGGCCCGCGCGCATTACAGCGTTCCGATTACAGCGTTCCGAGTCTCACGCCCCTGTAGTAGGCCGCGAGCGCGTCGCGCGGGGTCTGTCCCGCACGGATGCGCCCGATGAGGCCCGTCTGGCAGAGGCCCACGCCGTGGCCGGCGCCGGTGCCCTCGAAAACGAGGTCGCCGCCGACCCGGCGTACGTCGAACCGGGTGCTGCGCAGGCTCGCCGCGCCCTGCGTCGCCAGAACGGCAAGGCGGAACTGCTCGCCGGTGACGATGGGGCCGCGCGCGCCGGAGAGCAGGACCTCGGCGGCGCGTCCACCCGTGTCCCGGCGCACGACCTGGATGCCGTCGAGCCGCGCGCCGACGCTGGTCAGGGGGCCGCGGTTGAGCACCTGCAGCAGCGTGCCGACGGCCAGGCGCCACGTCCACTGGAGCGGCCGCTCGCGGACGCAGAACGGGTCGGCCGTGCCGGCCAGGTACGGCGCGGTGCTGCTGCGCCAGACGTCGGCGGCGGCGCTGGTGTGGCCCCCGCAGTGCGCATGGAAGACCGCTTCGATTGGGCGTCCCTCGTGCAGCAGCACGGTGCCGCGCGTTCGCTCGACGGCCTGCGCGACGACCGCCGCCCACCGGCTGCGTGTGGCGTGGCCCTCGCGGTACACCTGGCAGTGCGTGGTCGAGCAGAGGTCGAAGCCCTCACGCGCATGCCGCCCGCGGGAACGTGCCGCATACGTGCGGGCGATGATGGCCTGGGCCTCGTAGACGGGCAGGGCGATGGCCGCGTCCGCCGGAGCCACGGCAATCTCCGCCGCCACGACGTCGCGGAGGTACGCGTCGAGCGCCACTCGACGGATCTGCCCGGATCCCCGCGGGCCCGCTTCCACCTGCAGTGTCGACGGGAGACCCGCGGCAGCGGGGGGCCGCGGTGGCGCTGGAGGCGGCCGCCGTGTCGCGCACGCGCTCGCCGCGAGCAGGATGGTCACCAGGAGAGCCAGTCGACGCACGCGCCCACCATACCGCGGCCGTGTGCGGATCCGGGATGGGTGTGTCGCCGCGGTTCAAGTCGGCGGCCGCCGTGACGATTCCTTCATCGACGTCATGGCGTTTCACGACCCCCTGCTGCTCGTCATCGCTCCACCCGACTTCGACGCCTCGCCCGTCGCCGCCGCCGCCACGCGCGCGGCCTTCTCGCTGAACGTGCTCACGACCGGCGCCGATGCCGTCGCCGACGTGCGGCGCCGCGGCCCGGATGTCGTCCTCGTGCACCTGGGCCTTACCGATGCCGATGGCCTGGCGCTCGTCCGCCAGCTGCACGAGGAGATGCCCGACGTCACGCTCGTCCTCCTGGCCAGCCAGGCCTCGCTCGACAGCACCGTCGAGGCCATCCGGCTCGGCGTCCGGACATATCTCACGACGCCCGTCGACTCGACGGCGCTTGCGCGCGTTCTCACGGACCACCACGAAGCCGCGCTCCGGCGCCGCATTCACCTGTTCCCGGCGGAGCGGTCGCCGGGGGTGGCCTTTCACGGCATGATCGGCCGCTCGATTGCGACGCAGCGTCTCTTCAGGCTCCTGCGGCAGGTGGCGCCGCACGTGCGCACGGCGCTCATCACGGGCGAGACGGGCACGGGCAAGGAACTGGTGGCCCGCGCCATCCATCGCCTGGGGCCGCGTGCGGACAGGCGCTTCGTCGTCATCAACTGCTCGGCCGTCGTCGAGACGCTGTTCGAGAGCGAGCTGTTCGGACACGTGCGAGGCGCGTTCACCGGCGCCTCCGAGAGCAAGGCCGGCCTGTTCGAGCTGGCCGACGGCGGGACGCTCTTTCTCGACGAAGTGGGCGAGCTGCCCCTCAGCGTGCAGGCCAAGCTCCTCCGGGCGCTCGAATACGGCGAGGTGCTGCGGGTCGGGTCGCTCGAGCCGCGCCGCGTGGACGTCCAGATTCTTGCGGCGACCAATCGCGACCTCGATCAGGAGTGCGCGGCGGGTCGGTTCAGGCGCGACCTGTTCTACCGGCTCAACGTCGTCGAGGTGCACGTGCCGCCGCTGCGCGAGCGCCGCGACGACATCGTCTACCTGGCGAGCCACTTCATGCGCGAGATGGCGACGCGCTTCGCCAAGCCGCTGACGGGCCTCTCGTCGGGCGCCGAGCGCCTCCTGCGCGAGGCCGAGTGGCCGGGGAACGTGCGCGAACTGCGCAACGTGATGGAGCGGGCGTGCATGGTGGCCGAAGGCGCCATCATCGGCGAGGCGGAGATCCGCGCGAGCCTGCCGGTCGTCCGCCGTGGCGTGCCCGCGGCCGTTCATCAGCCCGCGCCTGCGCGCATGCCGTCACCGATTGGCGAAGACGACGATCCGCAGCCGCTGTCCGACATCGAGCGCGACGCCATCATCCGCGCACTCCAGCGTGCGGGAGGCAACAAGAAGGCGGCCGCGACGATGCTGGGCGTGAGCCGCCGCGCGCTGTATCGGCGCCTCGAGCGGCTCGACCTCGGCGCCACCATCACCCGTCGCGCGGAAGGCGTGGCCTGAGCCCATGACCACTCTCGCGCCTGCCCGCCGCGCGCCGCTGCCGCCGCTCCTGCCGGGGCCCGTGCTCGTCGTGGACGACGACCCGGACATCTGCGAGGTGATGGCCGAGTGGGTGGCGGCCGACGGCTGTGAGGTGCTGCGCGCGACGTCCGCGGCGGAGGCGCTGTCGCTCGCCGACGCGCATCCCGTCTCGGCCGTGCTGTGCGACGTACACCTGCCTGACCACGACGGCTTCTGGTTCGCCGAGGCCCTGCGCGAGGTGCGGCCGGAGACGACCGTCGTGCTCGTGACGGGGTTCCGCGACGTGGACTGGGCGCTCCGCGGCCTGCAGATAGGCGCCGTGGACTACCTGCTGAAGCCGTTCGACCAGCGCAGCCTGTCGCGCGCGCTCGAGTCGGCCCTGCGGCAGCACCGCGAACGCCGCCACGTGCGCCACCTGCAGGACGAGCGCGCGCTCGAACTGGCAGACCGGCACACGCGACTGGTCCAGGCCCTGACGCGGCTGTCGGTCAGCACGACCGACGAGGTTCGCGCCGCTCTCGACCTGCTGGCCTTCCGCCACGACGAATGGCGCGAACACAGCCGTCGCGTCGCGGCCCTGGCCATTGCGCTCGCGCGGGCGGCACGCCTGCCCGAGACCCAGGTCACGCTGGTGGAGCACGCCGCGCTGCTGCACGAGGTGGGGCGGCTCGTCCTGCCGGACAGCCTGCTGAAGAAGACGGGCGAGCTCACGGCCGACGACCGCGCGTACTGGCGCCGCGTGCCGACGCTCGCGGCGTCGGTGCTCGACGCGGTGCCGTCGCTGACGGGCGTCGCCAGCATCGTCCGGTCTCGGTTCGAGGAGTTTGCCGGCACCGGCTATCCGCGGCAGCTGGCCGGCGCGCAGATTCCCGTGGCCAGCCGAGTGCTCGCGCTCGCCGACTCGTACGACACGATGCGGACCCCGCGCCCGTTCCGCGACGCGCTCTCGCACGAGGAAGCCGAGGCGGAGATCCGGCGCGGCAGCGGGACGCAGTTCGATCCCGAGCTCGTCGACGTGCTCGTGCGGTTGCCGCAGCTCGCCGGAACCGCGCGCAGCTGACGCGGCGGCTACAATAGGCGCCGTGCCCGCGGCGCCCGTCTCCGATTCGTCCCCTGTCTCAGCGTTCGAAGCCGTCATCGGCCTCGAGGTGCATGCGCAGCTGCGCACGCGCACGAAGATCTTCTGCGGCTGCTCGACCGCCTTCGGCGCGCCGCCCAATACGCAGACCTGCCCCGTGTGCCTCGGCCTGCCGGGCGCGCTGCCCGTGCTCAACGGCGCCGCGGTCGAGGCGGCCATCGCGGCGGCCATCGCGCTCGACTGCGAGGTGCAGCCGACGTCCGAGTTCGCCAGGAAGAACTACTTCTATCCGGACCTGCCGAAGGGCTACCAGATCTCGCAGTTCGATCGGCCGCTGGCGCTGCGCGGTCACGTTGACCTCCAGGTGGACGGCGAGGCCGTGCGGGTGGGCATCACGCGCATCCACATGGAGGAGGACGCCGGCAAGTCGCTGCACGCGGCCGACGCCGACGCCACGCGCACGCACATCGACCTGAATCGCGCCGGCACGCCGCTCATCGAGATCGTCTCCGAGCCCGACCTGCGATCCGGCGCCGCCGCGGCGGCCTACTTCGAGCACGTGCGCGAGGTGCTGGTGGCCATCGGCGTCTCCGACGGCAACCTGGAGGAGGGCAGCCTGCGCTGCGACGCCAACGTGTCGGTGCGGCCCCGCGGCAGCGACGTCCTCGGCACGAAGGTCGAGATCAAGAACGTGAACTCGTTCCGGTTCCTGCAGCGGGCGATCGACTACGAGGCCGCCCGACAGGCGGCCGCCGTCGCCGCCGGAGAAGCCATCGTCCAGGAGACGCGCCTGTTCGACGCCGACACGGGTCGTACCGAGAGCATGCGGACGAAAGAGGAGTCGCACGACTACCGCTACTTCCCGGAACCGGACCTGCCGGTGGTGACGGTGGAGGCGACCCTCGTCGAGCAGGTCCGCCGCAGGCTGCCCGAACTGCCTCAGGCGCGCCGCGCTCGCTTCGTCGAACAGTTCGGGCTGCGGCCCTACGATGCACAGGTGCTGACGCAGTCGCCCGCCATTGCCGACTACTTCGAGGCGGTGACCGCTGCCGGCGCGCCCGCGAAGGCCGCGAGCAACTGGATCATGGGCGAGGTGCTGCGCCGCGTGAAGCCGGAGGCGGGCGGCAGCGAGCCTCCGGTCGTCGCGGTGCCTTCGGAGCGGCTGGCGCGGCTCGTGGCGGCCGTCGAGCGCGGCCGCATCAGCGGCACGGCCGCCAAGGACGTCTTCGAGACGATGTGGACCAGCGGCGACTCGCCCGACGAGATCATCGCGCGCGAGGGGCTCGAGCAGGTCGACGACACGACCGCCATCGACGCCGCCATCGCGGAGGTGCTCGCGGCCAATCCCGATGTGGTCGCCCGGTATCGGGAGGGCAGGACGCAGTCGTTCGGCTTCCTCGTCGGTCAGGTGATGAAGGCCACCGGCGGCAAGGCCAACCCGAAGGTCGTGAATGGCCGACTCAGGACCGCGCTCGACGCCTGACGCGTCGGTCCTGCGAGAGGGGCTTGCCGTCGCGGTCCTTTTCGCGGCGGTGGTCACCGTCATCACGTGGCCGCTGGCGCTGCAGCCCCGCACATGGCTGGGCGCGCCGTTCGGTCCCGGCGATCCTTTCCTCAACCTGTGGGTGCTCGGGTGGGACCTCGAGGTGCTCACCACGGCGCCGGCCGACTTCTTCTCGGGCCGCGTGTTCGACGCGCCGATCTTCCACCCGGCGCGCCAGGCGCTGGCCTTCAGCGACCATCAGCTGCTGCAGGCGCTGCTCGTCTGGCCGGTCTACTGGCTGACGCGTAACCCTGTCGTTGCGTATAACGTCGTCTGGCTCGTCTCGCTCTGGGCGAGCGGCGTGACGATGTGGCGCTACCTGCGCGAGGTGACCGGTCATCGCGCCGGGGCGCTTGCGGGTGGCCTCGCCTTCGCCTTCAGCGCGTACCGCCTCTCGCATGTCGTGCACCTGCAGCTGCAGGCGCTCTACTTCCTGCCACTCGCCGCGCTGGCGGTGCATCGAATCGTGGCCAGGCGGCGCCTGCGCGACGGTGCCGCGCTCGGACTGTGGTTCGGCCTCACCGCCGTCAGCTCGGCGTACTACGCGGTCATCGGCGGGGTTGGCCTGGCCGTCCTGCTGGCCGTGCTCGTCGCTGGCGCGGGCCGCAGCCGTCTCGCGCGGCTGGCGCGGCCCCTCGTCGTGGCGGCGCTCGTCACGGCATGTCTCGTCGTGCCGGTGGCGGTGCCGTACGTGCAGTCGCAGCAGCGCGAGGGCTTCGGACGCAACCTCGACGAAGCCTCGCGGCATGCGGCGACGGCCATGGCGTACGCCAGCGCGCCGCCGTGGCGTCCGGCGCCGCTGACGCCCGTCGCGCCAAGCGAGGAACTGGCGCTGCATCCCGGCTGGGGCGTCCTGCTGCTGACCGCCCTCGCGGCCGCCTCGCTCGCCAGCAGGCGCCGCCGTCCGCACGTCTGGGCCTGGCTCGCGGTGGTCGCCGCCGGCCTCGTGCTGTCGTTCGGACCTGACGGGTGGCGCACGCTGTATGCCTGGTGTCACCGGTGGCTCTTCGGCTTTCACGCCGTCCGCGCGCCGGCTCGATTCGGGCTGCTCGTGACGTTCGGGACGGCGGCGCTCGCCGCCTACGGCGCGGCGTGGGCCTGGACGCGATCGTCCCGGTGGCGAGCCATCGCCATCGCCGGGCTCGTGCTCGTCGGCGTCGAGGCGGTCTGGTGGCGGCTGCCCGTGACGCCGGCCCCCGCCATCGAGACGCCGGTGAACCGCTGGCTCCGCGACGCGGATGGCGCGGGCGCCGTCGCGTACCTCCCGATGCCCCCCGACCGCGAGGCCACCCCGCTGATGCTCGACACGCTCGTGCACCGCCGGCCGATCGTGAACGGCTACAGCGGCCAGCGCCCCGCGGTGGCCGGCGCAGTCGAGGGCGCGCTGGCGTCGTTCCCGAGCGCCGAGGCGATATGGATGCTGAGCGATCTCGAGGTGCGGTTCGTCGTGACGCCGCAGGGCGGCCTCGAATCGTCATGGCCGCTCGCGCGGCGAGCGTCGCTCGCGGGGCGTGACGGCGCGCCGGCCGTCATCTACGAAGTCGCTGACGCGACGCTGCTCGAGCAGGCGCTCGGACGTGTCGCAGACGTCGTTGCGCCGGCCCCCGGGACGCCCGCGTTTGCCGCCGGCGAGCGCTCGACGTACGAGGTCTACTGGGACGGCGCCGGGACGCAGGTGCCCGCCGGGACGGCGACCATCGCGATCGACGTGGCCGACCCCGCCGACAGTGCACTGCCGTCCTGGATCACGGCGGCGCAGCGGACGTCGCTCGCGTGGCGCATCAGGCTGACGGTCGAGACGGCGCCATGGGTGGCGCGCTTCTTCGAGGCGCGCGACACGTTCACGACGTGGACCGACGGTGAACTCGTGCCCGTCGCGCACGTCCGCGAGATTCGCGAGGGACGGCGCCGCGTCGACCAGAGCGTGGCGTTCGAACGCGACCCGTCGAGCACGATCATCCTGCCGCCGGATGCGACGACGCTCGAGGCCGGGCCGCGCGTGCGAACGCCGCCGCTGTCCCGCGATCCGCTGGCGGCGCTGCTGCTGCTGCGGACGCTGCCGCTGGCCGCGGGCGACGACGTCCGGGTGCCTGTCGTGGACATGGGCCGCGTCCTGACCCTGCAGACCGGGGCCGCGTCGGCCGAGACACTGACGTGGAGAGGCCGCGACGTCGAGACGCTGCGGTACGAGCCGTCGCTCGTCCAGCGTATACCCCGACGGACGCCGCCCGACATCGACGTGTGGCTCGCGCGCGAACTCGGATGGCGGCCCGTCCGCGCCGTCGTCGAGGCCGGTTTCGGCCGGGTGCGGATGGAGCTCGCGTCGCACGAGCCCGGTATGGTGAAGGACGGAACGTGATCGAGTTGACCGGGGTGACCCGCTCGTTTGGCACTGGCGCCGACGCGCTGCGCGACGTGACGCTGCACGTGGAGCGCGGCGAGTTCGTGTGCCTGGCAGGGCCGAGCGGCGCGGGGAAGTCGACGCTCCTGCGCCTGCTGCTGCGCGAAGACCAGCCGACGAGCGGCTCGATTGACGTGGACGGCGTTGATCTGGCCACGCTGTCGCGGGCGGCGCGCCAGGCCTACAGGCGCAGCGTGGGCTTCGTGTTCCAGGCCTTCCGCCTGCTGCCTGACCGGACCATCTTCGAGAACGTGGCGACGATCGCCAGGGTGATGGGCGTGCCGCCCTCGAGGCAGTGGCGTCGCGCGTCGGCGCTGCTGCAGCAGGTCGGCCTGCAGCACCGGATGCACGACTTTCCCCGGCAGCTCTCGGGCGGCGAGCAGCAGCGCGTCGCCATCGCGCGCGCCCTGATGAACTCGCCGTCGCTGCTGCTGGCCGACGAGCCGACGGGCAACCTCGATCGCGAGCTGTCGCTCGAGGTCATGGACATCTTCCGCAGCATCAATGCAGCCGGCACCACGGTGCTGGTCGCCACCCACGACCGCGCGCTCATCGACTACGTCGGCAGGCGCGTCGTGTCGCTCGAGCGCGGGCGCCTCGTGGGCGACACCGGCGCGGGCACCGGCGCCGTGAGGCCCGCCTCACCCGATGGAAGGGAGCGGCCATGACGCGGGTGCGCCACGAGGACACGCACGCCACCGGCTTCCTGCGCTACTGCCTCGACGAGGCCCTCACGAGCCTTCGTCGCCGCTGGCGTGTGGCGGTGCTGTCGACGCTGCTGCTCGCCGCGGCGGTCTTCGTCCTCGCGAGCTACCTGCTCGCCTCGCAGGAGTTGCGCCAGGTGACCGCGCGCATGAACGCGGCGGCGGAGCTCTCGGTGTATCTCTCGCGCCAGGCGGGACCGGGGACGCGCGACGGCGTCGAGGCGGAACTGCGGCGCCAGGCGATTGTCGCCTCGTACGATCTCGTGGACGCGGCACGCGCCACCGAACGCTTCCTCCAGGACTTCCCGGAACTGCGCGACATCGTCGCCACGCTGCCTGAGGGGCCTTTCGGCGCCGTCGTCGAGGTGCGTCTCACGCCGGACGCCACGGAACGGGACATCGCGGCACTGGTCGATCGTCTCGCCTCGGAACCTGGCGTGGACGACGTGATCTACGACCGCGAGGTGCTGGCCCGCGTGCTCACGACGGTGCGGCTGGCGCAGCAGGTGGGCGGCACCCTCGCCGTCCTGCTGGCCGTGGCCGCGACCACGGCGGTGGCCGCGGTGCTGCGGCTGGCCTACTACGCGCGCCGGGACGAGATCGAGGTGCTCGGCCTCCTGGGCGCACCGCCGCGCGCCGTGACCGGCCCGTTCGTCGTCGAGGGCATCCTGCAGGCGCTGGCCGGCACGGTGCTGGCCCTCGTCGTCCTGCGCGCGGTGCTGGCGCTCGGGACGCAGGCGGCAGCACAGTGGCTCGCCGCGCTCGACCTGCAAGCGATGCCTTACCTGTCGTGGACCGTCGTGGCGGCGCTCTGCGCCGGCGGCTGCGTGGCAGGCGCCGCGGCAGGCTGGCTGGCCGCGCGTGAGCCCCGCGACGCCGCGCCGATCGACCTCACGATCGATGGCTGACGGGCGCCGGCCGGATGTCCGATGGCGGTGCTGCGGCGCTTTGGTCGTGCCGTTTCAATTGACACGCCCCGCGCGGGATGCTTACAGTGGAATTCCGTGTGGAGCAAGTGATTCCCGTATCCCTGCTGGCGGAGTTCTATCGCGAGGAACTCGAACGCTGCCACCGGTGTCTGCAGCGTCAGCGTGACGGCTACTCGCATTGCGCCGTGGCACAGGTCGAAACGGCGTTGGGGCAGGTGATGGACCAGCTCGAGGTGCTGTGCCGACAGGGCCATGCCGATCGTGTCGTCAGCGGCATCCTGCAGAGTTTCAGCGCCGTAGCCACGCGCGACTCGTGGACGGACGGCCGATTCCTCCACTGATTCCGCCCGACGCGCGCGACGCCGTCGTGTCGATCGTCCGCGCGGCGCTCGACGCGGTCGCGGCGCCCGTCCTCGTCAGGAGCATCCTTTCCGCCGGCTCCACGCCGGTTGACCTCGATCGTCCGTATCACCTGATTGCCGCCGGCAAGGCGTCGGCCGCCATGGTGGACGCGTGGTACGCCACGGCGCGGGCCGCGCCTGCGGCTGCCGTCGCGGTCGGTACGCACGACGGCGACCGCGTGCCGCCGCAGGTGGACTGGTACCGGGGCGGCCACCCGACGCCCACCGAGACGAGCGTCGCTGCGGCGCGTGCGGCACTGGCCCTCGCCCGCGCGGTTCCGCCGGACGGGCAACTCGTCGTTCTCCTGTCAGGCGGTGCCTCGGCGCTGTTGAGCCTGCCCGCTGACGGCCTCTCCCTCGAGGACAAGCAGCAGACGACGCGCGCGCTGATGCACGACGGCCGCGCGATCGACGAGCTCAACACGGTGCGCAAGCACCTCTCCGCCATCAAGGGGGGACGCCTCACGGCGGCATGCCGCGGCGAGGTGGTCACGCTCGCCATCTCCGACGTCGTCGGGCCCGTCGAAGACGACCCGGCCGTCATCGGCTCCGGGCCCACGGTGCCCGACCCCGGCACCTACGCCGAGGCGCTGCGCATCGTCGAGGGCGTCGCCGATCGGACGGCCGTTCCGGCGGTGGTCCGTACGCACCTCGAGCGGGGGGCGGCGGGGACGCTCGACGAGACGCCGAAGCCTGGTGACCCGGCTTTCGCCCGGTCGCGGTACGTGCTCATGGGCACGCGGCGGACGGCCATGGCGGGCGCGCAGGCCGCGGCGCTGGCCGAGGGGCTGCACACGATCGTCATCGATCCCCCCGTCGAGGGCGAGGCGAGGGAGGCCGGCGCGTCGCACGTCCAGCGCGTGCTCGACCTCACGCGCGCCTATCCCGGACCCGTCTGCGTGATCTCGTCCGGCGAGACGACCGTGACGGTGCGTGGGAAGGGCAGGGGAGGCCGCAACCAGGAGTTCGCCGCCGGTGCCATCGCCGCGCTCGCGGGCGCCGCGAGGCCCATGGTGCTGGCAAGCGTCGGGACCGACGGCATCGACGGGCCCACCGATGCGGCCGGCGCCAGCGTCGATTCAGCGACGGCCGACGCCGCCGCGCGCGCAGGGCTCGACGTGGCCGCCATGCTCGACGCCAACGACACGTATCCGCTGCACGACAGGCTGGGCACGCTGCTGCGCACCGGGCCTACCGACACCAACGTCTGCGACGTCCAGGTCGCGATCGTCTTCTAGAGGCCACATCCATGCCTGACCACACATCCGCGTCGAAGCCGGCAGCCGTCAGCACCACGTCCGTCCGCTCGCGCCGCCCGCTCACGCTCGGACGCCTCGTGCTCTACGCCGCCGGGGTGGCCGTGCTGGCAGGTCTCGTCGGGTACGTCTTCGGCTGGTACCGCGCCTATCCGGCAGAGCAGCAGCGGGACAGGGCCATGGTGCGGCTGCGCCTCTCGGAGGCGCGCGTCAGGGCGCTCGACGCCAGCGTCGCCGTGTACCGCACGAACTGGGGAGACGCCGGCACGCATCTGCAGGAGGGCGTGAGGCTGCTCGAGGCGTTCAAGGCAGGGGAACAGCAGTGGCTGTCGCCCGACCACTCGCAGCGCGTGGACGAGGCGGCCGACCTCCTGCGATCGGCGCGGGAGCTTGCCGTCCAGACGAGCCTCGACACCGGCAGCCGTGCCCAGCGTGCCGCTGACCTGCTCGGCGAGGTCTATCGCGGCACGCCGGAGCCGTAACGCGCCGCTGGTCGTGTCACGGCAGGATGTCTGCCTGCACCTCGACCTTCACGCTTCGGTCGCTGATGGCGTCGGCCGACTCGGAGACCACGAGCGGCTGGCCCGGCTTCAGGAGCACGCGCAGCACCTCCGACAAGTCGCGCCTGGTCACTGGTACGCCGTCGGGCCCCGTCGCCGAGTCGCCGAAGATGCGGTAGTTGAAGAGGAGGTGGAGCAGCACCGCCTCGGGCTCGAGGAGTTCCACCGTGGCGTCCACCATGAGCGGCACCTGCTGATCGGACGGGGCGAACGCACCAGGCGGTGCGGGAACCTCGGTGTTCAGCCTGAGATACGTCTCGCTGCGCACGCTGCTCTTGTGACCGTCGGCGATGGTCATGGTGACGGTCCTCACGACGGGCGCAGCGTCGCCGATCTGATCGATGAGCTTCACCACCACACGCACGTTTCGTCTCGGCACGTGGCGACGGGCGGGCGTGGGATCCTTCGCGGCCTGCGATGCGTCGACGCCCTGGCCGGCCGCCTCGGGACGGCTGTCCGCGGCCGGCGTCTGCCCGGTGGCTTCGGCGGCGCACGACGGCGGCGCCGACAGGACGATGAAGATGCCGGCACAGAGCGCGGCGGCCAGCGGGCGGGTGGCGTGTGATGGCAGGGTCACTGGACCTCCTCCGAAAGTGGCGTGACGGTCAGTTCCGGCACGTCGATGTCGCCGACTGCTATCGCCGGCAGTGGGCCGATGGGCGTGACGTCGATGTCGCCCATGTCGATCGCCGCGATGGCGATCGGGGCGATGCCGTCCTGTGGCGGCCCGTTGACGGGCAGACCCTCGGCGCTCGATCGCTGTGCGGTCCCTCGCGGCTCGGCCGCAGCGCGCGCGGATGACGTCTCCCGCCGCGTGGCTGCGGTACGAGACGCTTCGAGCCGCGTGAACTCTTCGAACGCGGACATTTCCCAGTACGCCCGCGGCGGCAGCACGGGCACGTCCACACCTTTGCCGCCCCATTCGCCGGCCGCGGCAGGCGGAACGAGGCCGATGTCGCGCATATCGCGTACCTGGTACACCAGCAGCAGGCCGGCGATGACGACGAGCCCGGCCACCGACGCGGCGAGCCATCGCACCGGCATGAGGACGTGCCGGTTGCCGGCACGTTCGTCGCCCGGACGCCGGCGCTGCTCGTTGACCGGGCCGGAGCCCGTCCGCTCGAGTACGCGCCGCACGTGATCGCGGGGAGGCGTCACGCGTGCGAAGCGCGCAAGCGGATCGGGTGGACGCGTCATGACAATCCCTCGAGACGCGTACGCAGGCGCTTACGGCCCTCGCTGACGCGCCACTTGACCGTGCCGGTCGGGACGTCGAGCAGGTCGCCGATCTCGTCGTATGTCAACTCGCCTCCCGCCGCCAGCAGCAGGCAGTCGCGCTGCGCCTGGGGCACCCCGCGCAGGGCCCGTCGCACGCGATGCCGCGCTTCGCGGTCGAGCAGCGCGGCTTGGGCGTCGAGGGTGGCGCTGTCGGCCACGTTCACCATGTCGTCCCGTCCCTCGTCCTCGCGTGACGCCGGCGCCAGGCGTCGAAGCCAGCCGGCAAGCGAGCGGCGGCGGTCGAGGGCCTTGCGCCAGGCGATGGCCAGCAGCCACGTCCTGAACGTGGCGTCGCCCCTGAAGCCGTCGAGCCGCTGCCACGCGGTCATCCAGGCGTCCTGCGCCGCATCGTCGGCCTCGCCGTGGCGCAACAACGCAGCGTAGGCCGTGCGGTACACCGCGACGTGATGCCGGTGCACGAGCTCGGCCCATGCCTCGTCGTCGTGCCGGCGGGCGCGCTCGACGAGCTCGGCGTCCGTCACCGGGGCAGTAGACGAAGGCCGTGCGGCCGCGGTTGGAGAAAGTGACAAGCTCATCGCTAGGTTCGCTTCTAGCGAGCCGAACGTTATCAGCCGTGGAGGCGACCCCATGATACGTATCGCAGCGGTCCCGTTGATGGCAGGCGCGATCACTCTCCTCGCAGGCGGGACGGCCCCTGCCGCGCCACTCATTGGCCAGATCGACACGTTCCAGGACGGCACCACCG
>JBIQIB010000039.1:0-9832 GCA_044508265.1 Acidobacteriota bacterium
TTCCAGTTCTCATCCTCGGAGAAACAGGCGTCGGCAAGGAAGTGCTCGCAGCGGAGATACACGCAAGCTCACCCCGCGCGAACAAGCCGTTCATCCCCTTCAACGTGACCGCCGTCTCGCGCGACCTCCTCGAGAGCCAGCTGTTCGGCGCCAGGAAGGGCTCGTTCACCGGCGCTACCCAGGACACGAAGGGCCTGCTGCGCGAAGCCGACGGCGGCACCATCTTCCTCGACGAGATCGGCGAGATGAGCCTCGAGCTCCAGCCAAAACTCCTGCGCTTCGTCGAACAGGGCGAGATCCAGCCGGTCGGCGAACGCCCCCAGCACGTGAACGTTCGCATCATCGCGGCCACCAATGCGTCACTCCAGGATCTGGTCCGCCAGGGTCGGTTCCGGGAAGACCTGTACCATCGCCTTCGGGTCGTGCCACTGACGATCCCGCCCCTCCGCGAACGCCGCGAGGAGATCGCCACGCTGGCGCGACATTTCGTGGAGCAGCACGCGAACACCGCACGGCGAGCGGTCCCGGACATCACGCCTGCAGCGCTGGAACGCCTCGTCGCCGCGGACTGGCCCGGCAACATCCGTCAGTTGAGCAACGAGATCCGCCGCATCGTCGCGCTCCTGCCCGAAGACGCGGCCATCGACGTCGAGCACCTGTCACACGAGATCAGCGAGCAGGCCGGCAGCCTCGAGACGCCCGCGATGCCCACCGGACGGATGACGGTGTCGCTCGATCGGCCGCTCGACGAGGTCGTCGGCGACGTCGAGCGCGCGGCCATCGAAAGGGCCATGACGCTGTGCGGCGGCAACCTGTCCGAGGTCGCCCGGCGTCTGGGCATCACGCGCAAGGGCCTGTACCTGAAGCGTGAGCGGCTGGGCATGGCCGCCGAACGCCGCGCCTGACCTGACGGACGCACCCGCCGCAGCCCCCCGACGATTCCAGCACCGCGTGCGCGCATGGCGCGCCGTCCGCCGGACCGGCGCTAGAGTGTTGCCATGGCCGACACCACGCTCCTCCCCGCCGATGCCCATCCGACAGCGGTGCGCCTGCAGGTGTCCAACCTCCAGCGATCGCTCCACTGGTACCAGTCGATCATCGGCTGCCGGCCGCTCGAGGTGACGTCGTCGTCCGCCATGCTGGGTGCGCATGGGACCGGCGCGCGGCCGCTCATCGAGCTCGTCGAACGCCCTGGCGCGCGTGCCGTGCGTCCGCATGCGCGGCTCGGCCTCTACCACTTCGCGATCCTGCTGCCGTCGCGCGCCGCCCTCGGCGCGTTCGTCCGGCGCCTCGCCGCGCTCGACGTCCGCGTCGGCAGCGCCGACCACCTCGTGTCGGAGGCGCTCTACATGAGCGACCCCGACGGCCTGGGGATCGAGGTCTACGCCGACAGGCCCCGCGAGACGTGGACGTGGCAGGGCGAACAGGTCGTGATGACCGTCGATCACCTCGACTTCCGCGACCTCGCACGTGCGGCCGTCGAACCCTGGGACGGGCTGCCGGCCGGGACGACGATCGGCCACGTGCACCTGCACGTCGGAGGCCTGGACGAGGCTCTCGCGTTCTACCAGCAGGGCCTCGGCTTCGAGGAGACCGCCCGCCTGCCCGGCGCGGCCTTCCTGGCCGCAGGCCGCTACCACCATCACCTCGGCACGAACATCTGGGCGGCCGGCGCGCCGTCACCTCACGACGACGACGCGCAGCTGCTGGAGTGGACGCTCACCGTACCCGATCGTGCCGCGGCGGCTGCCGCGGCGGAGCGGCTCACGCAGGCAGGGCACGCCGTGCGCCATGACGATGACGCGGACCGGGGGTGGACCGTCGCCGATCCCTGGGGCACACGGCTGCGCGTCCTCTCGTGACGGCCGTTCACGGCGGGCCTGTTAACCCTTTGGCGGCGACTGCGTAGTACCGGGCGACTGGCGGCATCCGCCGCGAAGCCCGGCGCACCACCCCCGCCGACGAGGACGCTTCATCATGCCCGTGTGCCTGCCCTTCCCGCTTTCGAGATTCCCCCATCGCCCGCTCGCACTCGGCATGCTGGTGCTGCTGGCGGCACCGCCCGTTCTGGCGGCGCAGCCCGCCGTCCCCGCCAACCCCACGCCGCCGGCAGCGGCGCAACCGCCGTCTCCCGGGCCTGAGGGAGTCGCGACGGAGAGCGCACCGGCAGCCGTCGTGGAGAGCGGCGTGTCGGCCGACGACCTGCGGCGGCGCTTCCAGGACATGCTGCGGCAGTATCCGCCGTCGCTGCGCGAGGTGCTGCGCAACGATCCGTCGCTGCTCGACGACCACGGATACCTGTCGCCCTATCCGGGCCTGGTCGCCTTCCTGCGCAGCCACCCGCAGGTCGCCCGCAATCCGCGGTTCTATGTCGGCGACGCTGAGGACCATCGTCCGCGCGACCCGCGCATCGAGGCCATCGGGATCTGGCGGCACGCCACCGAGACGC
Source organism: Acidobacteriota bacterium (assembly GCA_044508265.1). Classification (GTDB taxonomy): domain Bacteria; phylum Acidobacteriota; class Vicinamibacteria; order Vicinamibacterales; family Vicinamibacteraceae; genus JAEZDP01. The sequence goes on from JBIQIB010000039.1 coordinate 2,450, forward strand.
TCTCGATGATCACCATCTTCGCTCTCGTGGCCGGTGCGCTCGCGTGGCTGGTGCGGACGGCGCTCGACCATCGCCGCTGGCTGCGCTCGTCGCGCATCCAGGTGGACGTGCACCAGAAGCTGTTCGACAGGCTGGCCTCGAACGACGACCTGATGACCTACGTCCAGACGCCCGCAGGACAGCGCTTCCTCGAGGGCTCGCCGGTCGTGAGCGAGCCGACTCGCGAGGCCCGTCCCGTCAGCGCGCCGATCAACCGCATTCTCTGGTCCGTCCAGATCGGCATCGTCCTGATGACGCTCGGAATCGGACTGCAGTGGGTGGCCCGGAACGTGATCGACGAGGTCGCGCAGCTGCTCTGGTTCGCGGGCGTGATGGCCCTCACCGTCGGCGTGGGCTTCGTCGGCTCGGCGGGCGTCGCGTACCTGCTCTCCAAGCGCCTCGGCCTCATCCGCGAAACGTCGGAACCGGAGGCGCCGCGTTCCGCTGCGCCACTCTCGTGACCGCCATGAGCGCCATTCGCACCTGCACCCTGCGATGACCCTGCGACCGATGATCCTCTCGGAGCTCGACGATCTCGAGGACGCGCGAGACGCCGTGCGCGCGTTCCACATGAGCGAGGCCGAGTTCGGCGTCTTCTACGACCGGACCGCGCGTCCGCTCTGGGCGTACGTCTACCGGCTGACGCGAGACCCCGCCCGCAGCGACGACATCCTCCAGGAGGCGTACTACCGCTTCCTGCGGACGCCCAACCCGCCGGCCGAGGAAGCGCATCGCCGCAACTACCTCTATCGGGTAGCCACCAACCTCGTACGGGATGACCTGCGGCGCCGGCGGGAACAGCACGTGGACCTGGGAGCCGACGACGATGCCAAGCGCCTTCAGACGGACGATGCCGCCGACACGGTCGCAGCGCGAGCCGACATCGGCCGCGCGCTGACGCACCTGACGGCACGCGAGCGCGAGCTGCTCTGGCTCGCGTACGCCGAGGGTGCGTCGCATCGCGAGATTGCCGAGGTGCTGGGCCTGAAGACGGGCAGCATCAAGCAGCTCTTGTTCAGGGCACGCCGGCGGCTCGCAGACGTCCTGCGACGCCCTGCACGTGCCTCCGCACCCGCTCCCGCACCGCACGTCGAGGGGACAGACGGAAAGGAGGAGGCATGATGCGTCCGGGTGAATGCCCCCGTGACGAAGCGGTCCTCGAGGCGATCGCCGACGGCGCGTGGCCCGATGGTGCACCCGCGTCGCTGCGCGCGCACGTCGAAGCCTGCGACACCTGCCGCGACCTCGCGGAGGTCGCCACGCTGCTGCACCACGATCGCCAGGAACTCGTCAGAGACGTGCCTGTTCCGTCGGCGGGCGCGGTCTGGTGGCGGGCGCGCCTCCGGGCCCGCGCAGAGGCCGAGCACACAGCCATCCGGCCGATCCTGACGGTGGCTGCCTGCGGCGCGACCGTCCTGCTGGCGCTGGTCGCCGCGCTGCTGACAATGGGTTGGCCGTGGGGCAGCGCCGTCCTCGCCGACGGCATGGACGCCATCCAGCGCCTGCAGCCGTCAGTCCGCGTGTCGCTGGATGTCGCGGCGCTGCTGCCGTGGCTGCTCGAGCGCTGGCTGCTGCCGACGATGCTCGCGGCCCTGCTGCTGCTGGCGGCGCCGCTGGCGCTGTACGTCGCGGCACGCGACTGACGCCCGAGACCTCAACGTGACGACGACACGCCCTGCAGCGGCATTGGCGCGCCTGCTCCCGGCGACGCGCTGCGGTAGTCGAAGCCGAGGATGCCGGCCAGCGTCGAGGCGATCTGGTTCTGCGAGAGCGTGGGATGGCCCGTCAGCTCGCCACGCGCCGACCAGCCTGGCACCGCGAAGACGGCCCACACATCCTGGGCGCCCTCCACGTCCGCGCCGTGCCGGCTCCAGTCGTCGCGGGTGTGGCCGCGGCCGTGGTCGGTGACGATGACGAGCGCCGTCCTGTCCCGGTACCCCTCGTCCTGCTGAATCCACGTCCACAGCTCGCGCAGCCAGCCGTCCACGCGATGGAGATGCTCGACCAGCCGCGGGTAGTTGCCCGCGTGCGACCACTCGTCGGTGTCGTTGAACGCGAACCACTGCACCATCGGCCGACGCATCGCCAGGTGCGCCATGCCGAACCTGAACGTCAGGTAGTCGAACCGCGCGCTGCCCCACGACGGGGGCATCTGAGCGATGGTGTCGCCGAGCACGCGCGCCTGGTCCGTGACGTCGTAGCGCTGGAGCCCGGCATTGGTGAACACGTCGCCGTCGCGCGACGCTGGGATCGACTGGAAGACTTCCCACGAGCCGAACAGCGCCACCTGCTCTGCTGATGCCTGCAGCGACCGCCGCAGGAACTGCAGGACGGTCTCGTAGGGATACCTGCGGTTGGTGTTGGAGTCGATCTCCGCGTCGTGCGCCACGCCGAGCATCAGCTCTGCGTAGCCGGGATAGCTGAAGCGGTGACGGTTGGACAGACGCATGACGCTGCCCTGCGCGTGGTTGCCGACCGCGAACCCGTGCCTGGCCAGGAGTTCGTTCCAGAGAAAGGGCATCAGCCGCGCGCGTCGGGCCTCGGGCGTCGCTCCGCCGAAGCGCTGGTGAAGGGGATGCTCCTCGACGGACCGCTTCTCGAGAATGGCCTGGAAGAGGTCGCGGTCCAGGCCGCCGAAGAGCTCCTGCACGCGGACGCCGTCCAGCGACACGACGATGAGGCGCTCCGCCTGCCGCTGCGCCTGTACCGCCGCTCCCGCGGCACGGCCCTGGCGCCCGAACACCGTGCGCGCGCCGGCGGGCAGCGACGTCGCGGCCAGCGGGGCCGCGGCGAGAGCTTCGAGGATGTTGCGTCGCGTAAGCATGTGTCTACTCTCCAGAATGCGAGTCGGGCGATCGAGGGCCATCGTGGGGCCAATGGCGGCCGACGGCCGTCAGTGCGCGGTCGAGCGCGACGACGCGCCCGGTGTGGCGTGCAGCGAGATCGTCGACAGCGCCGCCGTCGCGCGTGCGTCGTGAATCGTCACCCTGACCTGACGCGTCGTGGTCTTCGGGACGACGACGGCGCGGCGGTGACCGACGGTGGTACCGGCCGCAATGCGCTGCCAGGATCCACCTTCCTCCAGCGCCTCGATTGCGAAGAGTCCGATGCGCTGGCCCAGCCGGATCGGCTCCTGCAGCACGACACGATCGAACGTGGTGGCCTTCGACAGGGTCAGCGTGATGCTCGCGTTGGTGATGCCGTCAGGCGCCGCCCAGTAGGTGTCCGGATCGGCGTCGAGCACGTGCGCGGCCTCGAAGCCGGCGCCTCGTGTCGCCGACGCGGACACGTCGGCGCCGCCGTGAAGTGACGTCCCATAAGTCGCGTCAACGAGGGCACGCAGCCCTGTGAGCGCGTCCATGTCGGCCTGCCGAATCAGGCCCTGGTCATCGGGCGGCACGTTGAGCAGCAACCCGCAGTTGCGTCCGACGGACGCCTCCCAGATCCTGAAGAGGGCCTGAGGCGACTTCACGCGCCGATCCTCCGAGGCGCGCCAGAACCACCCGGGCCGGATCGAGACGTCGCACTCGGCCGGGACGTAATGGGTGCCGAGCTCGGTTCCCTCTGCGAGCTCGAAGCTGAGGGGCGTGCCGGGCGTGTACCTGTCGCGGTCGATCATCGCCCAGTTCGTGAGCGGTGCCTCGCCGCGCTCGTTGCCGACCCATCGGAGCCCGGGGCCTGCGTCGCTGAAGACGACCGCGTTGGGCTGCAGCCGCGAGACGGTGGCGAGGAAGCGCGGCCAGTCGTACTCCTGACGCTTGCCGTTCGGGCCTTCGCCGTTCGCGCCGTCGAACCAGACCTCGAAGATCTCGCCGTAGTTCGACAGCACGTCTTCGAGCATGCGGACGAACACGTCGTTGTACTCCGGCGTGCCGTACGTGGGGTGGTTGCGGTCCCACGGAGAGAGGTAGACGCCGAACTTCAGTCCCTCCGCCCGCGCGGCATCGGAGAGCTCGCGCAGGAGGTCGCCCTTGCCGTCGCGCCACGGGCTGGCCGCGACGGTGTGTGTCGACTCCCTGCTCGGCCAGAGGCAGAAGCCGTCGTGATGCTTGGCCGTCACGACGACGCCCTTCATCCCGGCCTCCTTGAACGCGCGCACCCACTGCCGCGCGTCGAGCGCCGTCGGGTTGAAGATGCCCGGCTTCTCGGTGCCCGTGCCCCACTCGGCGCCCGTGAACGCGTTCGGGCCGAAGTGGACGAATGCGGTGAACTCGAGCCGCTGCCACGCGACCTGCGCCTCCGACGGCACGGGCGCGACGGGCGACGGCGGTGCCACGCGCGCGCCCGATTGCGCGGCGGCCACGCCTGTACGCATGGAGATGCCGGGTGCCAGGGTCAACAGGGTGGCGGCGACGGCTCCGGACGCCGTCAGCAGGCGGGCGATCGGGGGCAACCGGAAGGGACGCGCGGTCGGCATCTGCGCATCATAGCGAGGCTCGGGCCGCCTGTCTGCCGCCGCCTGGCGCCCCGGTCACGAGCAGCGCCAGGCCGGCAACGAGGCACGTGAGACCCGCGACGCCTGCCGGCGGCAGACGTTCCCCCAGGAGGAAGAGTCCGAGCATCGCCGCCGTCAGCGGTTCGGCCAGCGTAAGTGTCACGGCGGACGAGACAGGGACGGTGCGCAGCGCGCGCACGTACAACACGTAAGGCACGGCTGTCGCAAGAATGCCCAGGTGGAGCACGACGGCCGCGGCGCGCACATCCGTGAGCCACGTCAGGTCCTGGCGCGCCAGGACGGGAGCGAGGGCGAGCGCCCCGCCGGCAAACGCAATGGCCATCCCTGCGTCCGCCGGAACACGGCGTCCGAGGCGCTGACCCGCGAGTGAGAGCGCGGCGTATGCGGCTCCCGCCAGGAGCGTGAGCGCGATGCCGAGGGGATGCACGCGCGCCGCGGCGTCGTTGCCGTCGGGCAGCACCAGCAGGGCGCAGCCGGCGAGGGCGACGATCGTAGCCAGGTACCAGCGCGCTGACGGACGTTCGCCGTCCACGAGCCAGGAGAGGACGCCCGCGAAGATCGGCGAGCTGCCGATGCCGACGAGCGTGCCGACGGCCACGCCCGTCAGGCGTACGCCGCTGAAGAACGCGAGCTGGTAGATCGCGATGCCGGCAGCCACGCCCAGGAGCGGCCCTGGCGCACGCGTGATCGTCTCGCGGGTCACCGCTCCACGAGTCGCTGCAGCGGCGAGGAGCACCGCTGCGCCGAGGGTGAGCCGCAGGCTGCCGATGGCAAGCGACGACGCCTCCGCCGGCGCGAGCGCCTGCGACGTGCCTGTGGTGCCCCAGAGGACGGAGGCCGCGAGCACCAGCCACGGACCGGCGGAGATGCCGGTCAGCGCCGGCAGGGCGGAAGGCCGTTCGCCGCTCAAGCTGTCGCCGTCCCCGCCGAATGATCCTCCATGAGCGCCTCACGGCCGTTCATCGACGTGCTGGTCGGGAAGCTCACCGCGTATGACGATGCCTCTTCCCGGCCCACGTCCGCTACGGCGACGTCCATCGTGACGCCGGCGTGGCTCGCCTCGCTGGCCGCCCTTCCTGTCGCCGCTGCGGTAGCGGCTCGAGCATATGTCGTCGAGGCGGCCGCGACGTCGTCGTCAGCTGACGTCTCCGCGCCGGCATCGCGGCCGCGCCATGGCCCGTCTACACGCAAGACGTCCGCGAGCCCGCGCAGCACCAGCGCACCCAGGAGGACCGCATCGCAGCTGGCGGCCATCCAGTTGCTGCGGCGGCTTGGCGCGGACGAAGTAGACGGGACGTCGAGCGACGCACAGCTGCGGTCGGCGTGCCGCCGGCTGCTGCGCGAGTGCCATCCCGACGCGCATCCGCATCTGGATGCCGCCGACGCCGCGGCGCTGAACGTCAGGTTGCGTGCTGTGCTGCAGGCCAGAGCTGCGCTGGCCCTGCCGTCGTCGTCGTGTCGCGACAGCCGGCAGGACGATGGGGCGAGTGGCGGCTCGTTCGCGGATCGCGTGGCAGCGTGAGCCGGCGTGGCAGATTCTGCGATCACAGCGAGGCGAGACCTGACCCCGTTCGTGCAGATTCGAGACCTGACCCCACCTTCCCCGCCTTCGCCAGCGTGCCGAGCGCGGTCACCAGTCGGCCGATGCCTTCGACCACCGTGTCGCGAGCAAGCGCCCCGAACGAGACGCGCAGGTAGCAGTCGTCGGTCAGGCCGAATGCCGTGCCCGGCACTGCCGCCACCCGGTATGTGCGTACGAGCTCCTGCACCAGCGCGAACGGGTCGCCGCCGCCCCGGACGCGGAGCAGCGCATAGAACGCGCCTTGCGTCACCGGCGCCTCCACGACGTCGGCCACCGCACTGAGCGCCTGTCTCACGTCGTCGCGAACCCGTTCCAGGTCCGCCACCTGCGGTCCCCAGCACCGCCGGCCGACCTCGAGGGCTGCCGCGGCCACGCGCTGCGAGACGAGCGGCGGGCAGATCAGGTTGGTGTCCTGCACCTTGCTGACGGCTTCGTAGAGCGACTCCGGGACGACCATGTAGCCCATGCGCCAGCTGGCCATGCCGTACGCCTTGGACAGCGAGAACAGCGAGATCGTGTGGTCGATGCTGTCCGGCGCCGATGCCGGCGAGTAGTGCGTGGCTCCGCCGTACAGGAAGTACTCGTACGCCTCGTCGGTGATGTGGACGAGTCCGCGGCGGGCGCACAGCTCGTTGACGGCCCGCAGCGCGTCGGCCGGGTACACGGCGCCGCTGGGGTTGTTCGGCGACACCGTCACGATTGCCCGTGTTCGCGGACCGATCGCTCCCGTCAACGCATCGAGGTCGAGTTGGTGCGCAGCGTCGGTCGGTACCGGTACCGCCCGGCATCCGGCCATCGTCACGGCCATGTCGTGGTTGAAGTAGAAGGGCACCGGCAGGATGACCTCGTCGCCAGGGTCGGTGATGGCGAGGATGGCGTTGAGAAACGCCATGTTGCCTCCCGCCGTGACGACGACGCGCCGTCCCGTCAGGTCGATGCCGTTCTCGTCGCGCAGCTTGGCGGCGATTGCCTCGATGAGGGCGGGGTCGCCCTCGACGGGCCCGTACCGGTGGTCTGCGGGGTCCTTCCCGAACTGCCGCAACGCTTCCAGCGCCTCCTCGGGAGGGCCATACGAGACGATGCCCTGGCCGAGCGAGATGGTGCCCGGCGTCGAACGGATCAGTTCGCCGAGGATCGGGATGATTGGCGGCTGGATGTCGGTAATGCGTCGCGGCAGTCGCATGAGCTGGGGCTGGGGTCAGGTCTCGCGATCGACGGTTCGTGGGGTCAGGTCTCGGGTTTGCAGTGTTGCAGGAACTGCGATCCCACGAGCAGCCTTCGCGGGTCGATCTTACTCCGGCGGATC
>JBIQIB010000039.1:9932-22389 GCA_044508265.1 Acidobacteriota bacterium
CGTATTCATGGCACCGGCGACCGCCGCTGGCGCAGCGCCTCAGAACCGCCACGTCAGGCCGGCGGTCGCCCGCCAGAACCTGAAGTCGCCCAGGTCGAAGTCGCCAGGATCCGGCAGGTCGTCGTCCGGGTCGTCGTTCGTGAGGTCGCGGAAGTGCCGGACGTCGCCGCGAACGGCGAGGCTGTCGTTGAAGAACAGCATGATGCCGCCGCCCACGTTCACGCCCAGGTCGTTGCGCGAGACGTCGTCGAAGACGTCCGTGAAGTCGAGATTCGTCCGCAGCAGCCCCAGCCCGGCCGTGAAGTACGGCTTGACCCGACGATTCGGCAGCGAGACGAGCACGTTGCCCATCAGCGTCGTGACGCTGCCCTCGCTGCCGAACTCGCCGAACTCGTCCTCGCTCTCGAAGAAGTTGGGCGAGTACCCGTAATCGATCTCGAACCCGACGATAGGCCCGGCGAAGCCCACGGCGCCACCGTACACGAGCCGGTTCTCGTCGGTAGCCGGATTGTCGAAGGCGACGCCGAGAAACGGAGTGAGCAGGCCGTCGGTCTGTGCCGACGCCGGAACCGCCGCCGCGAACGTCAGCAGCATGCACGCAATGAAGCTCTTACGCATGAGATGAGTGCCTCCCTGGCACGGCTATGAAGATACGGAGAGCGACACGTGCTGAGGCAGATCGCCCTCACACGCCATGCCCTCTCTGCAAGACGCTGGCGGACGCGCCCAGGCCGTGGTCGTCCGCCGTTTGCGGATGTCAGAACTTGATCACCAGCCCGGCGGTCGCCCTGGTGATGTCGAGCTTGCCTTCGGGGACGTCTCCCGACGTCGGCAGCGACACGAGGTCGCTCACCCGGAGGTCGCCTGTCGGACGGATGTAGCGGACGTCACCCCGCAGACCTATGGTCGGCGTGAAGAAGATCATCAGGCCGCCACCGAGCGAGTAGGCGAACTTCGACTTCGTCGCATCGCCGAGCTCGCCTTCGAACGGCAGGTCGAAGCGCCCGGACAGCCGCAGCAGCCCCACGCCCGCCTGGACGTACGGCTGCACGACACCGAACGGCGGCCTCACCATGACGTGACCCATGTAGGTCGTCGCGCGGACGTCGAGGTCGAAGGCCGGCGTGGTGACCGTGCCGAGGTTCACGCGCGAGACGTCGGCTTCGAGCGTGACCAGACCGCCGAAACCCAACGACCCGCCGTACGTTCCCTTCGTTTCGCCGTCCACGAAGCTCAGACCGGCGAACGGCGTCAGCAGGATGTCGGCGCGTGCGCTGGCGGGGACGAGCATCGCAAGCGCGGCCACCAGCATGACGGCCGGAAGATGCGCGCCCGCCGCGCGGGTCATGTCACGTAGCATCACGTCAGTATCTCCCGAACCCCGCCGCCGGGGCGCGCCGGCCGGGTGTCAGCTTCCTCCCGATCAGAACTTGAACGTGACGCCGGCCGTTGCCCGCCAGAAGTCGAGCCGCGGCAGTGGCAGGTCGTCGATGCTGCCGATGTCGGTCAGGTCGCTGAGCGACAGGTCGGCGAGGCTGCGGAAGTAGCGGACGTCGCCGCGGATGCCGAAGTGATCCGAGGGGAAGAGATGGACGCCGCCGCCGACGTTCATCCCCCAGTCGCGCGCCGAGACGCTCGCGATGGAGCCAAGGAACGGCACGCGCACGTCGCCCGACAGACGCATCAGCCCCGCGCCGCCCGACGCATACGGCTGCACCGGACCGGCCGGTACGCGCACGACCAGGTTGGCCATGACGGTGGTGATGTTCGCCGTGAGATCGACGAGCGGTACCTCCTCGTACGAGCCGATGCGTGTCTGACTTGCATCGACCTCGAAGCCAATCAGCCCGCCGAAGCCGATCGACGCACCGAAGTTGCGCTTGGAGTCGTCATCGATGAAGCTCACGCCGGCAAACGGCGTGATGAGCACGTCGGCACGCGCCGCTGACGGCTGGCCGAACGCGATGAGGATGGTCATCAGGGGTATGAGTGAAGCGATGCGCATGAGGTCCGTTCTCCGGCAATGAGGGGACACGCGCGAACGTGCCGTGTCCGCATTCCCGGTGTGCAAGCCCGATGCCGTTCGGATCCGTCGGTTGGGTCGAGTGCTGCGGGTCTGGCGCGTCGCGCGGTGACGCGAGGTGATGTCACCGTCTGGACACGTTCGGAAGAGCTTACACAGTGAGAGTGGCGGCCGTGTCCTGGATGCGCTGCCAGGCGGCGGCAACGTGTGCTTCCGTCGTCCGGACGTTGCCGACGGCCAGTCGCAGCGCGAAGGCGCCGTTGACCCGGGTGTGCGAGAGGAAAAGCCGTCCCGACGCATTCAGCTCGTCCATGAGGCGCTCGTTGAACGCGTCGAGCGCCGCCCCGTCGCCTGCCAGGTGCTCCGGGCGGGCGCGGAAGCAGACCACGCTCAGCGGGGCAGGGGCGAGCCGTTCGAAGTGTGGCGCGGCGTCCACCCACGACGCGAACAGGCCGGCCAGCCTGATGTGCTCGGCAAGCCGATTGCGCAGGCCCTCTGCGCCGAAGTACCGCATGACGAACCACAGCTTCAGCGCACGGAACCGCCGCCCGAGCTGGATACCCGTGTCCATCAGGTTCTGTACCTGGTCGTCTGACGTGCGCAGGTACTCGGGGACGAGCGAGAACGCCTGCCGCAGCAGCGACATGTCACGGCAGTAGAGGACGCTCAGGTCGAACGGCGTGAACAGCCACTTGTGCGGGTTGACCACCACGGAGTCCGCGCGCGCGACGCCCTCGAGCACCCACTCCATGCCCGGCACGAGCGCCGCGGGCCCGCCGTATGCCGCGTCAACGTGTAACCAGATGCCTTCCCGCTCACACACGTCCGCGATCGCCGGCACCGGGTCGACGCTCGTCGTGGACGTCGTCCCTGTCGTCGCGACGACGGCCAGCGGCGTGAGTCCGGCGGCACGGTCCTCGGCGATGGCCGCGGCGAGGGCCTCCGGCGCCATGCGGAAGGCGGCGTCGGTGGCCACCCGTCGGACGGCACGATGACCGAGGCCGAGCAGGACGACGGCCTTGTCCACCGACGAGTGCGCCTCCGACGAACAGTAGACGGTGAACCCGCGGGACGTGCCAGGTCCCGCGAGCCCCTGCGCGCGCACTCCCGGGACGACGCGCTCACGCGCCGCCGCAAGCGCGTGGAGCGTCGAGACCGACGCCGTGTCGTAGATGACCCCGCCAAAGGCATCGGGCAGGCGGAGCAGCGTGCGCAGCCAGCCGAGTGTCACCGACTCGAGCTCGGTGGCTGCCGGCGACGTGCGCCACAGCATCGCCTGCTGGTTCAGCGCCGACGACAGGAAGTCGGCCAGGATGCCCGGACCGCTCGCGGTGATCGCGAAGTAGGCGAAGAAATTGGGACTGTTCCAGTGCGTGAGCCCCGGGACGATCACCCGCTCGAAGTCGGCGAGGATACGTGCGAACGGCTCGCCGGCGGCCGGCGCCTCCGCCGGCAATGCACGCGAGACGTCGCCCGGGGCGACCTGGGCGAGCACCGGCAGATCGCCGGCGTGCTCGAGATAGTCGGCGATCCAGTCGACGAGGGCATGGCCGGCGGCGCGAAAGTCGGCCTCCGGCATGTCGCCGCGCGGCGGCGTTGCGGCCGACATGCGCGCTACCGCCTCCTACTGCGCCCGCGCATCGAGCACCTGATGCACGTACTCCACGAGCTTCGGGCTCTTGAGGCCGATGGCGGTGGCCTCCTCGAGGGCACGCTCGCGCGTCCAGCCATCGTGCACGACGCGCTTGATGGCCCACACGGCGCCGACCCGGTTCGCGGACGCACAGTGGATGTACACGGGGGCGAGCGTCGGGTCGGCGATCACGTCGAGGAAGCGCTCCGCCACGGCAGGGTCGGGCGCCGCGCCGTCGAGCGGGAGGTGCACGTACCTGAGACCTGCCGCCTCGACCACCTCCGCCTCTTCGGCGACGCCCGGCTCAGTGGGCAGTCGCAGGTTGATGACCGAGCGGAAGCCGTCCGCGGCCAGCGCGGCGAAGGCTTCAGGCTCGGTCGAGCCGCCGCACGCGACCGTCGCGTCGACACGTGTGAAGTGGGAGGTGCCCGGCGGCGCAGCGGTCTGGCCGGCCTGCGGCGCCGCCTGTGTTGCCGGAATGCCAAAACCTGACGATCCCATGGCTGCCCCCTGCGTGACGAACGGCACGACGATCGCCAACCCCCACACCGTGCATGCGCGAACCATGCTCCCAGTATAGGGAGGCGTGCCTGACAGGGGAACGTCAGGCGCGCAGCGCTATCGAGGCACCTCGAGGCTCACCGGGTCGGAGAGCCGCACGGTCAGCGTCTGCCCCGCCGGCAACTGCGCCGGGCGCCGTCCTCCCGCCATCGTCGCGGCGGTGCCGCCGCCCGCACCGACGGCCGCGCCGATCGCCGCGCCCTTGCCGCCGCCGAGGATGGCGCCGATCAGGGCCCCGGCTGCCGCGCCGCCGCCGATCTTCGCGGTGCTGCGGCCGGCCGGCGACTCGCCATCGCGATAGATCGTCTCGGTGGGCAGCCGCACTTCGGTGCCGTCGGCGAACACCACGGTGTGGAACCGCACACCCAGGCGCGCGCGCTCGCGCACCTTGCCACCCTCGTCGACGAGCGTCACGCTGCCGTGCACGCGGGTCCCGGCAGGGATCACGACGACCCCGTCCGCCATCACGTCGCGCGTCACCCTCGCCGTCACGTCGTCCTCGACGACGGCCGTGTCGGTGGACACCGTCCGGTCGATCTGGAGGCCGACAACGGCGTCGGCCGGCAACGTCACGGTGCGCGTGACGGGAGGTGGTGGCGGCGCGTCGATGACCGGCGCCGTGCGCGTCGGCAGGCTTTCCGCGGCCGCCGGCGGCGGGAAGGGACGGCTCCACGTCGGCTCGGCGCGCGCGACGTCAGCCTGTCGGTCAGCGGCCGGGGCTGCCGGAGCGGGTGCAGGAGGCGGCGGCGCCGGCCGCGACGCCTCTCGCGTCGCGGGTCGGGACGTCGCGGTACGCGCGGGGGCCTTCGTCGCGGCGGCCGAACCCGTCGAGGCGCTCGGGACGCGGGCTGCCGGCGGGGCGGCGTCCGCCGCAGCCGCGGCGGACTGACGGCCCGGGGAGCCGGCAGCGGTCGCCGGCGCTCCCGAGGCTTCTGCCGGCTCTATCGTCGCCTCCGTAGCGTCCGTCACCGCCGTCTCGGTCGGCGGCAGGGGCGACGTGCCTGCCTCGGCGGCCGCTTCCGCGGCGACGGGCGTGGCGACGCTCGACGCGTCAGGCCCCGACAGCTGGCGCGCCGCGACGAAACCCACGAGCGCGGCGACCAGCAGGCCGCCCGCCAACACGACGGGACTGAAGCTTCGATGTTCCATGGCGGTACTCCGCGCCGGCCACGTCCTGGCTGGTCCGGCGCCTTCGTCCTCTCCTTCAGCAAACGGCATGCCGGGCGGGTCGCGGGCAGCACCACAACATGTCGGGCACCTGCCCCACGAACGCGCTGCCGCGACGGGAGCCGCGCCCTATCCGCAGGACAGTCGCGTCCTCGGCCGGACACACTCCGGACGTTCGTTGTGACCGCTTCCCGGTTCCGGTCGTCTCGCAGACCGGCACGAAGCCGACGTGAGCCACTGGCCAGCCGTTTGCACGCGTATTCTCCAGCGAAAGGAGCGGTACCGGCATGCGTATGACGTGGATCCTGTCTCTCGCCCTGGCTGGGGGAATCCTCGTAGCCGCACCCGGTCCGGCCCACGCGGGCGACCTTACCGTCCACGACGTGATCGAACTGCACCGCGCCGGGCTCGGCGACGAGGTACTCATCCCTCTGATCGAGGTCGACGGCGGCCCGTTCGAACTCACGCAGGCCGACCTGCTCGACCTGAAGGCGCATGGGCTGTCGGACCGGGTCATCGGGGCGCTGGTGCGAGCCGGGCGCGGCGAACCCCGCGGCACGCCCACATGCGCCGCACCGGAAGACGCCTGGTCCGACCCCGCATCGGGCGCCGAGTGCGCCGAGGGGTCGATCGTCGCCGTACCCGTGGCCGTGCCGGTTTACGTCCACAGGCCGCGGCCTCCGCGCCGGCACGATCACGTGACGGAAACCGTCTTCGAGTCGTCGCTCGGCCCGCGCACGAGGCCCGGCCCGGCCGGGGCGGCCCGCGCCTCCGGACGGAAGGGCGCACCGACCGTCACCGACATCACGCAGGCGCCTGCCGGCTTCCACCCCGGTGCGCTCGGGCCGCGCACGTCGACCGCATCCGGCGACCAGCCAACCGGCACGACGCGCTCGCGCGGGAAGGTCGAATCGCGCGCTGATGCCCCGCGGCCGTCTACTCCCGGCGTCGCCAGAGGGGCCGCGCCGGCTGGCGAACGGACGAAAGGCGTCGCCCGCGGACGTCCAGACTCGGAGCGCTGAGCTTCAGCCGGCCGCGGACTCCGGCACGAACGCCTGCAGCGTCCGGGGCCGGTCGTCACGACCAAGCCCCCATCCGAGTGCGCGATGAAGGCCGTCGATCACGATGCCGGCGGTGGTGGTGCCGGGCGGCGGCGCCGTCCGGTCGCCTACGGCAAACGGGGTGACGACGAGCGGCCCCCACTCGGAGTCGCGCGCGGCGACGATCCGGCTCCAGCATGACGGGTTGGCGCGCGCATATGTGTCCGCATGGTCGCCGAGCCAGGCGACCGCGTCGCCGAGCCGCATCCCCTGCCCGTCACCCAGCGTCATCGCGTCACCATGGCACGGCTCGCCCGCATGCGGCGGCAGCCAGAGCGTCAACGCCTCGCCTTCGTCGAACGCGACGCGCAGCCAGGCGCCGCCCGCTGCCTCGTCGGCTGCGGTGACGAGCGGCAGGGCCCAGCGTGCCGGGTCGTGGCCGGGATGGCGCGCGGCCCGGATGGACGCGGCGATCGCATCGAGACGAACGGAGTTGTCGAGAATCTTCACGTGGCTTTCCCGCCCACACGCCATCTTGCTACAGTCGCGGACGTGAACGTGACGTCCTCGCTGATGCTGCGCCGACGACTGGGACGACTGCTCGCGGCGGGCCTGCTGCTGGCACCTGTCGCCTGCGAATCGAACTCCTCGCCGACAGCGCCGTCGGGTTCGCTCCAGGTGACGCTCGGCGCCGGCGTCCTGAAGGCGGGCGACACGACGACGGCCCAGGCCGCGGCTGCTGGCGCGCCGGCCGGCGGTGTCGTCTGGTCGAGCAGCAACCAGACGGTGGCCACCGTCGACGCGGCCGGCACGGTGCTCGCCAGGCGCGCGGGTACGGCGACGCTCACCGCGACTACCACCTCCGCGACAGGACAGGCCTCCTTGCGGGTCGTCTCCGACTATGGCGGGACGTGGAGCGGCCCCATCGTGCGTTCGCAGCCCAGCTGCTCGCTGACGTCGACGGCGCCTGTCTGCGGGGCCTCTCCGACGCCCGGCACATTGCACGCGCCGATCACGCTCACCCTCGAGCAGACGGGCAACGTCGTGACGGGCACGCTCGTGGATGCGCTCGAACCGGGACTGTCGATCATCGTGTCTGGCGAGGTGAGCGACGGCGACGTGCTGACGCTCTCCGGGTCGACGATCGAGTCGCTCGCGCTCACGACGCGTCAGCTGACGGTATCCAGTTTCCGCGCGACGTTCGACCCGACGGTCGGCACCATCACCGGCTCGTATAACGTCACGGCCGTCGCGGCCGGCCCCACGGGAGCGGCCGTGCCCGACTACAACTACCAGGCACAGGTGCGTGACCTGCCGCGGCGCTGATCGCCCCGCGTGGCGCCGCGCTAGACTGACGGGGTGAACTCAGCGCCTGACGTCATCGTGATTGGAGCCGGCGTCATCGGCTGTGCCGTGGCGCACGCGCTCGCTCGCGAGGACATCGCCGTGCTGGTGCTCGACGCGAGTACCCCGGGCGCCGGCGCGTCGCAGGCATCCGCAGGCGTCCTGGCGCCGCACATCGAGGCGTCCCCCGACTCCGCGCTGCAGGCGCTCGGCGTCGAGAGCCTCGAGCTGTACGACGGTTTCGTCCAGACCGTGCGCAGCGACGCGGGCTTCGACGTGCCGTACGTCCGCGACGGGACGCTCGAGGTCGCGGCCACTGATGCCGGCGTCGAGCGACTGGCCGGGATTGCCGAACGGCTGTCGACGCAGGGCGTGCCCTGCGAGCTCATTGAAGGCGCCCGCCTGCGCGAACTCGAGCCGATGGTCGCGTCGGCGCAGCGTGGGGGCCTGTTCATTCCCGTGCACGGCACCATCCGCGTCCGCGACCTCGTGGACGCCCTGCGCCTGGCCGCCGTACATCGCGGCGCCCGCTTCTCCCAGCCGGAGCGCGTCGCCCACGTGCACACGGACGGACCGGTCTTCCGCGTCGAGACCCACTCCGGCACGCACAGCGCCCCCTGGGTCATCGTCACCTCGGGCGCGTGGTCGACGACGCTGCCGATCGACGGGCAGACGGCCCCGCCGACCCGGCCCGTCCGCGGGCAGCTCCTGCGGCTGGTCGCCAGCAGCCCGTCGCTGCGCCGTGTCCTGTGGGGTGAGGAGTGCTATCTCGTCCCCTGGGGCGACGAGCTGCTCGTCGGCGCGACGGTGGAGGACGTCGGCTTCGACCAGCGCGCCACGCTGTCAGGCGTGACGACGCTGTCACTCGCGGCACAGGCCCTCGTGCCTGCGCTCGAGCACGCGACCTTCTCGCAGGTGCGCGTCGGCCTGCGGCCGGGATCGCCTGACGGCCTGCCGCTCATCGGGCCGTCGAGCCGCATGCCCTCGCTCGTCTTCGCCACCGGGCACTACCGCAACGGCATTCTGCTCGCGCCGCTCACCGCCCGCCTCGTCAGCGACATCGTCGCCGGACGGGCCGGGCCCATTCCGGAAGCGGTCCGGCCCAGCCGGTTCGGACTGTGACGTCAGGAGGCCCCGCAATGTCCGAGAGACTCGACAACCGGCAACTCGACGAGGCGCTGACCCGGCTGCCCGGCTGGCGGCGCGAAGGCGACGCCATCGAGAAGGAGTTCACGGTGGCCAGCTTCGGCGACGCGGTGGCGCTCGTGACACGCATCGCGTTCGCGGCCGAGGCGGCCGACCATCACCCGGACCTGCGCCTCGAGTACCGGCGCCTCACGGTCAGGTTCTGGACGCACACGGCAAACGGCGTCACGCAGAAGGACCTCGACGGCGCGGAAGGGGTGGAGCGGATGGTCGCGCCGTTCGTCGCTCCAGACAAATAGCCACGGGTCCGCAGCGACTGAGGCAGACCGTTCAGTTCCGTTTCGCAGGGAGGAGCCACCAACCCATGCTCGTCACCACGACGCACTCACTCGAAGGCCAGACCATCACGAAGTATCTCGGCCTGGTCACCGGCGAAGCGATCCTCGGCGCGAACATCTTCCGCGACCTCTTCGCCAACATCCGCGACATCGTCGGCGGGCGGTCGGCGGCGTACGAGAACGAGTTGCGGAAGGCGAAGGACCTGGCGGTGCAGGAGATGGTGCAGCAGGCCGCGGCGCTCGGCGCCAATGCCGTCGTCGGCGTGGACCTCGACTACGAGACGATCGGGCAGGGCGGCAGCATGCTGATGGTGTCGGCGAGCGGGACGGCCGTCTTCACGCAGTAGCGCCCGGAGGAGCGATCGGGAAGATCTGCTCGACCTCGTCGGCGGGCCTGGGGATGACGTGCACGCCCACGAGTTCGCCGACGCGGCGCGCAGCGGCGGCGCCGGCATCGGTCGCGGCCTTCACCGCAGCCACGTCGCCCCGGACGATCGAGGTCACCAGGCCGGCATCCACCTTCTGCCAGCCGACGAACACGACGTTGGCCGTCTTCAGCATGGCGTCAGTGGCCTCGACCATGCCCACCAGACCACGGGTCTCGATGAGGCCCAGCGCTTCGCCGACGTCACGGGTGGCAGCCATCGCGAGCGGATGGTAACACGCTCAGACGACCCGGCCGCGCGCGGCGACCGGCAGGTGCCCGATGACCTCGTCGCCATCCGCCAGCACATAGCTGTCCGAGAGGTTCGCGACGACGCAGGCGTGGTTCGGCACGATGCGCACGCGTGACCCGGGGCGCAGCGACGTGTCGCCCAGCACGCGCACGACGGCGTGTTCTTCGGACAGCCGCTCGACGAGCAGCGAGTCGTCCGGACGCCCGTCCTCCTGCAGCACCGCGCCGAAGCCCTGCATCGGCTCGAAGCCGCGCACGCCGTCCGACGAGAGCACCTTGCTTCCGCAGTCGACGACCACCCGCTCATGTCCCGTCGAGACGACGGTGGCGACGACAGTCAGCGCGCAGTCGCCCCAGGTGGCCGAGCCGAGGCCCACCTGCATCCTGTCGCAGAACACGTAGTTGCCGGGGCGCACCTCGGTGACGCCGGGTGCCTGCATGCTGGCCTCGGCCGAGGGCGTCGAGCCCACGCTGATCTCGGGCAGATCGATGCCGTCGTCGCGCGCCTCGTCGCGGATGCGGCCGAGCAGCGCGGCTTCGGCGTCAACGATCTCGGCGATTCTCTCGCGGCTCGACGCGGAATACGCGTGGCCGGCGTGGCTCAGGAGCCCCTGCAGTCGAAGGCCCGGGAGCGCCGACAGCTCGCGGATGGCGGCCCGCACGTCCACGTGGTCGGGGTCGAAGCCGCACCGGTGCAGCCCGACGTCGATCTTGGCGACGACCGGCAGCGACCTGCCGCGCGCCTTCAGCGTGTCGGACCAGGCGCGTGCCACCTCGAGCGTGTCCACGACGAAGGAGACCTGAGCGGTCTCGGCGAGTGCCAGCAGCCGGTCGGCATGTACGGGCGAGACGGGGTAGGCGATGCGGATGTCCTCGACCCCGCCGCGCACGAAGACCTCTGCCTCTCCGGGTTTGGCGCAACACAGCCCGACGGCGCCCGCCGCCGTCTGTCTGGCCGCAATCTCGGGGCTCTTGTGGGTCTTGCCGTGCGGCCGCAGCCGCTTGCCGCCCGCATCTGCCAGGTGCTGCATCCTTTCGACGTTACGTTGCAGCGTGGGCACGTCGATGACGAGCGCGGGCGTGGCGACGGTCGCGAGACTTGGCATAGCCAGACGGTATCAGTGATCATGGCGGTCATGCGATGGCTCACCGCCAGCACCGCAGGCGTCCTCGGCGTCGTATGTTCGCTCGGCATCGTGCTCGCGCAGGACGCGACACGGCTGCCGGCAGACGACGTCCCGGCCGCGGCGGCGGTCGAGGCCCGCGAAGCGCGCGCGGACGCCGCGCGCCTCCCGCAGCGAGTCGTGCTGACCTGGCGCGACGACCCGTCGCGGTCGCAGGCGGTGACCTGGCGGACCGACGTCCGTGTGGACGAGGCATTTGCGGAGCTCGTCGACGCCAGCGCGAACCCGGCGCTCGGTGCCCTCGCGCGGCGGTCGCCGGCGCGGACGACCCCCGTCCAGGTGGGCAACCGCACGGTGTACTACCACGAGGCCAGGTTCACCCTGCTGCGCCCGGGCACGCTCTACGCCTATCGCGTGGGTGACGGCGCGGTGTGGAGCGAGTGGTTCCACTTCCGCACGGCCGACGCCGAGCCCGCGCCCTTCGAGTTCATCTATCTTGGCGACGCACAGAACGACATCCGCTCGCTCTGGTCGCGAGCGCTGCGGGCGGCCGTCCTCGGCGCGCCCGATGCGCGCTTCATCCTGCACACGGGCGACATGGTGAACGTGGGCGAGGCGGACGAGGAGTGGCGCGACTGGTTCGGCGCCGGCGCCTGGGTCAGCGGGATGATCCCGCAGGTGCCTGCCACCGGCAACCACGAGTACGCGCGGCTCGATCGCGATGCGCCGCGGGAGCTCTCGAAGTTCTGGCGTCCGCAGTTCGCGCTGCCGGAAGACGGCCCGGAAGGGCTCACCGAGACGGTGTACTCGTTCGACTACCAGGGTGTGAGGGTGATCGTTCTGAACTCGCAGCGCACCGATCTTCTCGCTGCGCAGGCCCTGTGGCTCGAGGAGCGGCTGAAGAACAACCGCAACCGCTGGACCGTGGTGGCCTTCCATCACCCCGTCTTCTCGCTGGCGCGGACGCGCGACAATCCCGAGATCCGCGACGCCTGGAAGCCGCTGTTCGACAAGTACGGCGTCGATCTCGTGCTGCAGGGGCACGATCACCTGTACGGACGCG
Source organism: Acidobacteriota bacterium (assembly GCA_044508265.1). Lineage (GTDB taxonomy): Bacteria > Acidobacteriota > Vicinamibacteria > Vicinamibacterales > Vicinamibacteraceae > JAEZDP01. Next base: position 22,048 of record JBIQIB010000039.1, read on the forward strand.
GCGAGAACATCGGCGGCGGACCGCAGCGCCGCGAGGACGCAGGCACCGTCTACGTCGTCTCGGTCGGCGGTCCGACGATGTACGAGATCGGCCCGGGGCGCGACTGGGCGACGCGGACCGGCCAGAACCTCCAGCTGTACCAGGTGATCCGCGTCAACGGCGGCTCCCTGCGCTACGAAGCCAGAACCGTCACCGGCAAGCTCTTCGACGCGTTCGAGCTCGTGAAGGACGACAGCGGCGTGCGCCGCTTCGTCGATCGCAAGCCGGACGTCCCGGCCACCCAGTGACCGCCGGGCGCCGCATCGGGGCCGCGTTGCTCGCGCTCCTGACCACCTGCTCCGT